>DAIMFV010000162.1:498-8245 GCA_036724365.1 Acidimicrobiales bacterium | reverse complement strand
GGCAAGGGCGGCACCATCCGCCGGGTCACCCGCTACATGAACGAGAAGCACTACCGCGTGGTCGCCCTGGGCCGGCCCACCGAGGAACAGCGCGGCCAGTGGTACTTCCAGCGCTACGTGGCCCAGTTCCCCACCGCCGGCGAGATCGTGCTGTTCGACCGGAGTTGGTACAACCGGGCCATGGTGGAGCCGGTGTTCGGGTTCTGCACCGATGAGGAGCACCGCAACTTCCTGCGCGGCGTCACCGGCTTCGAGAAGGACCTGGTCCGCCAGGGCACCATCCTGGTCAAGCTGTACTTCAGCGTCACCAAGGAGGAGCAGGCCCGTCGGTTCGAGCGGCGCCGCACCGATCCGCTGCGCCAGTGGAAGCTCAGCGAGATCGACGTGCAGGCCCAGGAGCACTGGGACGACTTCACCGACATGAAGTACCGGATGCTCACCAAGACCTCCACCCAGGACGCGCCCTGGACGATCATCCGCTCCGAGGACAAGCACCGGGCCCGGCTCAACGCCATCCGCAGCATCCTCAACGCCGTCCCCTACGAGGGCCGGGCCACCGACGTCGACTTCGTGCCGGACCCCGAGATCGTGGTGTCGGCCGCCCAGGAGATCGCCCTGATGGAGGCCGAGCGGATCCGCCTCGGCAAGTTCGCCGGATGACGCGCCCCGCCCCCCTCGACAAGAAGGGCTGGATCGAGACCTCCTGGTACGAGAAGGAGCTCACCCGCCTCCAGCGAGAGCTGGTGAAGCTCCAGGAGTGGGTGCGCACCGAGGGTCTGCGGGTGTGCGTGCTCTTCGAGGGGCGCGACGCGGCGGGCAAGGGCGGCGCCATCAAGCGCATCGTCGACCGCACCAACCCCCGGGTGGTGCGGGTGGTGGCCCTCGGCACCCCCACCGAGCGCGAGCGGTCCCAGTGGTACTTCCAGCGCTACGTGGCCGAGCTGCCGTCGGCCGGCGAGATCGTGCTGTTCGACCGCAGTTGGTACAACCGCGCCGGGGTCGAGCGGGTGATGGGGTTCTGCAGCGACGACGAGCACGAGGAGTTCCTCCGGTCGTGCCCCGAGTTCGAGCGCATGCTGATCCGCTCGGGGATCATCCTGGTGAAGTACTGGTTCTCGGTGGGCGACGAGGAGCAGGAGCGGCGCTTCCTGGACCGCATCCAGAACCCGGCCAAGCGGTGGAAGCTGAGCCCCATGGACCTGGAGTCCCGGGCGCGGTGGGCCGACTACTCCCGTGCCAAGGACGCCATGTTCGCCCACACCGACACCAAGTGGTCGCCGTGGTGGGTGGTCGACGCCGATGACAAGCGACGGGCCCGCCTGAACTGCATCCGGCACCTGCTCACCCAGGTCCCGTACGAGGACGTCACCTCGGCGCCGCTGTCGCTGCCCGCCCGACGGGCCGACGACTACGTCCGCCCCCCGTTGGGCGACCAGACCTTCGTGCCCGACCGGTACTGACGCGCAGGGTCAGATCAGGCGGCGGGGATCGGCGGGGTCGGGCAGCCGGACCACCTTGTCCCGGGCGTGGTGGCCGCGGAGGATCTCGACCGAGCGTTGCGGCACGCCCAGCGCATCGGCGAGGAACCGGACCAGTTCGGCGTTGGCCTTGCCGTCGTTGGCCGGGGCGGCGAGGCGCACCTTGAGGGCGTCGCCGTGCTCGCCGACCACCTCGCTGCGGCGGGCCGCCGGCTGCACCCGCAACGTGAGGTCCCACCCGCCGACCACCCGCCGGGCCCAGCGGGGCGGATCGACCGGTCCCGGGGCGCGGGTGGAACCTGGAACGTCGACAGGGTCAGGAGTCATCCACCACCCACCCTCGCGCACCAGGATGGACCCATGACCACGATCTCCGACGATGACTCGCGGGCGGCCATGCGGGCCTTCCTGCAACGTAGCGAGGTCCGGCTCTCCACGGTGCACCGGGTCGGCCAGGCCCTCCTGGGCGGGTCGGCCCTGGTGCTGCTGCTGCCGCTCTTCCTCCGCGACGGCTTCCCCAAGCTCACCACGCTGCTCATCGCCTCGCACGACGCCGGTCAGAGCCCCCTCGTCTACGGCGGCATCGGCCTGGCCGCCTTCCTGTCGATCCTGCTGCCGGTGGTGGCCATCTACCTGCTGGTGGGCGACCTCCTCGGCTTCTACTTCACCAGCAACACGTTCGGCTCGTCCGACAGCGGCCGGACCGGGCACACCGTGTTCAACCCGCGCTTCATCGTGCCCGGCCTGGGCTTCCACGACGACGAACTGAGTCCGGCCATGGCCGACGCCCTCGACGAGGGCCGACGGGACCCGTGGACCCGGGCCCTCCTGGTGCCGGCCAACCCCGACGACGACGGGTGGCGAGACCGCTTCGACACCCGCACCTTCGAGGTGTGGGGCACGGTGGCCGCCGAGGGACCGGCGGGCGACGACGACCGGCTCCGGCAGTCGTTCCGGCTGGCCGGCATCCACCGGGACCGCACCCTGGCCCGCGACGTGGCCCGCACCGAGGCCCTGCTCGCCAAGCACGTGCTGAGCATCCGCATCGCGGTGCTGCGCTACACCAAGGCCCTGCTCTTGTTGATCGCCACCACGGTGGCCACCCTCGGGGCCGCAGGGCTGGTGGAGCACGCCATCCGGATCGACGCGGCCGGTGGGGCGTTCACCAGCGGGGTGCCGAACCGGTACCTGTACCTGGTGGCGCTGGTCTACGCGGTGTGGGCCCCCGTGGCCGCCCGCAGCGTGACCGCACCCCTCCGCATGATCCAGCGCCACACGCCCGGCGTGGGTGACCTCGATGACGCCTACCGCGACCGTCGGCTCACCCAGTTCGAGTCGGCGGCGGTCCTCACCACGCTCGTCGCCCTGCTGGGCGCGGTGGCCGCCCTGGTGGTGGCCGGCAACGGCCTGGACGCCGACCTCGGCCCCTGGTTCGGCGCCGGCGCCGCGGTGGTGGCGGTGGGCCTGTGGCTCCTGGCCGCCGGACGGTTCCTCACCCGCCCCCGCCACCTGCTGGCCGCGGTGGGCCAGACCGTGCAGGGTCACGACGCCCCCGCCCCCAGCGACGCCATGCGCGCCGCCCGCGCCGCCCGCGACCAGCCCTGACCGTGACGATCCGGGCAGCCGCCCGTCAGGCCACGTCGGTGTCGAGCTCGACCGCCGGGGCCTCGAACTGGGCGTTGTAGAGGCGGGCGTAGGCACCGTCGCGGGCCAGGAGCTCGTGGTGCGAACCCTGCTCCACGATGCGGCCGGACTCCATGACCAGGATGGTGTCGGCGTCTCGGATCGTGGAGAGCCGGTGGGCGATCACGAAGCTGGTGCGGTCGCTGCGCAGCGCCGCCATGGCCCGCTGGATGAGCACCTCGGTGCGGGTGTCGACCGAGCTGGTGGCCTCGTCGAGGATGAGGATCCGCGGGTTGGCCAGGAAGGCCCGGGCGATGGTGAGGAGCTGCTTCTCGCCGGCGCTCACCGTGGAGCCCTCGTCGTCGATCACCGTGTCGTAGCCGTCGGGCAGGGAGTGCACGAAGCGGTCGACGTAGGCGGCGCGGGCCGCGGCCAGGATCTCGTCGTCGGTGGCGTCGAGGTTGCCGTAGGCGATGTTGTCTCGAATGGTGCCCTGGAACAGCCAGGTGTCCTGAAGCACCATGCCCAGGTTGCGCCGGAGGTCGGCGCGGGCCAGCTCGGAGATGTCGACACCATCGAGGGTGATGGCTCCGTCGTCGAGGTCGTAGAAGCGCATCAACAGGTTGACCAGCGTGGTCTTGCCGGCGCCGGTGGGGCCCACGATGGCCACCGTGTGACCGGGCTCGGCCCGCAGCGACAGGTCCGTGATGAGCGGCTGGGCCGGGTCGTAGGAGAAGGCGATGTCGCGGAACTCCACCAGGCCCCGAATGTCGGCGTCGGCCAGGGTGCGCACCGCCTGGTCGTGCTCCTCCTCGGCGTCGAGCAGTTCGAACACCCGCTCGGCCGAGGCGATGCCCGACTGCATCACGTTGATCATCGATGCCAGCTGGGTGAGCGGCTGGGTGAACTGCCGCGAGTACTGGATGAAGGCCTGGATGTCACCGATGCTCATCTGGCCCGACGACACCCGCAGGCCGCCGATGAGGGCGATGGCCACGTAGTTCAGGTTCCCGAAGAACATCATCGCCGGCTGGATGACGCCTGAGATGAACTGGGCGCCGTAGGCGGCCTGGAACAGCTCCTCGTTCTTGGCGTTGAAGCGCTCCTCCACGTCTCGCTGGCGACCGAAGACCTTGACCAGCGAGTGGCCGGTGAACACCTCCTCCACCTGGGCGTTGAGGGATCCGGTGTGCTTCCACTGCTCCACGAAGCGCTTCTTCGACCGCGTGGTGATGGCCTTCATGGTCACGATCGACAGGGGGACGATGACCAGGGTGGCCACGGCCAGCAGCGGGTCGATGGTGAGCATCATCACCAGCACGCCCACCAGGGTCATGGAGGAGTTGAGGATCTGGCTGAGGGTCTGCTGGAGGCTCTGGGCCAGGTTGTCGATGTCGTTGGTGACCCGGCTGAGCAGATCGCCGCGGGGCTGGCCGTCGATCCAGCGCAGTGGCATCTTGTTGAGCTTGTCCTCGACGTCGGTGCGCAAGCGGGCCATGGCCCGCTGCACGACCCCGGCCAGCACGTAGGCCTGGGTGTAGGAGAGGACGGTGGCCGCCACGTACATGCCCAGCACGGTGAGCAGGATCCCGTGGAGGCGGCCGAAGTCGATCCCCTGGCCGCTGAACAGGCCGTCGACGATCACGTTGGTGGCCTCGCCCAGCAACCGGGGGGCGTAGACGAGCAGGACCACGCTGACCACGGTGAGCAGGAGCACGGCGGCCACCCCCGTCCGCTCGGGACGGAGCCGGGCGGCGAGGCGGCGCGACGAGTTCTTCAGGTCCTTGGACCGCTCCATGGGCACCCCGGCGGCACCGAAGCGCGGACCGATGGTGCGCTGCTCGGCCTCGGGTGGCCGGACCGGCTCGTCGTCCACCGCCTCGGGTGGCGCGGGATCGGTGGGGTCGCTCACGCCGCCGCCTCCCCGGTGTCCTGGGAGGCCACGATCTCCGCGTAGGTGGGACAGGTGGCCAGCAGCTCGGCGTGGGTGCCCAGCCCCACCTGCTGGCCGTCTTCCACCACGAGGATCTGGTCGGCGTTGATGATGGTGGACACCCGCTGGGCCACGATCACCGTGACCGCTTGGGCCACCACCGGGGCGAGCGCGGCCCGGAGCCGGGCGTCGGTGGCCAGGTCGAGGGCCGAGAACGAGTCGTCGAACAAGAAGATGTCGGGCTTGCGCACCAGGGCCCGGGCGATGGCCAGGCGCTGGCGCTGGCCGCCCGACACGTTGGAACCGCCCTGGCTGATCGGGGCGTCGAGCCCGCTGGGCATCTCGGCCACGAAGTCGGCGGCCTGGGCCACCCGCAGCGCGGCCCACAGGTCGTCGTCGGTGGCGTCGGGGTCGGCTTGGCGGAGGTTGTGGGCCACCGTGCCCGAGAACAGGTACGGCTTCTGGGGCACCAGCCCGATGCGGCTCCACAGCAGCTGGGGGTCCAGCTCGCGCACGTCGACCCCGTTCACCAGCACCGACCCGCCGGTGACGTCGAACAGGCGGGGTACCAGGTTCACCAGCGTGGACTTGCCGGAGCCGGTGCTGCCGATGATGGCGGTGGTCTGACCGGCGCGGGCGGTGAAGGAGATGTCGCACAACACCGGGAAGTCGGCGCCCGGGTAGCGGAACTCCACGTTGCGCAGCTCCAGGCTCGCCGGCCCGCTCAGCTCGGTGACGGGGTCGACCGGGTCGGCGATGGACGGCACGGCGTCGAGCACGTCGGAGATGCGTTCGGCGCTCACCGACGCCCGGGGCGCCTGGCCCACCACGAAGGTGGCCATCATCACGGCCATGAGGATCTGGATGAGGTAGCTCAGGAAGGCGATCAGCGCACCCACCTGCATGTCGCCCGAGGCGATGCGGTCGCCGCCCAGCCAGATCGCCCCCACGCTGGACGCGTTGAGCACGAACACCACGAGGGGGAACATCATCGCCATGAGCCGCCCGGCCCGCAGCGACGTCTCGGTGAGGTCGCGGTTCACCCGGTCGAAGCGCCGGGCCTCGTGGGGCTCGCGGCCGAAGGCCCGCACCACCCGGATGCCGGTGATCTGCTCGCGCAGCACCAGGTTGATGCGGTCGATGCGCTCCTGCATCGCCTGGAACTGCGGGAGCATGCGGCTGATGACCACGCCCACCGCCCCCACCAGCGCCGGCACCGCCACCAGCAACATGAGCGACAGCCCGGCGTCTTCCCGGACGGCCATGACGACGCCGCCGACCATGGTGATCGGTGCCGCCACCAGCATGGTGACGGCCATCATCACCAGCACCTGCACCTGGGTGACGTCGTTGGTGATCCGGGTGATGAGCGACGACGCCCCGAACGACGCCACGTCCTGGGCCGAGAACCCGGTGACCCGGTGGAACAGCTCGCCCCGAACGTCGCGCCCGAACGACATGGCCACCCGGGCCGCCACCCGCACCGCCGCCACCGCGAAGAACACCTGCACCACCGTAACGAGCAGCATGAGGCCGCCGGTGCGCCAGATGTAGTCGGTGTCGCCGCGCACCACGCCCTTGTCGATGATGTCGGCGTTGAGCGTGGGCAGCAGCAGGGTGCACACGGTCTGGACGGTGGTGAGCACGACCACCACGGCCAGCGGCTTGCGGTACGGGCCGAGGTGCGTGCGCAGGAGCTTGATCAGCATGGTCCCCCTGTCCTCACGGCAGCGATCCACGGAAACCGGGCCACCCTACGGAGCCGCGTTCTCACCCGTGCAATCCCGACCAGCCCGACGTAGCGTCGCCCGCGACCCACCGCCGATCGGCGGCTGCGGACTCCGGGAGGCACCCCAGATCAGGCCGGCCGCGCCGGCTCAGGACGTGGGGTCGTCGGGGGTGGTGTCGATCAGGACGACCAGGGAGCGGGCGGGCACCACCAGCTCGGCGCCGACGCCGTGGCCCGGCTCGGGGGTGGGGGTGGTGGCCAGCTCCACGGTCCACGTGCGGTCGCCCCACTGGGTGGGGAGCGTCCAGGTGATGTCCTCGTGGTAGGCGTTGAGCAGCACCAGGAACGAGTCGTCCACCAGCACCTGGCCCCGGCTGTCGACGTCGTTGATGCCCTCGCCGTTCAGGAACAGGCCCAGGCTGCGGGCGTGGTCGTCGGCCCAGTTGTGGTCGTCCATCTCGGTGCCGTCGGGCTTGCACCAGCCCACGTCGACCGTGCCCCGGATGGGGCGCCCCTGGAAGAACCGCCGACGCCGGAACGTGGGGTGGTCGCGGCGCAGCTGGACCAGCCGGCGGGTGAAGGCCAACAGGTCCCGGTCGGCGGCCTCCCAGTCGTGCCAGGAGACCTCGTTGTCCTGGCAGTAGGCGTTGTTGTTGCCGCCCTGGGTGCGGCCCTGCTCGTCTCCGGCCAGCACCATGGGCACACCCTGGGAGAGCAGCAGCGTGGCCAGCAGGTTGCGCTGCTGGGCCGCCCGGCAGGCGAGCACGGCGGGATCGTCGGTGTCGCCCTCGGCCCCGCAGTTCCAGGAGCGGTTGTGGTTCTCGCCGTCGGCCCCGCCCTCGCCGTTGGCCTCGTTGTGCTTCTCGTTGTAGGAGACCAGGTCCCGCAGGGTGAAGCCGTCGTGGGCCGTCACGAAGTTGATGCTGGCCACCGGATGGCGGGCGTCGGACTGGTACAGGTCGGAGCTGCCGGTGAGGCGGGACG
>DAIMFV010000162.1:0-488 GCA_036724365.1 Acidimicrobiales bacterium | reverse complement strand
CAGCTCGCCCACGGTGCCGGGCTCGCCCCGCCAGAAGTCGCGCACGGCGTCTCGGTACTCGCCGTTCCACTCGGACCACTTGGGCGGGAAGTTGCCCACCTGGTAGCCGCCCTCGCCCACGTCCCACGGCTCGGCGATCAGCTTCACCTGGCTGATCACCGGGTCCTGGTGGATCAGGTCGAAGAAGGCGGACAGCCGGTCGACCTCGTGGAACTGGCGGGCCAGGGTGGATGCCAGGTCGAAGCGGAAGCCGTCGACGTGCATCTCGGTCACCCAGTACCGCAGCGAGTCCATGATGAGCTGCAGGGTCTGGGGGTGGGCCATGTTCAGGCTGTTGCCGGTGCCGGTGGTGTCGAAGTAGCGACGCCGGTCGTCTGGCACCAGCCGGTAGTAGGCGGCGTTGTCGATGCCCCGGAACGACAACGTGGGGCCCAGGTGGTTGCCCTCGGCGGTGTGGTTGTAGACGACGTCGAGGATCACCTCGATGC
>DAIMFV010000161.1:0-8287 GCA_036724365.1 Acidimicrobiales bacterium | reverse complement strand
GGGGTGTCGATGCCGGCCATCCGCACCGTGGCCCGGGACGTCCGCGGGCGCCTGCCCGACCTGGACCACCACGACCTGGTGGCGCTGGCGGAGGCGCTGTGGGCCGTGCCGGTGCACGAACGCCGGATGGTGGCGGTGGAACTGCTCGAGGAGTACGGCCACCTACTGGACCGGGCCGACCTGCCGCTCCTGGAGCGGCTCCTCCGGGAGTCCCGCACCTGGGCCCTGGTGGACGGGCTGGCCCCGTCGGTGGTGGGCCCGATCGTTGACCGCGCCCCGGTGGCCGCCGACGTCCTGGACCGGTGGGCCACCGACGACGACTTCTGGATCCGCCGCGCCGCCCTGCTGGCCCTGCTGATCCCGCTGCGCCAGGGTGCCGGCGACTTCGACCGCTTCGCCCGCTACGCCGACGCCCTGTTGGACGAGCGGGAGTTCTTCATCCGCAAGGCCATCGGCTGGGTGCTGCGCGACACCGCCCGCAAGCGCCCCGACCTGGTCTACGAGTGGTTCCTTCCCCGGGCTGCAAGGGCGTCGGGCGTGACCGTGCGCGAGGTGCTCAAGCCCCTGTCCGACGCCCAGCGGGCGGCGATCCAGGCCGCCCGCACGGCCGGTTGACCGCCCGTTGCCCGGCCCCAGGCGGGTAGCCCGTTGGCCCGCCCGGAGGGCCGGGTACTACGCTGCTGCAGCCAACCCGGCGCTTGTAGCTCAATTGGATAGAGCATCTGACTACGGATCAGAAGGTTGGGGGTTCGAGTCCCTCCAAGCGCGCCGAGCACCTGTGCATGCCAGAGGCGGCCCCCGGTCCCGGAGGCCGCCTCCGCCGATTCCGGCCCGAGACGGAGTTGCACACCCGAGCAACCGAGGTCGGCCACGACTCGCCCTCACGGCTTCTCGCAGCAGAGACAGGATCCGCTGAGGTTGCTGGTGCGCGGGTGCGTGGGCCGGCGAGCGTCAGCAGCGGTGCACCCGAGCACACCAGGCGACGTTCCTCATTCGGACCGCTGAGTGCTGCGGCGTCGTGTCGCCCATCTCCTTACTTCTCGGAGGTGGTCGAGATGGGCGACGGGACACTGACGGGTCACCTCTCTGGCGGTACCAGCTCGGGCGGGACCCACGTCGGCCAGGCGGGTGCTTCGGTGACCAGCCGGCCATCTACGAAGCGGGCGACCTCTCGCAGCGGGGATGCTGCTTTGGAGTTGTCGTAGAGGATGGTCTCGTCGGCGACCGTGACGGCTTCGGCGACGTGGGCCCAGAGGCGTTCGTGCCGCTGGCGGATCTTGTCCTCCGGGACGTCGTGGCCGCCGCTCTCCACCCTGGCCTGGACCCGCAGGACGCTCAGCTCGACGGGAATCACGACGACGTGAAGGCGGATGTCATACCCGGCCGCCTTGGCATCGCGGACAAGCTCCACTTTCGATGGGTGGGAGAAGACCGTCTCTGCGACGAATGACGTGCCGTTGGCGATGAACTCGTCGCGCCGTCGGGCCGCGAGCGCGGCGGCCTCGACGGAGATGTCCCGGGTGATCGGTCCTCCGCCGGCGATCGCCCGGGCGATCTCGTCGGCGTTGACGAAGGGCAACCCGGTCTCTGGCCGGATGGACCGCTCATACAGGGTTGTCTTTCCTGCTCCGTTCGGTCCCGCCAGGAGATGGAGGAGCCTCACGGGGTGCGGGCGGCCTTCGGTGTCCTGGCGGCCTTGGACTTCACGGCCCCGCCCTTGACGTTCTTGCTCTTGGTCGTCGTCATGCCGGACTTCGTCGCCCCTGGCTTGGTCTGTCGCAGAACGCCGCTCGTCGCCTTGTCTGCACGGGCTGTGGCTGGGCTGGCACCAGGTGACTTCGAGGGCCGCACGATGACTGCGTTGCCGTCATCGTCGAGTTCGGCGTAGGCCGCTCCGGTGACTTCGAACTCGGCCGCCAGGTCGAGGCCGGCGATGCGCTCCTTGATCGAGTGGCCCCACAACTCTGCGACCGATCGCTGGTCCTCGTCGTCGAGCGAGTCGAACGACTGCTGACGTGCCAACACCGCGTGGATCGCTGATGACGGGATGCCGGAGTGTTCGATCGCCCGGCCGATGCGGGCCCAGTGCGAGAGCTGGCTGGCCGCCGAACGGCCCATCGTCGCCCCCTCGGACTTCGCCAGATCGAGGAGGGCTCCATCGACTCTGACAACCTCGGTCGGCATGGCTCTCCTCCTCGGAGTTGGTGGTGGGGACGCGTCACTAAGTGTAACGGTTTCGCGAGTCCGGGCGCGTCCTTGGGTTCAGAGAGCCCATACATCAGTGAACGAGTGATTTACTCAGGTACTTGTTCCCGGGGAGAACGGCCGGTACGGTGTCCGGGTGTGGCGACGGTGTCCAAAGCGTCCGGATCAGCTTCGGCTCGTGGGGAACGTACGCGGGGTCTCCTGATCGCCGCGGCACGGGAACGGTTCGCTCGCGACGGCTACCGCGGTGCCTCCGTGGCGGTCATCTCCCGTGACGCCGGGCTGGGCAGCACCACGGCGTTCGTCCACTACGAGAACAAGGAGGCGCTGTTCTTCGCCGCCGTCGACGACGACCTGAGCGCCATGTTCCGCGAGTTCTCGGACTACCTCGGTGTGCTCATGGCGCTCGACGCCGAGCTCCTGTCGCAGGAGCAGGAGATGGTGCTCCAGGGGCTGCTCGGCACCGTGCTCGACATCATCGAGCGGCATCCGCTGGCCCGCCGGCTGCTCGCGGGGCTCGAACCCGACTTCACGGGCCGCGTGCTCGAGTCCGCGTCGTTCGACGACCTGCGGGCCACGCTCGTACCCGTCCTGGAGCTGGGGCAGCGCGTCGGTTGGGTCCGCCCCGACCTCCCCGCCACCGACCTGGCCGACGGACTCACGGGCTTCGTGCTCGCCATGGCGATGGCCTCGGTGCAGATCGGTCCCGCCATCGATCGCACCTTCGGCCGCGGCATCACCACCGTCCTTCGAGGTCTCCTCGTCGAGGATCCCCGCCTGACCTGAACCACCGCCGCACGGCGGGCGCTCGTGGGCTCCCGCTGCTGAAACCGGCCGCAACCGGCCGAGCGACCTGCGGCCGTGCCCCAGCCCCGACCAGCACACCGAGTGGAGCCTTCGCATGGATCACGACGCCGAACGACCGCCGACCCGGCACCTCGAACGCCTCGAGGTCGACCGGCTCCGGCTCACCACGACCACCATCCGCGAGCTGGGTCAGGGGTTCGTGGTGCTCGACGTGTCGGCCACGTCGGACACCACCGCCACCAGGCTTGCTGAGGGCGTCGCGCTCGCCGGACCGCCGATCGACGCCTCGCTGACGCTGCGCATCGAGGCGGTCGGACCCCGTTCCTTCCGCTACCGGTTCGCCGTCGGCGCCGACGTGCCGGCGGGCGACACTCCGATGCTGGCCACCGAGGTGCGGGTCCACGAGACGGCGCGTGCCGAGCAGACCCCCACCGGGGTCCGCATCTCCACCGGCGAGGCCTCCATCGAGGTGGAGGTGCCCGAGCTGGGCGGGCCCACCCTGCTGGTGCGACGGGCCGACGGCCACCCGGTCGGCACCATCGGCGGCGGCGAGTCGAACCTGATGGGGGCGTGGGACGCGTTCCCCACCGGGGTGTGCCGCACGCCCGTGGAGGGTCACCGGCTGGCGACCGAGGTGTTCTCGGTCGGCCCCGACGAGTGCGTCTACGGGTTCGGGGAGCAGTTCGGGCGGCTCGACAAGGTCGGCCAGACGATCGACGTGAACATGGAGGAGGCGTTCGGCACCGTCACCCCGCGGGCCTACAAGAACGTGCCGTTCTGGGTCACCACGGCCGGGTGGGGCGTGTACGCCAACCACGACGCCCGCCTCACCGCCTGGATCGGCAGCCGCTCCGCGCCCCAGCTCCAGGTGGCGGTGGACGACGACTGGTTCGACGCCTTCGTGTTCGTCGGCGACATCCGCGAGGTGCTCGGGGCCTACACCGAGCTGACGGGCCGGCCCAACGTGCCACCGGACTGGTCGTTCGGGTTCTGGCAGTCGAAGATCTCCTACTCGTCGGCCGCCGAGACGCTCGAGGTCGCCGAGCGCATGCGCGCCGAGGACCTCCCCTTCGACGTGTTGCACCTCGACACCCACTGGTTTCGCCGGGACTGGTTCTGCGACCTCGAGTTCGACCCCGACCGGTTCCCCGACCCGGCCGGGTACCTCGATGCCATGCGGGCGATGGGGGTGAAGGTGTCGTTGTGGCAGCTGCCCTACATCCCCCAGGGCTCGGCGCTGTTCGACGAGCTGGCGGCGGTCGACGGGTTCGTGCGTCGCCAGGACGGCAGCCTCTACGACATCGGGCTCTGCTACACGCCGGGCTGGGAGGGCGGGCGGGTCGGGTGCATCGACGTCACCAACCCCGATGGCGTCGAGGTCTACCAGCGGTGGCTCGGCAAGCTGTTCGACCTCGGGGCTCGCGCCATCAAGGTCGACTTCGGCGAGCAGGCACCCGTCGACGGTGTGTACCACGACGGCACCCCCGGTCACCGGATGCACAACCGGTACCCCCTGCTCTACAACCGCGCCGTCGCCGAAGCCACCCACGCCCGCACCGGCGAGTGGATCATCTGGGCCCGCGCCGCCTTCGCCGGCTCCCAGCGGTACCCGCTCCACTGGGGCGGCGACTCCTCGGCCCGGTGGGACAACCTCATCGCCAACATCGGCGGTGGCCTGTCGCTGGGGCTGTGCGGGTTCCCGTTCTGGAGCACCGACATCGGCGGCTTCATGGGCGAACCCGACGACGACCTGCTGGTCCGGTGGCTCCAGGCCGGCCTGTTCCTCTCCCACAGCCGCATCCACGGGTTCGGCAACCGCGAGCTCTACGACCGCGGTCCCACCCCCGGCCTGGCCCGCGACCTGCTCCACCTGCGGTACCGGCTCCTGCCGTACCTGCTCGGGCACGCGCACCGCGCCGCGGCGGCGGGGGTTCCGCTGGCCCGGGCCCTCGTGGTCGACCACCCTGACGACCCCACCACCTGGCACCTCTCGGACCAGTGGCTCCTCGGCGACGACCTCCTCGTGGCCCCGGTTGCGAACCCTGAGGGCGACCGACGCGTGTACCTCCCCGACGGCGAGTGGGTCCACTGGTTCACCGGCGAGCACCACCACGGCCCCACCTGGCTCACCACCCACAGCCCCATCGATCACTTCCCGCTCTACCAGCGGGCGGCGTCGCTCATCCCGCTCGCCCCGGTCATGGCCCACGTCGGCGCCCGCCCCATCGACGTGTTGACCCTGCGCACCGCCACGTCGAGCGGCAACGTCGACCGCCACGGCCGACTGGCGGGGCGTGGCGCGGGTCGACGGCGCACCCGTGACGATCACCACCACCCGGGACGATGCCACCGTCACCGTGGCGGGACTCCCGGCGGACGTCGAGGTCCGCATCGTCGACGCCTCGGGCTACGCCGTCGACCGCCCGATCCGACGCCTCTGAGCAACACGCCCATGGCGGGACGCGCGTTGCCGGCTCGGTGAACCGATCACCTCAGCTGGGCTGCGGCGAACTCCTCGACTCCTGCGATGGGTAGGAGGTCCTCGTGGCCTATCTGGCGCAGGAGGCTGGCGCTGTCCAGGTAGACGCGCTCGTTGGTGATCCGGTCGCCGTCGAAGGCGAACACCGCGATCACCGCCACCCGGAAGGCCTTCCCCGTGGGCGGCAGGCCCAGGAACCCGCCGGTGTTGGTGCCGAGGAGGTCGAACTCCGAGATGACCGTGTCGTCGTCGGCGACGTGCATCCGCACGTGCTCGTGGCGCTGGTCGGGGAAGGCGGTGCGCTGCGCCCGGTGGTAGGCCACCACCGCGTCGGCTCCCTCGTGGACCTGACCGGTGGCCACGATCTCGTAGCGGGGGACGTCGCGGAACGTGGCCAGGCAGGCATCCCAGTCGTGGTCGATCTCGGACCGGAAGTGCTCCTCGAGCACCGCCGACGGGCCCGCAGGTCGTCGTCCATGGCCATGGCGCAAGCCCACCACACATCATCCGCTGCCGCCCGAGATCGGGGGAGACGGCGAGGTCCTCGACGCCCCACTCCAGGGCGCCGCACTGGTGACTGCGCCAGTCGTGAGCAGGTCAGGTCCACGCTCTGGCACGTGGCGCCGTCGGTACGCTGGCGTCGATGCGGCTCACCGTCGTCGAGGGCGACATCACGGCGCAGGTGGTGGATGCGATCGTCAACGCGGCCAACTCGTCGTTGCTCGGTGGCGGCGGCGTCGACGGTGCGATCCACCGCGCCGGCGGACCGCGCCTCCTCGATGCGTGCCGAGACCTCAGGGAGAACGCCTTCCCCGATGGCCTGCCGGTGGGCCGGGCGGTGGCGACCACCGCTGGCGATCTCCCCGCTCGCTGGGTGATCCACACCGTCGGCCCGGTCCACTCCCGCTCCGAGGACCGGGCCGACCTGCTGGCGTCCTGCTACCGGGAGTCGCTGCGTGTCGCCGCTGAGGTCGGGGCGTCGAGCGTGGCGTTCCCCGCCATCTCGGCAGGTGCCTATGGCTGGCCGCTGGACGACGCGGCGCGGATCGCCGTGGAGACCGTCCACTCGTGGACCGGAGACCTCGACGAGGTGCGCCTCGTCGGGTTCGACGCGGCGGCAGCCGGCGCGTTCCAGGCGGCGGTCGACCGGGTCGGGCCGACCGATGACGAGATCGCCGAGGTGCTGGGCGGCCAGCCCGCCGAGCGCTGGCAGGCGGTGTTCGACGCCATGGCATCGCTCGGGCCCGCGGACACCGAGGTGACCTGGGCCGGCGGCGAGAAGACGAGCTCGGGAGCGATCTCGATGCCGTATCCCGTGTACAGCGAACGGATCGAGGCGCTGACCACGGCGCTGCGGGCGCTGGGCTGCACCGTGGTCTTCGACTGGCCCGCGTGGACGCGGACGGCGCCGGTCTTCCCTGATGGCCGGGACCTGGCCGATCGGCCGGTTGCCGACGCCGCCCGGCTGGCCACGGCCTACCTGCGGGGGGAGCGCTTCAACGACGGCGCGATCGAGACCGGCCTCCGCAACGGCGCGTTCGCCTCGATCGTCGAGCGGCTGCGGGCGTTCCACGCCACCGGTCGCTGACTCGAGAGGCCGATGGGGGAGCCGTGCGGCGCGCGGAGGAGCCCGGGCCGTGGGCCCGGGCTCTCTGTGCTCGTCGGGGTCGGGCGGGGTCAGTTGGTGTCCCGCCGGTAGAGCAGGAGGGTGCCGATGGTCAGGCTGATCAGGGCGTAGCCGCCGAAGATCAGGGCGTACTGCGGGCGGGCCAGTTGGTGGGCGATGGCGACGGGGGCTTCGAAGCTCGGACCGGCGTCGAGGAGGCGGTAGCCGGCGCTGAAGGGCAGGAAGTGGCGCACGCTCTCGGGGAAGGCCGGGGCGAACAGGCTCTCGATGACGAACGACCACATCAGGAGACCGGAGATCGCCGCTGCGCTGTGACGCACGATCATGCCGACGCCCAGGCCGATCAGGGCGGCCAGGCTGATGTACAGCAGGGCCCAGAGCGCCCGGGAGGTGAGAGCGGACCCGCTGCCGAGCTCGACACCTCCGATGGCTGCGCCAGCGAAGCCGGCGACCATCCCGGTCGCTCCGAGGGCCAGACCGATCGCGGCCGCCGTGACCGTCTTGGCCGTCACGATCACCCAGCGGGCGGGACGGGCGGCGAGGGTGACCGCCAGCGTGCCGTGCTGGGCCTCGCCGGTGAACATGAGGATCCCGGTGACCGCCGCCAGCATGGCGACGAGCGGGAGCGGGTAGATGAACAGTTCGGAGGCGGTGAGCGTCGCGTCGGTGGCCGTGGCGGCCAGCACCCCGGCGATGAGCGCACCGATCACCGCCGTCATGGCGACGATCCACTTGTTGGCGCGGAGGGCGGTCAGCTTGATCCACTCGCTCCGCAGTGCGTTGGGCACGGCTCGGACGTCGCCGGATCGGGTGCGGACGGCCGTGCGGTCGCTGGTCGTCCAGGTGATGGTCGGGCTGGAGATGGTCGGGCTGCTGATGGTGGGGCTGGTGATGGTCGAGCTGGTGGTGGTCATGGGTCTGGTCCTTGGGTTCGAAGTGGTGGTGGGGGGTCTGAGCGGTCTTGTCGAGTGGTCGTCGGGAGGGGTCAGGCGGAGGCGAACTCGGCGGAGGCCCCGGTCATCTCGAGGAAGGTCTCCTCGAGCGACGGGGCGACCTCGCTGAGCTCGACGAGGCGGATGCCGTGCTCGAAGGCGAGCTTGGAGACCGACGCCTTGGTGGCGCCGCGCACGGTCAGCCGGTCGCCGATGGCCTCGATGGTGACGTGGGGA
>DAIMFV010000160.1:0-8296 GCA_036724365.1 Acidimicrobiales bacterium | reverse complement strand
ACCTGTTCGCGGTGTTCCGGGCCCGGCCCAGCCCCTTCTACGTGATGGACGAGGTGGAAGCCGCCCTCGACGACGTGAACCTGTCTCGCTTCCTCGGCCTGGTGCACGAGTTCCGCAACGACGCCCAGCTGATCATCGTGTCCCACCAGAAGCGCACCATGGAGGCGGCCGACTGCCTCTACGGGGTCACCATGCAGCCCGGCGGCTCCAGCAAGGTCGTCAGCGAGAAGTCCTCGGGCAGCTGAGCCGGCCGTCGGACCGGCCGCTGAACAGGGCGGCCGACGGCGTGGTCGCCGGGTGTGGTCGCCCGGTGGTGGCTGGTCAGCGGCTGACGACCTTCCAGAGGCCGGTGACCATCACGGCACCGATCCCGACCACGAACAGCGGGGTGTTGGCCTTGGCGTCGTCGACCAGGTCGCCGATCTTGTCGCCCGCGCTCTTGGCCCCGGACCCGGCGGCCTTGCCCTGATCGGCGGCCTTGGCCCCGGCCTCCAGGGTGGTGCCGTACTCCACCACCACCTGGGCGGGTCGGGCCTCGGCCCGGACGGCGGGGGCCACGAACCAGGCCCCGAGGGTGAGCGCGATGGCGGCGAGCAAGCGCATCGGCGTGGTGGTGCGTGCGTCCATGGGACCCCCCTGGGAGCTGTCTGCGCGGAACGTGGTGGTAACAGTACCGTGCGTGACGGTCCGGGTCGACGGTGCCGGTCCACCCGGTCCGCACCGTCAGGGCAGTCGGCTGAACCAGAGCTGGGAGAGCACGGCCGCCCCGAACAGGAACACCAACGACACCCCGACGAAGGTGGTGGTGATGTCGCGCTGCTCGGTGGTGTAGCCCACCGACGACCCGATGTCGTCGTACACCTGCTGGAGCTCGGCTCCGGTCTCGGCCGTGAAGGCGGTGCCGTCGGTGGCGTTGGCGATGGCCGCCAGCGCCTCGGGGTTCACCGCCACCGAGATCGGGCCCTCTTGACCCTCCAGGTCGATGGTGCCGTAGGGGGTGCCGAAGGCGATGGTCGACACGGGCACGCCCGCCCGCTTGGCGGCGGCGGCGGCCTGGGCGTCGGGGCGGCCCACCGTGGTGGAGCCGTCGCTCATCAACACGATGCGGGCCGGCACCGGGTCGTCGTCGGCCGGGTCGTCGGCCGGGTCGTCGCCGGTGCCGTCGCCGCCGGCGCCCGGATCCGACGTGTCGACGCCGATGGCATCGAGCGAGGCGTAGATCGCCTCGCCGATGGCGGTCCGCTCACCGAGGCGGAGCTGGTCGATTGCGGCGTGCAACTCGTCGCGGTTCTGGGTGGGGGGCACCGCCACCTTGGCGATGCCGTTGAAGGTGACGAGACCCACGTTCAGTCGGGCGGGGAGCTTGTCGACGAACTCGTTCGCCGCCGCCTGGGCGGCCACCAGGCGCGACGGATCCACGTCGGTCGCCTGCATCGACAGCGAGGTGTCGATCGCCACGATGATCGTGGCCCGCTCCCGAGGCACCCGGGTCATGCGGGCCGGTTGGGCGAACGCTCCGACCATGCCGGTGAGTGCGATCAGCAGCAGCAGGGCCGGTAGGTGGCGCCGCCACCCCGGTCGCTTGGGGGCGACCCGGTCCAGCAGTGCGAGGTTGGTGAACCGCACGGCATAGCGGCTGCGCCGGGCCTGCAGGGCGATGTAGGAGGCGGCGAGGGCCACCACGGCGAGCAGCAGCCACAACCGTTGCGGCATCACGAACTCCAGCTTCGGGTCCATCAGCGGGCCCCCCAGCCGGCGCGGCGCGCGTGCACGCGGGCCCTGCGGTCGACCACGAACCGGACCACGTCGAGCAGCCAGTCCCGGTCGGTGCGCAGGACCAGGTGGTCGGCACCCGAGGCCCGGATCGCCGCCGCGGTGGCCGCCCGCTGTTCGGCCGCCGCTGCTTCGTACCGGGCGCGGAGCTTGCGGGACGCGGTGGGCACCTCCCGGGTGCGACCCGACGCCGGGTCGACCATGGTCAGCAGGCCGACGTCGGTCAACGAGAGCTCCCGCGGGTCGATGATCTCCACCGCGATGGCCGTGTGGCGGGTGGCGACCTGTCGGAGAGGCTGGGCCCAGGTGTCGGGGTCCTCGAGGAAGTCCGACACCACCGCGACCAGACCTCGGCGGCGGGCGTAGGCGCCGAGGCGGTGGATGGCGGCACCCAGGTCGACCGTGCCCGATTCGGCCCGCGGGGCGGTGACCAGCCGGTGGAGGGTGGCCATGAGGTGGTTGCGGCCACCCCGGGCCGGGATGACCTCGACATCGTCGGGTGTTGCGAGCAGGGCGCCGAAACGGTTGCCGGTGCGGGCGGTGAGGAAGCCGATGGCCGCGGCGGCCGACACCGCGAGGTCGCGCTTCTCACAGTGCGCCGTACCGAAGTCCATGGAGGGGCCGAGGTCGACCAGCGCCCAGGTCTCCAGCTCCCGGTCGGCGATCGTGTCTCGCACGTAGGGGGTGCGGGTGCGGGCGGTCACGTTCCAGTCGATGCGTCTGACGTCGTCGCCAGGGGCGTACGCCCGGGTCTCGCCCAGCTCGGATCCGTGCCCCGGGACCAGGCCCTGGTACTCACCGTGCAGGAGCCCGTCGATCTTGTGCGCCACGGCCAGGTCGAGTCGGCGCAGCACCTCGTCGGGCCCGGTGTGCACGGTGCGCGGTGGCACGTTGAGGGGGTCGGCCATGGTCAGGGGGTGGGCCGGCCGTCGGTGCCCGTGGCGTCGACGGGGGTGCCGGCCGGGGCCCAGGGCGACGACGGCGGCGGCGGGAGCTGGCCGGGGGCCGAGGTGATCAGCCCTGCGGGCGCCGGCGTGGACGCGGGCACAGCAACCGGCGATGGCACCGGGGCCAGGGTGGCGGCGGAGTGGTCCTGCGACGGGGCCACCCGCGGCGCCGGCACGGTGGACAGGAACCGGGCGAGGACCTCGTCGACCCCGACGTCTCGCGCCAGCGCCTCGTAGGACAGCACCAGGCGGTGGCGCAAGATGTCGGGGGCCACGTCGAACACGTCCTGGGGCAACACGTAGGTGCGACCGCGCATGAGCGCCAGCGCCCGGCCGGCGGCGACCAGTCCGAGGCTGGCGCGGGTACTGGCCCTGTAGGTGACCAGCTCGCGCAGGTCGCCCAGCCCGTACCGCTCGGGTTCGCGGGTGGCGAGCACCAGCGACACCGCGTAGTCGACCACCTCACGGGCCACGAACACCCGGTCGGCCACGGCCTGCATCTCGGCCAGGCGCTCGACGCTGAGCACCTCGCGCGGCGCCGGTGGCTGGACCCCCATGCGCTGCACGATCTCCACCTCCTCGGCCGGGGTGGGGTAGCCCACCACGATCTTCATGAGGAAGCGGTCCCGCTGGGCCTCGGGCAGGGGGTACACGCCCTCCTGCTCGATGGGGTTCTGGGTAGCGAGCACCAGGAACGGGAGCGGCACCGGGTAGCTCTTGCCGCCGATCGACACCTGACGTTCCGCCATCACCTCCAGGAGCGCGGACTGGACCTTGGCCGGCGCCCGGTTGATCTCGTCGGCCAACACGAAGTTGGCGAAGACCGGGCCGAGCTCCACGTCGAACGACTCGGTACCGGCGCGGTAGATCCGGGTGCCCATCACGTCGGCGGGAAGCAGGTCGGGCGTGAACTGGATGCGGGCGAAGGTGCCGCCCACCACGCGGGCGATGGTCTCGGCGGCCAGGGTCTTGGCCAGGCCGGGCACGCCCTCCAGCAACGTGTGGCCCTTGGCCAGGAGGCACACCAACAGCCGCTCGACCACGCGGTCCTGGCCCACGATCACCCGCTTGACCTCGAACAGCGTCTGCTCGAGGCGCTCCGCGGCCTCGCCGGCCTCGGACGTCGTGATGGCGTGGGTCATGGGAGCTCCTCGTGCGGCCGGACCGCCCCAGCGGACCCGTTCGGTGCGAAGACCAGCGTAAAGGTCCGACCGCGCCGATCGGGCGGCGGCCCACCCGGTGACCACGACGGGGGTCGGGTCCGCGGTTTCGCCCGGGTTTCGCGTCCCGCCGGTACCGTCGCGCCATGCGCTTGTTGGTGGTGGAGGACGAGGTCGACCTGGCGGAGGCCATCGCCGTCGGGTTGCGTCGCGAGGGCTACGCGGTCGACGTGGCCCACGACGTGGCCGGCGCCGTCGACCGGCTCGGGGTCTCCAGCTACGACCTCATCACGCTCGACCTGAACCTGCCCGACGGCGACGGCCTGGAGCTGGCGGCACGGTTGCGCACCGACCCGCTGCTCGCCCCCGCCGACGACGAGACCGCCCCCCGGATCCTGATGTTGACGGCGCGGGACGGCGTCGGTGAGCGGGTGGTGGGGCTCGACGAGGGTGCCGACGACTACCTCGTGAAGCCCTTCGACTTCGGTGAGCTGTCGGCGCGGGTGCGCAGCCTGTTGCGACGCGACGCAGGACGCAGCGGCGCCCGCCTCACCGTGGGCGAGCTGGTCCTGGACTCGGCCCGCTTCGAGGTCACCCGGCGGGGCCGACTGGTCGACCTCACCGCCAAGGAGTTCGCGCTGTTGCGCTACTTCATGAGCCACGCCGGCGAGGTGCTCAGCCAGGAGCGCCTCCTCGAGCACGTGTGGGACGAGAACGCCGATCCGCTCACCAACACCGTGCGGGTCACGGTGGGCACGCTGCGCCGCAAGCTCACCCGGGACGACGATCCCGAGCCGCCGATCGAGACCGTCATCGGCGCGGGTTACCGGCTCCGCCCCGACCTCCTCGTCCCCGCCCCCGCCCCCGGCCCCCGACCGTGACCGACGCCCGGCGTCCGGTAGCGGCGCCGCCCGCCCCACCCGGGGTGCACCCGGTCGGAGCAGCCGAATTGTCCCACCGGCCGCCGCCCCCCAATCCGGCGGCCCCGGCGGGTCGGATCGTCCCCGGGGTGGACGCCTCGTCGATGTCGCCCACCGCGCGCGGCGTGGTGCGGGTGGCCGATGCCCGCCCCGACTGGCTGGGAGCGGTGCGCTTCCGCCTCACCGCCATCTACTCGCTCGTCCTGTTCGGCCTGGCCGCCTTCATGGTGGCGGGGCTCTACGCCGTGCTGGCGGCACGCCTGCACGAGGAGCACGTGTACCGCTCCTACCAGGTGACGACCGTGCAGGCCGTACCCGGTGGCTTCGAGCTCACGCCCACCGAGATCCGCTCGGAGTACCGCAGCGTGGAGGCGCTGGCCAACGAGCGGGCGCTCGGCCTGCTGCGCACCTACTCCGCGTCCTCCCTGTTCCTCCTGTTCCTGGCGAGCCTCGGCGTGGGCTGGTTCGTGGCCGGTCGGGTGCTGGCCCCCATAGGGCGCATCACCGCAGTGGCCCGGGACATCCAGGCCACCGATCTGTCGCGCCGGATCGACCTCCGCGGTCCACCCGACGAGCTGAAGGAGCTGGCCGACACCTTCGACGCCATGATCGAACGCCTCGACGAGGCCTTCGACGGCCAGCGTCGGTTCATCCAGGAGGCATCGCACGAGCTGCGCAACCCGCTGGCGGTGATCCGCACCAACCTCGACGTGGCGCTCGCCGATCCCGATCCCGACCCCGCCGACCTGCGCCGCACGCTCGACGTGGTGCGGCGCACCGCCGCCCGGATGAGCCACCTGGTCGACGACCTCCTGGTGTACGGACGGCTGGGCGCCCCGGCGCACGAACTGGGCCCCGTCGACCTCCGCCCGCTCGCGGCCGAGGCCGCCGAGGAGTTCCGGGCCCCGGCGGGGGAGCGTGCCATCGCGGTGGCCGTCGACACCGGCGCCGGGCCGACGGTCACCTGGGGCGACCGGGTGGGGCTCCGTCAGGCGGTGGCCAACCTGCTCGCCAACGCCGTCCGCCTGGCGCCCGAGGGCTCCACCATCACCGTGGCCAGTGGTGCCGACGACGAAGCGGCGTGGGTGAGCGTGAGCGACGAGGGACCGGGCATCCCGGTCGAGCAGCGGGCGCGGGTGTTCCAGCGGTTCTGGCGCGGCGACCGCTCCTCCCGCGACGCGGGCGGCCACAGCGGCCTGGGCCTGGCCATCGTCGACCAGATCGTCCGTGACCACGGGGGATCGGTGGTCCTCACCGACTCTGCTGCCGGAGGGTCCACGTTCACGCTCCGTCTGCCCCACCACCTGCCCGACGACACGGCTTCGGCCTGAGGGCGGAGATCCGCCGATTCGGAGCCAATTCCAAGGGCGTCTTGACGGGAGTTTTCAGGGGCTGCCCGTACCCTGGTCGTCCAGGAGGCACCCCAACCATGGACACCGACACCACCACCCCGCTCGGCCCGGCCGGCAGCGACACCGGTCGCTGGGCCACGCCCGCTCCCGCTGCGATGCCGGCGGCGCCTCCCACCTACGTCGACAGCCCGCCGCTGTGGGGCCCGCCCGGTGCATCCATCCCACCGGTGGCCGGTCCGCCCTCGTGGTCGACCGGTCCGGCCGGGACCCCACCCGCCCCGCCCTCCGTCGCTCCGGGTCCTCTCCCTTCCCGGGGCGGCGGGGGCGGGACGGGTCGCGCCGTGCGCTCGGCCCTGGTGGCCTTCGCGGTGTTCGCGGCGGGTGCGGGGGGCGTGGCCGTCGGGGCCAACCTGGTCGACGACACGGGCGGCAGCGCCAGGCTGGCGCCCGCCGGAACCGGCGAGACGGCGACCGTGAGCCCCACCGGCGTCACCGTGGCCGGCGACGCCGAGGAGCCGGTGGCGGCCGTCGCCGCCGTGCTGGCGCCCGCCGTGGTGCAGATCGAGACCGACACGGGGCTGGGATCAGGCTTCGTCTACGACGCCGATGGGCTCATCATGACGGCCGCCCACGTGGTCGAGGGGGCGAGCTCGGTCACCGTCCGCTTCGCCAACGGCAACCGCGCCAGCGGCACGGTGGTGGGAACCGACTCCAGCACCGACGTCGGCGTCATCCGGGTGACAGGGGTCGACGACCTCGCGGTGGCCACGCTCGCCCTCGGTGTCGACCTCCAGGTGGGTCAGACCGCGGTGGCCATCGGTAGTCCGTTCGGCCTCGACCAGACCGTCACCGCCGGCATCGTGAGCGCCGTGGGTCGGTCGACCGAGACCAGCGGCTCCGACGGCGTCACCCGGGCCATCCCGGCCATCCAGACCGATGCGCCGATCAACAGCGGCAACTCGGGCGGGGCCTTGGCCGACCGGAACGGGCGGGTGATCGGCATCAACTCGTCGATCATCACGGCCGACGCCAGTTCGAGCGGCAACGTGGGGGTCGGGTTCGCGGTGCCGATCGACATCGCCAAGGCCGTCGCCGACCGGCTCGTGGCCGGTACGTCGACGGTGAGCGGCTACCTCGGGGTGAGCAGCGCCGACGCCACCGGGTCGGTCGCCGGAGCCGAGATCCAGCGGGTGGAGTCGGGCGCCCCCGCCGCCTCCGCGGGCCTCGAGGTGGGCGACCTCGTCGTGGCCTTCGACGGTCGGTCGATCGGCAGCGCCATCGACCTGGTGGCGGCGGTCACCACCCACGTCCCCGGCGACGAGGTGGAGCTCACCGTCCTGCGCGACGGCGACGAGGTGACCGTGACGGTCACCCTCGACGAGTCCCCGTACTGACCCGATGAACCCTCGCCGCCTGGTGGCGGCCTGCGGGCCCGTCGGGTGCGGCCGGTAGGCTCCGACCCCTCATGGAGCCCATCCTCGTCATCCTCGCGGTCCTGGCCGTCGCTCTCATCGCCGGGACCTTCTACGTCGTCAACCGCACCACCGGACGGCGCGGACCAGACCTCGAACCGCCGTCGCGCGGGGGCGTGCTGGCCCCACCACGCCCAGAAGGCGGGGTGGTGGTCGAGGAACGCCCACCGGTCACCGAGCCGGAGGTGCTCGAGCCCGAGGTGCTCGAGCCCGAGGTCGTCGAGCCCGAGGTCGTCGCGCCCGTCCGCAAGCCGTCGCTCCGCGACCGGCTGGCCAAGGCCCGGTCCACCTTCGCCGGCTTCCTCGGCCGGACTCGCATCGACGAGGAGACGTGGGACGAGCTCGAGGAGGCTCTGATCCGGGCCGACCTCGGGGTGGGCCCCACCACCGAGCTGCTCGACCAGCTGCGGGCCCGGGTGAAGGACGAGGGGCTGGAGACCGGCGAACAGCTCGTGGAGGCGCTCAAGACCGAGATGAAGGCCCAGCTCCAGGTCTCCGACCGGGCCCTTCGCCTCGACGACGGCCGCACCAACGTGTGGTTGTTCGTGGGCGTCAACGGAGTGGGCAAGACCACCACGATCGGCAAGCTCGGCAAGCGCCTGGTGGGCGACGGCCACCAGGTGGTGATGGCCGCGGGCGACACCTTCCGGGCCGCGGCCCCCGAGCAGCTCG
>DAIMFV010000159.1:0-8316 GCA_036724365.1 Acidimicrobiales bacterium | reverse complement strand
ACCGCCGCATGCGCGACTCCGGTGAGTTCGAGGCCATGCCCAAGAAGGAAGCCCTGCTGATCTCCCGGGAGCTCGAGAAGCTCGAGCGCAACCTGGGTGGCATCGCCAAGATGGAGAAGCTCCCCGACGTGGTGTTCGTGCTGGACACCAAGAAGGAGCACATCGCGGTGACCGAGGCCAACAAGCTCGGCATCCCGATCGTGGCCGTGGTCGACACCAACTGCGATCCCGACGTGATCCAGTACCCGATCCCGGGTAACGACGACGCCATCCGCTCCGGCACCCTCATGAGCCGCGTGATCGCGGATGCCGTGGAGGAGGGACGTCTCATGGCCTCCCGCCGCCCCGGCGCCACCCCGCCGCCCCGTGAGCGCACCGCCGACGAGGAGGCGGCCATCGCCGCCCAGCAGGCCGAGGCCCGCCGGCAGGCCGCGGCCGCCGCCGCCGAGCGCGAGGCCCGCATCGCAGCCCAGGCCGCCGCCCCCGCCGAGGAGCCCGCAGCCGAGGCCCCCGCAGCCGAGGAGCCCGCCGCCGAGGCCCCCGCCGACACCACCGAGGAGAACACCCCCGATGTCTGAGTTCACCGCCAAGGACGTCCAGGCCCTGCGCCAGGCCACGGGCGCCGGGATGATGGACGCCAAGAAGGCCCTCCAGGAGAACGCCGGCGACCGCGAGGCCGCCACCAAGTGGCTCCGGGAGAAGGGGTTGGCCAAGGCCGGCGCCCGCGAGGACCGAGACAACAGCCAGGGCACGGTGGCGGTGTCCACCCTCGACGGCGTCGCCGCCATCGCCGAGCTCAAGTGCGAGACCGACTTCGTGGCGAAGTCCGACCAGTTCTCCACGCTGGTGCAGGAGATCGCGACCATCGTGGCGATCGACGGCGAGGAGGCGGCCGCCAAGAAGGCCGACGCCATCGACGACCTCAAGGTGGTGCTCAAGGAGAACATCGAGCTGGGCCGCGTGGTCCGGATCGCCGCCTCCGAGGGTGCCGTGGTCGACACCTACGTCCACCGCCAGGACGGCCGGGGCGTGCTCGCCGTGGCCGTCGAGCTCCAGGGCGGCTCCGACGAGCTGGCCCACGAGATCGCGGTGCACATCGCCTTCGCCAAGCCGGCCTTCCTCACCCGTGACGAGGTCCCCGCCGACGAGGTCGCCGAGGAGCGCGAGACGCTGGTGGGCATCACCCGCGCCGAGGGCAAGCCCGAGGCCGCCATGGAGAAGATCGTCGAGGGCCGCCTCACCGGCTGGTTCAAGGAGCGGGTCCTGCTCGAGCAGAACTACGTGAAGGACGAGAAGCAGACCATCGCCCAGTTGCTGGGCGACGCCACCATCGTGCGGTTCTCCCTGGTCGCGATCGGCTCCTGAACGTGACCGCCGAGCCGGGTGCCGGGCCCGCTGCCGGCGGGGTGACCCCCCGCTGGGGTCGGATCGTGCTCAAGCTGTCGGGCGAGGCGTTCGCCGGTTCGGCCGGCTTCGGCATCGACGGCACCATCGTCCGCCAGCTGGCCGAGGAGGTGGTCGAGGCCCGGTCCATGGGCGTCGACGTGGCCATCGTGATCGGCGGCGGCAACATCTGGCGGGGCATGACCGGGGCCGGTGCGGGCATGGACCGCGCCCAGGCCGACTACATGGGCATGCTCGCCACCGTCATCAACTCCCTGGCCCTGCAGGACACCCTCGAGCAGCTCGCCCAGCCCACCCGGGTCATGACGGCGCTGCACATGGAGCAGATCGCCGAGCCTTACATCCGGCGCCGGGCCGAACGGCACCTGGAGAAGGGCCGCGTGGTGATCCTGGCCGGCGGCCTGGGCGCCCCGTTCTTCACCACCGACACCCCGGCCGCGTTGCGGGCCGCCGAGCTGTCGGCCGGAGCGGTGGTGAAGGGTACCCACTCGGGCGTGGACGGCGTCTACACGGCCGATCCCAAGCTGGACCCGTCGGCCACCAAGCTCGACGAGATCACCTACATGGACGTCCTCAACCGCGGCCTGAAGGTCATGGACCCCACCTCGATCACCTTCTGCATGGACAACGACCTCCCCATCGTGGTGTTCGACGCACTGCGCGTGGGCAATCTGCGTCGTGTCCTCACCGGTGAGCGGGGAGTCGGTACCCTGGTCCGGTGACCGCTCTCCCTCAGCTGAACGTCTCATGACCGACGACACCGTGTCCATGGTCCTCGACGACGCCCGCGAGCGGATGGCCAAGGTGGTCACCCGTACCCGGGCCGACTTCGGCAACGTCCGCACCGGTCGGGCCGCCCCGGCCCTGGTGGAGAAGCTGCCGGTGGAGTACTACGGGTCCAACGTGCCGCTGCAGCAGCTGGCCGGTTTCTCGGTGCCCGAGGCGCGGATGCTGGTGGTGACGCCGTACGACAAGGCGGCGATCGGGGCCATCGAGAAGGCGATCCGCCTCTCAGACCTGGGCCTCAACCCCAGCAACGACGGCGTCAACATCCGCCTGTCGTTCCCGCCGCTCACCTCGGAACGCCGCAAGGAGTTCGTGAAGGTGGTGAAGGGCATGGCCGAGGAAGGTCGGGTGGCGGTGCGCAACCTGCGCCGGTCCGGCCGCCAGGAGCTGGAGGCGTTCGAGAAGGACGGCGACCTGAGCGAGGACGAGCTGGCGCGGGCCGAGAAGGAGCTCGACAAGTTGACCCACACCTCGGAGGCTGAGATCGATGCGGCCCTGAGCATCAAGGAGCAGGAGCTGCTCGAGGACTGACGGCTGCCGCCGCACCCCTCGAGCTACAGGAGAGACGATGGACGACCAGCGCAGGCCCCGCCCCGACGACACACCTCCCACCGAGCCCGGTGAGGGTGTGCGCATCATCGGCGCCGACGAGGCGGCCGAGGCCATGGAGCGGGGCGACGTGGCGGCCCGCCGGGGAGACGACCAGCAGCGCTTCGGTGATCGTCCGGCGGCTCCACCGGTCGGCCCCCGGCCGTCGCTGCGGTTTCCGCTCGACGCCAGCGCCGACCCCACCCGCATCGAGCGGCCGCCGGTCCAGCCGGCCCCCGAGCCGGTGACCGGCCCCGTCGACATGCCGCACTGGACCGAGCCGCCCACCGGTGAGGTGCCGGCGGTGCTGATCGGCGACGATTCGCCCTTCCTCGAAGACGGCGAGGACCTCGACGCCTGGTCGTCGTTCGCCACGTCCACCCCCCGGTGGCGCGACGCAGACGACGACTGGGACGACGGTGGGTTCGTGGAACAGCTCGCCACCGACAGCGGCCAGGTGCGCATGGGTGCCCTGGGCGAAGCCGGCGGTGAGGACCAGCGCGTCGGCTTCGACGACCTGGAGGAACGGGTGGAGGAGCGGCGGTCCGAGGCCGCCGAACCGGTGGCGAGGGCATCCGACGACGACTGGAGTGCATCGGTGGGCGAGATCGACGACGAGGGGCCGGGTCAGGGCTGGTCCGACGAGGACTGGATCGACGACGCCAGCGACGACGCCGGGTACGGCACCGAGCCCGAGCCCCGGGCGGTCGCCACCTCGCCCGCGCCCGGGCCGGTCGCCCCTCCGGTCACGCCGGGTGGCGGTGACCGCGACATGGGTTCGGCCGTGGCGGTGGGAGCCGGCCTCGGGCTGGTGGCCGTGATCCTCCTGCTGGCGTTCCCCACCGGCATGGTGGTGCTGATCGCCGCCGCCCTCGGCCTGGCCGCGGGGGAGTACTTCGGTGTCCTGCGCAAGGTCGGCTGGGAGGCGGCCACCCCGCTCGGCCTGGCGGCCTGCACCCTGTTGCCCTTCGCGGTGTACTGGCGGGGGCCCCTGGCCTATGGGCTGGTGGGCTTCGTCGTGGTGGCGGCGGTGCTGTCGTGGTACCTGGTGGGAGCCGGCGGGCCCGACCCGCGGGTGCTGGAGGGGTCGGGAGCCACCCTGCTGGGTGTGGCCTGGATCGGGGGCCTCGGCGCCACGGCCACCGCCATGCTGCGCATCCCCGACGACGGCAAGTGGTTGCTGTTCGTGGCCCTCCTGGCCACGGTGGCCTACGACGTGGGCGGGCTGTTCATCGGCCGGTCCATGGGGCACCGGCCGCTCTCGGCGGCCAGTCCCAACAAGACCCTCGAGGGCCTGCTGGGCGGCATGGGCGCGGCCTTCGTGGTCACCCTGGTGTGCGTGGCCATCCTGGAGCTCGGGGTGGAGACCGGCGCCGGCGCCGGGATCCTGTTGGGCCTCGGGGCGGCGGTGGCGGCTCCGCTCGGCGACCTCTGCCAGTCGCTGCTCAAGCGCGACCTGGGCGTGAAGGACATGGGCACGCTGCTGCCCGGACACGGCGGGGTGCTCGACCGCATCGACGGGATGCTCTTCGTGGTGCCGGCGCTCTACTGGCTCACCGTCTCGCTCGCCGGGTGATCGCCCGACCCCATCCCGGGCGCTCCCGGTGACCTCGGTCTCGCTGGTCGGCTCCACCGGGTCGATCGGCACCCAGACCCTCGACGTGGTGGCCGCCGAGGCCGACCGCTTCGAGGTGGTGGCGTTGGGCGCCAGCGGCCGTCGCCTCGACGAGCTGGTCGCCCAGGCCGAACGGTTCCGGCCCACCGTGGTGGCGGTGGCCGACCCGGCCGTCGCCGGCGACCTGGCGGCCCGCCTCCCGCAGGTGGAGGTCCGCGTCGGCGAGGACGGCCTGGCCAGCCTGGGCGCCGAGGCCGACGTGTGCGTGAACGGCGTGGTGGGCTTCGCCGGCCTCCGGGTCACGTTGGCCGCCCTGCAGGCCGGACGTCGGCTGGCCCTGGCCAACAAGGAGTCGTTGATCGCCGGTGGCCCGGTGGTGCAGGCGGCCCGACGTACCCCGGGCGCCGAGCTGGTCCCGGTCGACAGCGAGCACGGCGCCATCCACCAGTGCCTCCGCTCCCGCCAGGAGTCGGGGCCGGCCCGGGTGCACCGCCTGGTGCTCACCGCGAGCGGCGGGCCCTTCCGGGGACGGTCGGCGAGTGACCTGGCCCACGTCACCGTCGACGACGCCCTGGCCCATCCCACCTGGTCCATGGGCCCCAAGATCACCGTCGACTCGTCCACCCTCATGAACAAGGGCCTGGAGGTCATCGAGGCCCACGAGCTGTTCGGCAACCCAGCGGGGGAGCACGGGGTGGGCATCGGCTTCGACGACATCGACGTGGTGGTGCACCCGCAGTCGGTGGTGCACTCCATGGTCACCTACACCGATGGGTCCACCATCGCCCAGCTGTCCCTGCCCGACATGCGCCTGCCCATCGGGTACGCCCTGGCCTGGCCCGACCGCATCGCCACGCCCTTCGGTGACATCGACTGGTCCACGCTCGCCCGCCTCGACTTCGAGCCGCCGGATCACCAGGCGTTCCCGTGCCTCGGGCTGGCCTACCAGGCCGGCCGGGCCGGGGGCTCGGCCCCGGCGTGGCTCAACGCCGCCAACGAGGAGGCGGTGGCGGCGTTCCTCGCCGGCCGCATCCGGTGGGCCGACATCGCCGCGGTGTGCGCCGGCGTGCTGGATCGCCACGACGGCGGGGCCCTGGGCGGGGTCGACGACGTGGTGGCGGCCGACGCCCGAGCCCGGGCCATTGCCCGTAGCCTGGTCGCCGACCCGTCGTCCACCACCCCAGGGCCATGACCGAGACCATCGCTCCCCCCGATCCCGAGCCCACCACGGCCGGTGCGCCGCTGGCGCACGGCGAGAGTGCGGCCCCGGCGGCCCCGGGCGTCCGGTTCGCCGGCCTACGCCTGGCGGCCCTGCTCGGCGTGTTGGGGTTCCTCGGGTTCACCAGCCCGTGGACCCTGGTGGTGATCCTGGCGCTGGTGGTGATGATCACCCTGCACGAGCTGGGCCACTTCGTCATGGCCAAGCGGGCGGGCATGAAGGCCACCGAGTTCTTCTTGGGCTTCGGGCCCAAGATCTGGTCCACCCGGCGGGGTGAGACCGAGTACGGCGTCAAGGCCATCCCGGCCGGCGCCTACGTGAAGATCATCGGCATGCACAACATCGAGCCGGTGGATCCGGCCGACGAGGCCCGCACCTACCGCCAGAAGTCGTTCGGCCAACGGGTGGGGGTGGCGGTGGCCGGTTCCACCATGCACTTCATCTTGGCCATCGGGTTGATCTACGTGGCCCTGGTGGGCCTGGGTCAGCCGGCCGGAACCATGGACATCGCCGAGCAGCAGCGGTCCTGGCACATCAGTTCGGTGGTGGAGGGATCGGGCGCCGAGGCGGCCGGCCTGCAGGTGGGCGACCGCATCGTGGCGATCGACGGCGAGGAGATCGCCGACTTCACCGACCTGCGCCGGGTGGCGTCGCCGCTCAAGGAGCAGACCGTGCCGGTGGTCTACGAGCGCGACGGCGAGCGCAACGAGGTGCCGCTCACGCTCAAGCAGTTCACCACCTGGTTGGCCGAGCGGGTCCACGAGGGCAGCCCGGCGTACGAGGCCGGGCTCCGCACCGGCGACCAGGTCGTCAGCATCGAAGGTCACACCCTGAGCGGCGCCAACGACCCCGACGCCCTGGCCGAGATGCTGGCCGGCACCGAGGGCTCCGACGTGGTGGTGGTGTACGAGCGCGACGAGGTCCGACGCACCACCACGACCAACGTCGACGCCCTGGCCCTGGTGGGCGCACCGGGCTACGTGGGCATCGGGCGGGGCCTGCCCGAGACCGAGCGCCTCGGTCCGGTGGAGGGGCTGGTGGCCGCACCTCGGGAGTTCGTCGATCTCACCGCCACCTCCCTGGGGGCCCTGGGTCGGTTCTTCACCCCCGGCGGCATCTCGGACTTCGCCGGCCAGGTCACCGGGGCGCGAGACGACCGTGCCGAGGTGGTCGAAGAGGAGCAGGCGGCGTCGGCGCCGGTCACCGAGAACACCTCCCGGGTGCTCGACGAGGGCGACGCCGCGCCGTCGGGCGAGAACCGGCTCCTGTCGATCTACGGGCTGGTCACCATCGGGTCCGACCTCGGTGAGGTCGACCCCGGTTCGTTGATCGTGCTGTTCGCCATGATCAACGTGTTCATCGGGGTGTTCAACCTCATGCCCCTGCTGCCCTTCGACGGGGGTCACGTGGCCATCGCCGTGTACGAACGGGTCCAGGAGCGCCGGCTCCACCGCCGCCGCTACTTCGCCGACGTGGGCCGCCTGATCCCGTTCACCTACGCCGTGGTGCTGCTCATGGGGATGCTCTTCGTGTCCACGATCTACCTCGACATCGCCAACCCGCTGGTGGCCCGGTGAACGAGACGGGGGCGGTCGCCGAACGGCGACCCACCCGGGCCCTCACCCTGGCCCACCCGTCGCACCCCGTCACCGTCGGGGGTGGCGCGCCGGTCTCGGTGCAGTCGATGACCACCACCAAGACCGCCGACGTCGAGGGCACCCTGCAACAGGTGTATGCCCTCTACGGTGCCGGCGCCGACATCGTGCGGTGCACCTGCAACGATGCCGACGCTGCGGCCGGGCTGGCCCACATCGTGCCCCGGTCGCCGGTGCCGATCGTGGCCGATGTGCACAACAGCCACCGCATGGCGTTGGCCGCCCTGGAGGCTGGCGTGCACTGCCTGCGCCTGAACCCGGGCAACATCCGTCGGCCCGAGCACATCAAGCTCATCGCCAGCGAGGCCCGCGACCGCGGCGTGCCGATCCGCATCGGGGTGAACGGCGGCTCCCTCGACGAGAAGCTGTACCAGAAGTACGGCGGCCGGGTCACGCCCGAGGCCATGGTGGAGTCGGCCCAGATGGAGCTGGCCTACTTCCACGAGGTCGGGTTCGACCAGGTGAAGATCTCGGTGAAGGCGTCCAGCGTGCCGTTGATGATCGAGGCTTACCGCCAGTTGTCCGAGGTCACCGACCACCCCCTCCACCTCGGGGTCACCGAGGCCGGGCCGCCACCGGCCGGTCTGATCAAGGCCACCGCCGGCATCGCCGCCCTGCTCGCCGAGGGCATCGGCGACACCATCCGGTACTCGCTCACCGCCGATCCGGTGGAGGAGGCCCGGGCCGGCCGGCAACTGCTCGAGGCGCTGGGCCTGCGCGAGCGAAAGGGCCTCGACCTCATCGCCTGCCCGTCGTGCGGTCGAGCCGAGGTCGACGTCATCAAGGTGGCCAACGACGCCCAGGTCGCCCTGGAGGATCTGAAGATCCCCATCCAGGTGGCGGTCATGGGCTGTGTGGTCAACGGCCCCGGCGAGGCGCGAGACGCAGACCTGGGCATCGCCGCCGGCCGCCAGAAGGGCCACCTGTTCGTGAAGGGCCAGGTGGTGAAGGTGGTCCCCGAGGCTGGGATGGTCGACGCCCTCGTGGAGTGGGCCCACCGGATCGCGGACGAGGGCATCGAGGGCGCGCTCACCCACGCCGACGTCCGG
>DAIMFV010000158.1:7008-8388 GCA_036724365.1 Acidimicrobiales bacterium | reverse complement strand
TCGAGACCAACATCAGCCTGCGCGACTACCGCCAGAACCAGATCATGAAGCGGGTCACGAGCTGGGCCGCCATCGTGGCCGTGCCCACCCTGATCACCGGCTTCTACGGCATGAACGTGCCCTACCCCGGCTTCGCCCGCGACTGGGGCGTCGCGGCTTCCGTGGTCTTGATCTTCGGCCTGTCCGGCTGGCTCTACGTCCAGTTCAAACGCCGAGACTGGCTCTAGCGTTCAGCCCCGCCGCTAACCCGGGTTCCCCGGCGGAGCGGTCAGCGGTCGTACTGGTCGAGGATGAGGTGGGTGGCCAGGGCGACCTCGTCGCCCACCCGCTCGATGCCCGACCAGCCGTTCACCCAGCCGATCAGGGCCGAGAACCAGACGTGGCCCAGGGTTCGGGTGAGATCGGCCTGCAGTTCGGCGTCGAAGTCCGAGCCCAGGGCGGTGGCCAGGATGCGGGTCATGGAGCCCGACACCGCCTCCTGGCACGAGGCGGCACCCGGATCGGGAGACATCAGGGCGGTGACGACCGCTTCGGACAGCTGGGGCTCGCGCTCCATGGCCCGGGTGGCCCGGCTCAGCACGTCCATCACCCGGTCGGCGACGGTGTCACCCTTCGGGGGCCGTTGACCGACGCGGCGCTCCAGGTCCTTCACCCACTCCACCATGGCGGCGGCCAGCAGGTGGTCCTTGGAGGCGAAGTAGCGGTAGATGGTGCCCAGGGCCACCCCGGCCGAGGCGGCGACGTCTCGCATCTGCACGGCGTCGTAGCCGCCGGAGGACCCCAGCTCCAGGGCCGTGCGGAGCACCCGCTCTCGTCGCGCCGCCTGGCTCGCGGTGAGGGCTCCGGGATCGGTGTCGGTGCTCACCGCCATGTCAGGACGCCACCTTCTTGAGGTCTCGGAACGCCACGTCGCGGTCGGTGCGGATCTCGCCGGGAAGGCCCAGCACCCGCTCCGCCATGATGTTGCGCTGGACCTCGTTGGAACCCCCGGCGATGCGGATGGCGGGTGCGTACAAGAACCGGGCCTGCCAGTCGACACCGGCCGGCATGGTGTCGTCGAGCAGCATGCCCTCGGGGCCGAGCATCTCCAGGGCGGCGTTGCCCAACCGTCGGAGGTACTCGGCCGCGAACAGCTTCATGACCGAGGTCTCGGCACCGGGCGGCACGCCCTTGCTGAGCGCGGTCTGGAGGCGGAACCCGAGGTAGCGCTGGATCTGCTGACGGATCCAGCAGTCCACGAGCTGCTGGCGGAGCACCGGGTCGTCGGACCGGCCCCGCTTGCGGGCCAGCTCGATGAGGGCCATCGAGTCGCTCGACCGGTTGGCGCCCGCGATGAGCCCCCGCTCGTTGGCCAGGGTGGTGAGCGTGCCCGCCCACCCG
>DAIMFV010000158.1:0-6998 GCA_036724365.1 Acidimicrobiales bacterium | reverse complement strand
GGCGCATGCCCAGCCACCGTTCACCTCGCCGAGGACGTTGGCGGCGGGGATCCGGACCTCGTCCATGAACACCTCGTTGAAGTGCTCGGCGCCGGTCATCTGCTTCAGCGGCCGGATGTCGAACCCGGGCGTGCGCATGTCGACCAGGAAGTAGGTGATCCCCTTGTGCTTGGGCACGTCGGGGTCGGTGCGGGCGAGCAGGATCCCCCAGTCGGACTCGTCGGCGCCCGAGGTCCACACCTTCTGACCCGACACCACCCACTCGTCTCCGTCCCGCACGGCGCGGGTGGAGATGTTGGCCAGGTCGGAGCCGGCGTCGGGCTCGCTGAACAGCTGGCACCACACCTCGTCGCCCCGGAGCATGGGCCGCAGGTAGCGCTCCTTCTGCTCCTCGGTGCCGTGGCGCATGATCGTGGGTCCGGCCATGCCGATGCCCACGGCGAAGGTGGTGGTGGCCACGCCGAACCGGCTGGACTCCTGGGTGAAGATCGACGACTGGAGCGAGGTGCCGCCCCGGCCCCCGTACGCCTTGGGCCAGGTGATGCCGGCCCAACCCTCGTCGACGAGGAGGCGCTGCCAGGCCTTCACCCGCTGCATGAACTCCTCGGGGTCCATGGTGCCCTCGAGCATCCCGGTGGAGAAGTCGTCGGGGCTACCCTTGGCCGGGGCGTGGGTCTCCAGCCAGGCCCGGGCCTCGGCCCGGAACGCAGCCTCTGGTGGTGTGTCGTCGAAGTCCACGGGCCGGATACTAGAATACGTTCTAATCTGGGGCCGTCTCCGTACCGGGGCTCCCGGCACCGCCCGGCGGTACGAGGTGGCAGAATCGCCCCGACTCGAACCCCTGGGGGCCTTGCACATGGAACGTCTCACCGGCCTCGACGCCGCCTTCTTGTACCTGGAGACGCCAACCCACCACATGCACGTCGCCATGACCATGGTGATCGATCCCTCCACCATGGTCGGCGGGTACTCGTTCGAGAAGGTCAAGGACTTCATCGCCCGCCGCCTGCACCTGGTACCGCCGTTCCGGCGCCGGCTGGTGAACGTGCCCCTGAACCTGCACCACCCGGTGTGGATCGAAGACCCCAACTTCGACATCGACTACCACATCCGCCGGATCGGCTGCCCCGCCCCGGGCGGACGCCGGGAGCTGGGCGAGATGGCCGGACAGATCGCCAGCTCGCCGCTCGACCGCAGTCGCCCGCTCTGGGAGCTGTGGGTGGTCGAAGGCCTCAAGCAGGGCCGCATCGGCATCGTCACCAAGGTCCACCACTCCGCCATCGACGGGGCCTCCGGTGCCGAGCTCATGGTGCACCTGTTCAGCCTCACGGCCGATGCGCCCGACCCCGAGCCCGCCCCGCCCACCGAACCCGACCACATCCCCAACGAGTTCGAGCTGCTCGGGTACGCGGCCGCATCCAAGCTGCGGCGCACCATGAGCCTGCCCAAGCTCATCGGGAACACCGTGGGCGCGGTCAACCGGGTGGCCCAGGGCCGACGAGATCCCCTGGTGGCCGTGGGCGCCGCGCCGCTCACGGCGCCCCGCACCTCGTGGAACGGCGCGCTGTCCACCGGTCGCACCGTGGGCTTCGCCCGGGTCCCGCTGCCAGACGTGAAGGACATCAAGACCGCCTTCGGCTGCACCGTCAACGACGTCGTGCTGGCCCTGTGCACCGGCACGCTGCGCCACTACATGATCGACCGCGACGAGCTGCCCGACACCCCGCTCATCGCCACCTGCCCCGTGTCGGTGCGACCCGACGGCGAGAAGTCCATCGGCAACAAGGTGTCGGCCATGTTCACCAACCTCCCCACCAACGAGGCCGACCCCGCCGAGCGCGTCCGCCTCATCCAGGAGTCCACGGTGGGGGCCAAGGCGGAGCACAACGCGGTCGGTGCCGACATGCTCCAGAACTGGGCCGAGTACGCAGCACCCAACACCATCAACCTGGCTTCCCGCCTGTACTCCAGCCTGGGCCTCGCCGGCAGCCACCGCCCCGTGCACAACGTGATCATCTCCAACGTGCCGGGCCCGCCGTTCCCCCTCTACTACGCCGGCGCCGAGATGATCGCCGCGTACCCCATGGGTCCCGCCATGGAGGGTGTGGGCCTCAACATCACCGTCTTCAGCTACAAGGACTCCGTCGACTTCGGGTTCATGGCCGACCGCGAGATGGTGCCCGACGTCTGGGACATGGCCGACCACGTGCAGTACGCGTTGGCCGAGCTGCAGCAGGCCGCCGGCCTGGCGCCCCACCCCGAGCACGTGGTCGACGACATGGAGCCGGCCGAGCCCGCCGAGCCCACCACCGACGAGCAGGCCGTGGCCGAACAGCTCGCCGCCACCAGCACCCGGGCCAAGAAGCCAGCGAGCAAGAAGGCAGCGAGCAAGAAGCCCGCCGCCAAGAGGCCCGCCGCCAAGAAGGTCACGACCGGCAGAGCACCCGCCAAAAAAGCGGCGCCGAAGAAGCCGGCCCCCAAGGGCGCAGCCCGGTAGCACCCGCCCGAACCGAATCGACCCGCCAGACCGGGCGCTTCAAATCCCCGGAGAGGCGGATGTCCGCCGAACGAGAACGTGTTCTCGTTTTGGGTGCTAGACAGAGCCCCCATGGGCTACAACATCGCCGATCTGTTCGAGCGCGCCGTCGACGCCGTACCCGACCGGGTGGCCGTGGTGTGCGACGGCCGTCGTCTCACCTACCGGGAGTTCGACGAGGAGGCCAACCGCCTCGCCCACCACCTGCTGGCCCAGGGCTTCGGCCACGGCGACCACATCGGCATCTACGCCCAGAACTCCCTGGAGTGGATCGTGGCGATGATCGCGGCCTTCAAGATCCGGGCCGTCCCGATCAACATCAACTTCCGCTACGTCGAGGACGAGCTGGCGTACCTGTTCGACAACGCCGACCTGGTGGCCGTCCTGCACGACCGCGAGTACGTGCACCGCATCGCCGCCGTGAAGGACCGCACACCGTCCCTGCGCCACTTCGTGTGCATGGACGCCCCGGCCGGCAGCGGTGGCGACGACGACCTGGCGAGCATCGGGTCGCTGCCCTGGCCCGACGCCGTGGCAGCCCAGCCGTCCACCCGACCCGAGCTGGACCGCACCGACGACGACGAGTACGTGCTCTACACCGGCGGCACCACCGGCATGCCCAAGGGCGTGGTCTGGCGCCACGAGGATGTCTTCTACGCCCTGGGCGGCGGGGTCGACGCCTACACCAACGAGCGTGTCACCCACGGCCACCAGCTCGCCGAGAAGGCGGCCTCCACCGAGAACCCCATGGTGGCGCTCAACCCGGCTCCGCTGATGCACGGCGCCGCCCAGTGGGGCACCCTCCGCTTCCTCTTCGAGGGCGGCACGGCCGTGCTGGTGCACAAGTTCTCGCCCGAGGCGGTGTGGTCGGCCATCCAGGACGAGAAGGTCAACACCATCACCATCACCGGCGACGCCATGGCCCGGCCCCTCGTGGAGACCCTCCAGGCCGACCCCGACCGGTGGGACCTCTCGTCGCTCTTCGTGGTGTCGTCGAGCGCGGTGGTCTTCTCCCCCGCCCTGAAGGAGCAGATGTTCGACCTGCTCCCGAACATCATCATCGTCGATGCCATCGGGTCGTCCGAGAGTGGCATGAACGGCATGGTGATCCAGTCCAAGGGCCAGACCCTCAACCAGGGCGGCGGCGGTCCCACGGTCACCGCCGGCCGTGACGCCGTGGTGCTGGACGACGACCTGCGTCCGCTCGAGCCCGGCACCGGCCAGATCGGCAAGCTGGCCCGTGGCGGCAACATCCCGATCGGGTACTACAAGGACCCGGTGAAGACGGCGGCCACGTTCGTCACCGGTGCCGACGGCATCCGCTACGTGGTGGCCGGCGACTTCGCCCGGCTCGAGGAAGACGGCAACATCACGCTGCTCGGCCGGGGCTCGGCGTGCATCAACTCGGGCGGCGAGAAGATCTTCCCCGAAGAGGTCGAGAGCGTGCTCAAGACCCACCCGGCCGTCTACGACGTGTTGGTGGTGGGCGTGCCCGACGACCGCTGGGGTTCGTCGGTCTGCGCGGTGGTGCAGCCACGCGACGGCGCCACGCCGCCCTCGCTGGACGACCTGGACCAGCACGCCCGCCAGCACCTGGCCGGCTACAAGGTGCCCCGGCACCTGGTGCTGTGCGACGAGATCGTCCGCTCGCCCAGCGGCAAGCCCGACTACCCCTGGGCCACCACGCTGGCCTCCGAGTCGGTCACCCCAGCCTGAGCCGGGAGCCTGCTCGCCCTCCGACCCACCCCACCGTTCCGGCGTAGCTGAGGACCAGGGGGTGGACCTCAGCTACGCCGTTTGGCAACGGGCCCACCCACCCCATCGAACTGGCGTACCTGGGGTCCGGGGGGTGGACCGGAGGTACGCCAGAACGCGGGGGTGGGGTGACGGGTGCGCGGTGGGCGCGACGGTCAGGTGCCGGTGAAGTTGGGCTTGCGCTTCTCCTTGAAGGCGCGGGGGCCTTCTTTGGCGTCGTTGGTGTTGAAGATGATCGGCTCGCCGATCTCCAGCTCCCGGGCCAGCCCGTCCGCCTCGGTCATGCCCGCGGTCTCCCGCATCGACTTGAGCACGGCCGCCACGGCCAGCGGGCCGTTCTCGGCGATCTGGGCGGCGATCTCTCGGGCCTTGGCCAGGGCCTGGCCGTCGGGGACCACGTGGCCGATGAGACCGATCTCCTTGGCCTCCTGGGCACTGATCAACCGACCGGTGAGCAGCAGGTCGGCGGCCATGGTGAACCCGATCTGGCGCTGCAGACGCACCGTGGAGCCGCCCAACGGGAACAGCCCGCGGCGCACCTCGGCGATGCCGAGTTGGGCCGATTCGGCCGCCACCCGGATCTCGGTGGCCTGGAGGATCTCGGTGCCGCCGGCCACGCAGTAGCCCTCGATCGCCGCGATCAGCGGCTTGCTGGGCCGGAAGTGGCGCAGCAGGGCCTTCCAGTGCAGGTCGGGGTCCTCGGCCATGCGGGCCATCTCCTCCTCGGAGAAGCCGGTGGCCAGGGCCTTGAGGTCCATGCCCGAGCAGAAGTCGCCGCCGGCGCCGGTGAGGATGCCGACCCGTAGCTCGGGGTCTTCGTCCAGGAGCTTCCAGGCGTCGGCTGCGCCCACGAGCATGGAGGGGCTGAAGGCGTTCTTGGCCTCGGGCCGGTTGAGGGTGACGGTCAGGACGTGCCCGTCGCGCTCGACGAGGATGTGCGGTTCATCTGCCATCCCCAGAGACTAGAACACGTTCCAGTTTTCTGGTGACGCCGGACGCCCCAGTGGCCGCTAGCGGCCCAGGCGGCTCTCGCGGATGGCGGTCTCGATACTGTCGAGCGCGGTCACCACCCGATCGTTCTGGGTCTGCTGCTCCACGATCACCCGGGCCAGCCAGAAGCGGAACAGCCGGGTGAGCGAGTAGCGCAGGAACAGGCCCAGGCCCGCCAGCACCAGCCCCAGGCCCACCAGCCCACCGGAGATGAGGATGGGGATCTGGTCGGCCACGTAGGGCGTGTCGGACGCCGACCACCAGGCCACGAGCATGAGGACCAGGCCGATGGCCGGCAGGGCCACGCCGGCCTTCAACAAGATGGTCTCGGCCTCGGCCAGCGGCTCGGGCACGGTGAGTGCCTGCACGCCGGCCTCCAGCCGATCGGCGGCCGTGCCGCTGGCTCCTGACGGGCGCTCGTCGAGGTGGGCGTCGTCGGCGGTGTTGGCGTTGGTCATGGATTGGCTCCGAGGTAAGCGGCCGAGAGCTCGGCCTCTAGGTCTGCTGGGGATCCGGCTGCGATGACGTGACCGTGCTGCATGATCACCGCACGGTCGGCCACGCCGAGGACCGTACGGGCGAACTGTTCGACCACCAGGATCGACACGCCCTCCCGAGCGATGCCGGCCACGATCTCGTAGAGCTCGGCCACGATCAGCGGGGCCAGACCCATGGAGAGCTCGTCGATGATGAGCAGGGCGGGCTCGGTGGCCAGGCCGCGGGCCATGGCCAGCATCTGCTGCTCGCCGCCCGACATGGTGCCCACCACCTGGTCGAGGCGCTCCCCCAGCCGGGGGAAGCGGCCCACGGCGCGCTCCACCACCTGGGCCTCGGTCGTGCCCGAGTAGGTGGCCATCTTCAGGTTCTCGCGCACCGTGAGGTTGCGGAACACGCCGCGGCCCTCGGGGATGGTGCACAGCCCGATGCGGGCGAGCTCGTCGGGCTTCACGCCGTTCACGTGGCGCCCGGCCACGTGCACGCAGCCCGAGCCCACCGGATGCTGGCCGGTGGCAACCCTGAGGGTGGTGGTCTTGCCGGCACCGTTCGGGCCGAGGAGGGCCACCACCTCTCCCCGGGGCACCACCAGGTCGACCCCGTGGAGCACCTGGATGCGGCCGTAGCAGGCCGTGACGCCGCGTAGTTCGAGCAGCGGGGACGGGGCGGCCGCAGCGGTGGCGCGGTGCGAGCCGCTGGCGGACGGCGTGGGGTGGACCACGGTCATGCCGGGGCCCCCACGTCGGTCCCCTGCCCCAGGTAGGCGTCGGCCACCTGGGCGTTGGACTGGATCTCGGCGGCGGTGCCGGAGGCCAGCACCACGCCGAAGTTGAGCACGGTGATGACCTGGCAGAGCCGCATCACCAGCGGCACGTCGTGCTCCACGATCAGCACGGCCATGCCCTCGTCGGCCAACCCGTTGAGGATCGCCGCGAACCGGTCGGTCTCCTGCTCGTCGAGACCCGATGCCGGCTCGTCGAGCAGCAGCACCGTGGGCCGGCCGGCCAGGGCCCGGGCGAGCTCCAGCAGCCGGGCGTTGCCGGTGGACAGCGAGTCGGCCCGTTGGCCGGCCTCGGCCGAGAGACCGACACGGGCCAACAGCTCGTCGGTGACGTCGGCGGGGCGACGGTCGACGTCACGCACCAGCTCGGCGGCGGGGAGGACGGTGTCGCGGACCGTGAGCGACCCGAACAGCTCCAGGCGCTGGAAGGTGGGGGCCATG
>DAIMFV010000157.1:4830-8421 GCA_036724365.1 Acidimicrobiales bacterium | reverse complement strand
GCGTGGCGCGTCGAGGCCATCGAGCGCGTGTCGGCCGCGGGCGAGGTGTTGCGGCCGCTCGATGAGGCGGCGCTGGCTCATGAGCTGGCCCGGCTGGCGGCCGAGGGCGTCGAATCGGTGGCCGTCTGCCTGCTCTTCTCCTTCCTGCGCCCCGACCACGAGCGGCAGGTGGGCGCGCTGGCGCGGGCGGCGTTGGGGCCGGGCGTCCACGTCTCGCTGTCGGTCGACGTGCTGCCCGAATACCGCGAATACGAGCGCACCGCGGCCACGGTCATCAACGCCTGCGTCGCCCCACTCATGAGCCGCTATCTGTCGCGGCTGGCGGCGGCGCTGGCTCCGCGTCGCCTGACGATCATGCAGAGCAGCGGCGGCGTGCTCGACGCGGCCACGGCCGGGGCGCTGGCCGCCCGCACCGTCCTCAGCGGCCCGGCGGGCGGCGTCGTCGGCGCGCACCACGTGGCGGCCACGGCCGGGCCGGGCGGCGCGGGCTTCGCCGACCTGATCACCTTCGACATGGGCGGCACGAGCACCGACGTGGCCCTCTGCCCCGGCCGCGTGCCCCTGACGTCCGATGGAGAGATCGCCGGGCTGCCGCTGCGGCTGCCGATGATCGACATCCACACCGTAGGCGCGGGCGGCGGCAGCCTGGCCTGGGTCGATTCCGGCGGGGCGCTGCGCGTGGGGCCACAGAGCGCGGGGGCCGATCCCGGCCCGGCCGCCCGCCGCGCCGCCGCCGGCGCCGACACCGACACCGACACCGACACCGACGGTGCCGACGAGCGAGCCCGGTCGATCGCCGCCGACCTCAGACGCTGGCGCGCCGACCAGGCCCGCAAGGCGGCGGTGCGACCCACCGTGGTGCTGTCCGACCGTGCCCTCGACGCCGTGGCCCGCCACCAGCCCCGGACCCACGCCGACCTGGACGGGCTGGCCGGGCTCGGCCCCTTCAGCCGGGCCCAGCACGGCGAGCGGTTGCTGGCGATCGTGGCCCGACACGTCGAGCCCGACGCAACCCGGGCGAGCGCTGCGCCGTGACCCACGATCGACTTCACCGCACACCCCACACACCCCGCACCCACACATACCCGCCCTCCACGCCCCCGGGAGTCCGCACCTCATGCGCTTCGAGCTGACCCAGCAGTACGACGCCGATGCCGACGCCGTGAACCGGGCGTACGCCGACCCGGGGCTGTACCCCACGCTCGTGGGCCTGCCGAAGCTGGGTGGCATCGAGGTGGTGGCCCACGACGGCCCCCCGGTCCCCCGCCTGGAGGTCCGGTTCCGGTTCACCGGCCACCTGCCGGCCGCCGTCACGACCGTGGTCCATCCCGAGCGACTCACCTGGGTGCAGGAGACCATCCACGACCACGACGAACGGTCGGCCCGGTTCCGCCTCCTGCCCGACCACTACCCCGACCGGCTGCGGTGCCGGGGGCGGTTCACCATCACCGACCAGCCCGGTGGGAGCCGACGGGTGGTGGCCGGCGAGCTGCAGGTGAAGGCGCCGCTGGTGGGCGGCCGGGTGGAGCAGGCGATCGTGTCGGGGCTGGAGGAGTACCTCGAGGCCGAGGCGCCGGTGGTGGACGCCTGGATCCGCGGGTCAGGCTGAGTCGACGGGCCCCGGGTCCTCGGTGCGCTGGCCCTCCTGGGCACGCTCCCGTTCGGCGATCAGCTCCAGGAACCTGCCGGGGTTGAGGGAGATGAAGATCCCCTCAGCCCGGGCGGTCACCACGCCGCCGGCGTAGCAGAGGCCCTCGGTGAAGATCTTGCGACGCTCCACGCCCACCAGCCGCCCTTCGAAGCGGAGCTCGGTCTCCAGCGGCGTGGGGGCCTCGTAGCGGATCTTGAGCGTGCCGGTCATGCCGGGCGCACCCGACAGCGACTGGGCGGCCCCGAGCACCTCGTCGAACAGCGCCGCCACGTAGCCGCCGTGCACGCAGCCGGGAGGCCCCTCGTACGCCTTGGCCATGGTGACCGTGGCCACCACCACGCCGTCCTCCTCGGTGAGCGCCATCGGTGGTGCCACCGGGTTGGCGATGCCCAGGACCGGACTGTGGTCGAACATCGGATCGGCCGTGGCCCCGGTGGTGGACGTCTCGCTGAACCCGTAGGAGAGGTCCTGGTCGTACCCGTCGAACAGGGCCGCCACCTCCTCGAGCCGGGCCGCCGCGTCGGTGATCACCCGGTCCGGGGCGTTGGTGCCCACCAACCGGGCGGTGAGCAGTCGGGACGCATCGGCGAGGCGCTTGAGCTCGGCGCGTCGCGGCGAGAGGGCCACCGAACCGGACCGCAGTCGACGGGTGACCATCTCCAGCCGGGCGGGGTCGGTCTCGTCGGCCGGGCGGGGCTGCCAGTCGGTGAGGGCGGCGATCCGCTCGGCCCTCGTGGGCGCTGAGGGATCGGCGGCGCCACCGGGGCCGGGCTCGGGCTGGCTGGCGGGGTCTGGCGTGTCGGGCATGGTCCTGCGCTTCGGTGCTCGGTGTTCGGTGCTCGTGGTCGGTTCCGGCGGACGGTTCGGGAGGTTCGGGAGGTCGGGGCGGTCGATCAGTCAGCGAGGTCGGCGAGGTCGACGATCACCGGTGCGTGATCGGACGGCTGTTGGCCCTTGCGGGCGTTGCGGTCGATGGTGGCGAAGGTGACCCGCTCCGCCACGGGCGCGGTGGCGAGCACGAGATCGATGCGCATGCCCTCGTGCTTGTGGAAGCGGCCGGCGCGGTAGTCCCACCAGCTGTACAGCCCGGGCTCGGGGTTCACCTGGCGGAACGCGTCCACCAGCCCCCAGTCGACGATGTCCTGGAGCGCCCGACGTTCGGCCGGGCTGGTGTGGGTGGCGTCGACGAACTGCGCCGGATCCCACACGTCGTCGTCGGTCGGGGCGATGTTGAAGTCTCCGGCCACCACCACCGGCTCGGAGGCCGACTCCGCATCGTCCAGCCGGCGGCGGAGGTTGGCCAGCCAGCTCAGCTTGTAGCGGTAGTGGTCGTGGTCGAGGGCGCGCCCGTTGGGCACGTAGGCGCTGGCGACGCGGACACCACCGCAGGTGGCCCAGAGCAGCCGGGCCTCGGGGTCTGGGTCGCCGGGACCGAAGCCCTCGGTCACCTCCGACAGGCCCACCCGCGAGAGGATGGCCACCCCGTTCCACCGGCCCTCGCCGTGGTGGGCCGACTCGTACCCGAGTCCCTGGAAGGCCAGGGCCGGGAACGCACCGTCGGCCAGCTTCGTCTCCTGGAGGCAGACGACGTCGGGCGCCACGTCGGCCAGCCACGCCTCGACCCGTTCCATCCGGGCCTTCAGCGAGTTCACGTTCCAGGTGGCGATGCGCACGCGTCGACCATAGCGGTCGCAGAGCACCCCGGTCGTCGGCGCCGCGACCGTGGCTGGCGCTCTCCCCCGCACGCCTGTGGCGCACCCCGGCCGGTCGATCAATCGTCCGGCCGGGGTGGGTCAGCCCGAAGAGGAGGTCAGGTCAGCGCGCCTTCTTGGCGGGAGCCTTCTTGGCCGGCGCCTTCTTGGCGGGAGCCTTCTTGGCCGGAGCCGCCTTCTTGGCCGGCGCCTTCTTCGCAGGAGCCTTCTTGGCCGGCGCCTTCTTCG
>DAIMFV010000157.1:0-4730 GCA_036724365.1 Acidimicrobiales bacterium | reverse complement strand
CGCAGGAGCCTTCTTGGCCGGCGCCTTCTTCGCAGGAGCCTTCTTGGCCGGCGCCTTCTTCGCAGGAGCCTTCTTGGCCGGCGCCGCCTTCTTGGCCGGAGCCGCCTTCTTGGCCGGAGCCGCCTTCTTGGCCGGAGCCGCCTTCTTGGCCGGCGCCTTCTTGGCTGGAGCCTTCTTCGCAGGGGCCTTCTTGGTCACTGCCATGCTGGGTGCCTCCTCGGCGTGTGGTTGTTCCCCTTCGGGGGTTCCGTCTTGGTGACGGTCTGTTGCTGAGGGAGCCGCCGCGTCGGGCACGACCACACCGGGAAGTGCGACGTCGATCCCTCGGCGTGAGGAATCGAAGGCGGTGACGACGAAGGAACGCACCTCGCCGACCGTGAGGACCTCTCGGGCCTTGGTCGGCGCGGGGTTCCCCATCGCCCTCAGCGGGATGTAGCACTGGGCGCCACCGGTGGTGACGGCGTACGCACCGTGCGACGAGAACCGTTCCACGGTGGCCTCCACCTCGGACCCGACCGGGTGCTCGGTGACGAACTGGAGGAAGGGGATCGGTTCGTTGATGGGATCCGTGGCCTTGGTGCCGCTGCTGCGGCGCCGACGGTTCCGCGATGACTTGGCCTCGGTGGCGTCGCCGGCACCGGCGGACCCGGCCGCGGCGCCCGAGGCCCCACCCTTGCGGCGGGATGCCGCGGCGGGGCCGGCGTTGGCCTTGGCGGTGACACCGCGGGCGGCCTTGAGCACGCTCGCCCGATCGGGTACCGGCGGCGGTCCCAGTGGCACGCCGCTCACCGTCGACGCGTCGACCACGCGACCGGAACGGCCGGAGCGACCGCGGCCGGAGCCGGAGCCGGAGCCGGAGCCAGAACCGCGGGATTCGCGGGTGGCCCGACGGCTGGTGGGCCCCCGCACCGGCGTGCGCGCCACGAACACCCACCCGACGGCAGGCACCGGCTTGCCACCGATGAGTCGCCCTTCGTCGAAGAGCCAGTCGTAGCTGCCGTGGAACTCCTGGAAGGAGTCGTTGGAGAAGATGGTGGCGCCCGCCTTGTCGGCGATCTGCAGGACGAACGCGTCGCCCCTGCCGATGGCGCCCGCGGGCGGCGTGACGAGCTCGCCGTTCACGATGCCCGCGTCGAACGCGTCCTTCTCCTTGGGGTCGATGCGGTGCCCGAAGGTGGCATCGACCACCACGGTCAGGGCGAGGTGCTCGCCGTATTCACCAAGGAAGGCGCGAACGGCCTCGTCGAGTTGAGCGAGGCTCGGAGCGGTGCGGCCCTCCGTGGCGATGTTGGATCCGTCGACGACGACGTGGGTCATGGCCATGTGATGCATCAGTCAAGCACCTCGCGCGTCGGTGACGAGGGATCTCGCGTCGAAGGGCACCGACGCGCGCTCGCGACTGCGGGTTGCGGACCGGCGTCGCCCGCCTGCCCGACGCCGGTTCCACCGCCCGTACGATCCACCGCCATGACCATCACCGCAGCCCTGTTCGACTTCGGCGGCGTGATCCTGTCGAGCCCGTTCGAGGCCTTCGCCCACTACGAGGCCGACCGGGGCCTACCCCACGGATTCATCCGTTCGGTGAACGCCGCCGACCACCACACCAACGCCTGGGCCCGACTCGAGCGCAGCGAGATCTCCCCCGACGAGTTCGCCGCCGCGTTCGAGGAGGAGTCGGCGGCGATGGGGCACCGGGTGCCGGGCTGGGACGTGCTCGGGCTGCTGGCCGGCGAGGTGCGGCCCGAGATGGTGGAGGTGGTGCGCCGGTGCGGCGAGCGCCTGCACACCGCGCTGCTCACCAACAACGTGGTCACCATGCGCGCCGAGGCCATGGCCGGTGCCCCCCCTGGCGATGCCTCGCCGGTGGCCGAGGTGCTCGCGCTCTTCGACGTGATCGTGGAGTCGAGCGTGGTCGGCGTCCGCAAGCCCGAGCCGCGCTTCTACGAGATCGCGTGCGAGCGTCTCGGCATCGAACCGAGCGAGGCGGTGTTCCTCGACGACCTCGGCGTGAACCTCAAGCCGGCCAAGGCCATGGGCATGACCACCATCAAGGTCGTCGACCCCGCCGCCGCGATCGCCGAGCTCGAACAGGTCGTGGGCTTCCCGCTCCGCTGAGGGACGCCGCGCGCGACCGACCGCCCGGGCTACTTGGCGTCGGCCCAGCTCGTGCCGAAGGACAGGTTCACCTCGAGGGGGACGCGCAGCTCGGCGGCGCCGTGCATGACCGAGAGGGTGAGCGCGGACAGCGCGTCCTTCTCCTCGGGCGGGACCTCGAGGATCACCTCGTCGTGCACCTGGAGCACGAGCCGGCTGGCCAGCTCCCGGCTGCGCAGCTCAGCGTCGAGGTGCACCAGGGCCACCTTGAAGATGTCGGCCGCCAACCCCTGGATGCCGGCGTTCATGGCCTGCCGCTCACCCGCCTGGCGGATGCCGCGGTTGGTGGATGCCAGTTCGGGGATCGGCCGGCGCCGACCGAACAACGTCTCGGTGTAGCCGCGCTCGCGGGCCTCGGCCACGGTGCGCTCCATGTACTGCTTCACGGCGGGGAAGGCGGCGAAGTAGGCCTCGAGGATCTCGGCCGCTTCGGACCGGGCGATGTTCAGCCGGGTGGCCAGGCCGAAGGCCTCCATGCCGTACGCGAGCCCGTACGAGACCATCTTGGCCTTGGCCCGCTGCCCCCCGTCGACCTCCTCGGGCGCCACGTGGAAGACGCGGGCCGCGGTGGCCGTGTGGATGTCGTCGCCGGCGTCGAAGGCGGCGATGAGGCCGGGGTCCTCGGCGAGGTGGGCGATGCAGCGCAGCTCGATCTGGTTGTAGTCGGCCACCAGCAGCTCGAAGCCGGGTGCCGGCACGAACGCCCGCCGGAAGGCCTTGCCCTCGTCTGAGCGCACCGGGATGTTGTGCAGGTTGGGCGCGTCGGACGACAGGCGCCCGGTGCGGGCCACCGTCTGGTTGAAGGTGGCGTGGATCCGTCCGTCGGGCGCGATCTCTGACAGCAGACCCTCGCCGTAGGTGGACCGCAGCTTCTCCACCTCGCGGTACCGAAGCAGGTGGTCGATGATCGGGTGCTGGCCCTGCAACTTCTCCAGCGAGGCGGCATCGGTGGAGAAGCCCGTCTTGGTCTTCTTGGTGGGGATCAGGCCCAGCTTGTCGAACAGGATCGTGCGCAGCTGCGGCGTGGAGTTCACGTTGAACGGCTCGCCTGCATCGTCCTGGATGCGGGCGGCCAGGTCCTTCACCTCGGCGGTGAAGCGGTCGTTGAGCGCCTGCAGCTCGGCTCGGTCGACGCCCACGCCGACGTGTTCCATGCGGGCCAGCACCGGCACGAGCGGCGTCTCGATCTCGTCGTTGAGCCGGCGGAGGCCCTGGGCGTCGAGCGCCTGACCGATGGGTTCGGTGAGCCGGTCGACCGCCAGCGCCTGGCGGCACACCAGGAGGGCCTCGTCGGTGGCGCCACCGCCGAGGTCGAGTTGGCCCTCAGGCGCCGCCGTGCCCGAGGGCAGCTCCATGCGGGCGTAGCGGACCAGCACGTCGCCGATGGCGTACCGGGTCTCCGCCGGGTCCAGCAGGTAGGCGGCCAGGATCGTGTCGACGGCGAGCAGCGGCAACGGACGATCGGGGGCGTCGGCCAGCAGACGCCGCAGGAACGGCTTGGCCCCGTGGGCCGCCAGCGGCCGGGCGGCGAGCAGCGTGTCGAACGACTGGCGCACCGCGGGGTCCACGAGCAACGCGCCGGGAAGCCAGGCCACTTCGCCCAGAGCCGGGTCGGGCACGGCCGCCAGACCGGAGAGCGCGCTGCGACCTTCGGGTCCCTCCCAGCCCACGGCCACCGCCAGCGGGCCCGACCCCGCCGCGAGACGCCCGAGCAGCGCCACCGCCTCGGCCGCGGTGCCGGCCACCACGGGCTCGGCCTCGAGCACCTCGTTGCCGCTGGGGGGCGCGCCCAGGTCCTGCTGCAGGGCCTCGGCCAGACGGTCGTACAGCGAACGGAACTCGAGGAAGTCGAACAGGCTGCGCAGCTCCTCGGTGTCGGGGTTGGGGTAGCCCAGTTCGTCGAGGCCGACCGGCAGGTCGACGTCTCGCACCAGCTCCATCAGGCCGACGTTGCGCCGGGCCTGGGCCTCGTGCTCCTCCAGGTTCTGGCGCAGCTTGGGGGTCTGGTCCGCGGTGTGGGCGAAGATGCCGTCGAGACCGCCATAGGCGTTCACCAGCTTGGCTGCGGTCTTCTCGCCCACGCCGGGCACGCCCGGCAGGTTGTCGGACGGATCGCCCCGCAGCGCGGCGTACTGGACGTAGTCGCGGGGGTGGACCCCGGTGCGCTCCAGGATGCCGGCCTCGTCGTACAGGGCGTAGTCGGACACGCCGCGCTTGTTGTAGAGGACCTTCACGTGGGGGTCCTCGACGAGCTGGTAGGCGTCGCGGTCGCCGGTGACGATGATGACCTCGTCGCCGCGCTCCTTGGCCAGGGTGGCCAGGGTGGCGATGATGTCGTCGGCCTCGATGCCGGGCTGGTCGATGGCGGTGACGCCGAGCGTGTCGACCACCTGGCGAACCAGCGCCATCTGCTGCTTCAAGATGTCTGGCGCGGCCTCGCGCTGGGCCTTGTACTCGGGGTTCTGCACGTGCCGGAAGGTGGGCTCGGGTCGGTCGAACGCCACCGCCACCGCGTCGGGCCGGTGGTCGCGGACCAGGTTGATGAACATCGACGTGAACCCGAACACGGCGTTGGT
>DAIMFV010000156.1:0-8431 GCA_036724365.1 Acidimicrobiales bacterium | reverse complement strand
ACGAGCGGGAGGCGTCGGGCGACCCCACCGCCCACGCCGAGGTGCTGGCCATCCGCCGGGCCGCAGCGGCGGTGGGCGACCGACGCCTGCACGGGGCCACCCTGGTGGCCACGCTCGAACCCTGCCCGTTGTGCGCCGGTGCGGTCTGGGCGGCCCAGGTGGGCACCGTGGTGTTCGGGGCCGCCGACCTCAAGGCCGGTGCCACCGGGTCCCTCTACAACCTGGCGGTCGACCCCCGGCTCAACCACACCACCCGGGTGGTGCACGGCGTGCGAGCCGAGGAGTGCGCAGCCCTGCTCACGGACTTCTTCGCCGCCCGCCGCGGCTGAGGCATGCCCCGACCGGGCGGACCGGTGCTCCTACCCGTGGCCGGGGGTGAGGGCCTCGTCCCGGTCTCGGGCACCGGCTTCGGCCCGGGCCCGGTCGTGGGCCAGGTCGTTGGCGTACCCGGGCAGCACGATCTTGTGCACCCCTAGCGTGACCAGGCTGCAGAAGAAGGCCGCCATCCCCAAGAGCACGCCCCACTCCACCCAGGTGGGCACGTAGATCTCGGCCACCTCGAACGCCTGGCCGGGCCGGCCCCCGGGCACGCCGGGGGCCAGGTCGATCAGCGGTTCGAACTCGGACGACAGCAGGATGTTGATCCGCTTGAAGAACACCCCCACCACCGCCAGCACGCTCACGGTGCCCAGGATCCAGGGGTTGCGGCGGAGCCGGGCCTGGGTGAGCACCACGAACGGCACCAGCACGCCCAGGATCACCTCGGCCCAGAACACCGGGGCGAGGCGGCCGGTGAGGATCACGTCGAGCTGGTGCTGGTGCTCGGGTGAGCCCGACAGCTTGGTGGTGAGGATCTCGGCCGCCAGGAGGAAGGCGTCGCCGGCGATGAACCACAACATGAGCGTGCCCAGGCCCCCGAGGGTGGCGTCGTCCACCGGGAGGCTGGTCCAGCGGCGGGTGACCATCGCCGCCAGGATCCCCAGGGCCGTGCCCGACACCAGGGCCGAGCTGATGAACATGGGGGCCAGCAGGGGGGTGTTCCAGAACGGGCGGGCCACCATGAGCCCGAAGATCCAGGCCGTGACCGAGTGCACCACCACCGCCACCGGCAGGGTGATCTGCGCCATGCGGCGCATGGCCCGCTCCGACACCACCGGCCGGCTGAGCAGCCAGAGGTCGACCGCACCGATGATCAGGTAGGTGCCGAGCACGGCCATGTCCCACACCAGGGGGGAGGTGAAGTGGGGGCTGACCACCATCTTCCAGGCGAGCTGGGGGCGACCGAGGTCGGGGAGGATCGAGCCGGCCGCGGTGGCGACCGCCGCCACCGAGACCACCACGGCCAGCCGTGACAGGGTCTTGAACCGCTCGGTACCGATCAGCTCGGAACCGGCCACCACGATCAGCCCGCCGGCGGACGCGCCCACCAGGAACATGAAGCTGATGATGTACATGCCCCAGGTGATCGTGTTGGAGAGACCGGTGACGCCCAGTCCGTTGCGCCACTGGTAGACGAAGCTCCCGAACCCGATCAGGAGGCCCACGCCCAGCACGGCGAGCCAGGCCGTCCAGGCGACGTTCGCCCGCGGGGCCCGGGGGACGGTGGCGGATGTGGTGACGGTGGCGCTCACAGCGGTCGCCTCCTGCGGGGCTCCAGGTACCAGACCTTCGGGTTGGTGCCGGCCTCCTCGAGGAGCCGGCTCCCGTTGCGGTTGCGGATCATCTGGACCAGGTCGCCGTCGGGATCGTCGAGGTCGCCGAAGATCCGGGCCTGGGCCGGGCAGGACCACACGCACGAGGGGACCAGGTCCTCCGCTCGGCGGTGCACGCACAGCGTGCACTTCTCCACCGAGCCCACCGGCCGGGGTTCGACCATGCCGGTGCCGAACGTGGGGGCGTGTTCGGGTTCGCCCCAGTTGAACGTGCGCACCCCGTAGGGACAGGCGGCCATGCAGTAGCGACAACCGATGCACTTGTCCTGGTCCACCATGACCGTGCCCTCGTCGTCGTAGTACGTGGCCGAGGTGGGGCACACCTTCTCGCAGGGGGCGTCGTCGCAGTGCTGGCAGGCCAGCGGCACCCAGTGCATGTCGAGATCGCCGAACTCGTCGACCTCGGGGGTGTCGAGGTCGTCGCCGGCCGTGAGGATGCGGTTCCACCACATGCCGAGGCCCACGTTGTTCTCGGACTTGCAGATGACCGCGCAGGACCAGCAGCCGATGCAGCGCTCCAGGTCCACGGCCATGCCCCAGCGCGGGTGCTCGCTGCGCGGGCCGATGGTGCCGTACGCCAACGAGGCCGGGGGCAGGGCCTCGGACACCTTGGTGGTGCCGGTGCGGGCGATCGGGGAGTCAGACACGGCGCACCTCGCACAGGCAGTCCTTCCACCCCGTCGACGGCGACCACATGTTCGCCACGAAGTGGATCTCGTGGATCGGGTTGACGGCGGACGAGGTGAGCTCGTTCACGCCCTTGCCGGCGGCGAAGTAGCGCGGCCACCACCCCTCGGTGAGGGTGGCGGTGCCGCGGGCCGCGGCTTCGCTCACCTTGGCCCAGGCCACCACCCGGCCCCGGTCGTTCTTCACCTCGATCTCGTCGCCGTCGGCGATGCCCCGGTCCTCGGCGTCGAGCGGGCTGATGAGCACGCGGGGCTTGCCGCCGTGGACCTCCTCCAGCCACGGGAGGTTGGAGTAGGTGGAGTGGATCCGCCACTTCGAGTGCGGGGTGAGGAGGCGCAGCGGGTAGGTCTCGGCGCTCTGGGTCTGCTCGTCGTAGGGCGGCCGGTAGGTGGGGACCTGCTCGTCGAGCTCCAGGAACAGGTCGTCGTCCTTGTAGAACTCGATGCGACCGGTGGGCACGAACTCCCGGGTCTTCTCCAGCGGGGCGGGCAGCGACTCGGGCGGGAACGGCACCAGATCTCGGATCTGCTCCACGAAGGCCACGTCGGGGTCGGGCACGTTCAGGCGCACCGGGCCGGCCTCGAGCTGTTCGAGGGTGATCCCCTCGGTGGGTCCACCGGGCTCCAGCATCATCCGGATGGCGTCGTCCTCGGTGACGTCGAACCACTCCTCGGCCATGGCCGGGTCGATGCGCTTGATGATCTCCCGCCACATCCACAGCTCGGTGCGCGAGTCGCCGATGGGTTTCACCGTCTCCTGCTGGAGCTGCAGGTAGGGGTGCAGGGGGGTGGCGGTGAGGTCCTTCTTCTCCTACCAGCTGGCCGTGGGCAGCACGACGTCGGCGTAGTTGACCGTGTCGGTGTGCTGGTGGTCGACCACCACGATCAGGTCGAGCCCGTCGAGCGTCTCGTAGAGCCGGTTCACGTCGGGTGCCTGCACGAACATGTTGGCGAAGGTGCAGAACAGGCCCTTGTACCCGCTCTCGGGGTAGGGGATGTCGGGGTGCATGGTCTCGGTGGGACCGCGCAGGAAGTAGATCGACGGGACGATCTTGGCCTTCACGTCACCGGGGCTCGTCCACTTCCCCCACTTCACCCGCACCTTGTACTGGCCCACGTAGACCGAGAACCCGCCGCCCGACCTGCCGATGTTGGCGGTGAGGGCGGCGCACAGGGCGAAGGCCCGACCGGTGAGGTCGCCGTGGTACCAGTGGTTGGACCCGGCCCCCATGAGGATGGCGGCCGGGTCGGCGGTGGCGTAGGCCCGGGCCACCTTCCGCACCAGCTCGGGGTCCAGGCCGGTGATCTCGGCGGTGAGCTCGGGGGTGAAGCCCTCCAGCTCGGCGGTCACGTGGACGAAGCCGGGCGACACCTCCACGGTGGTGTCGTCGGCCAGGGTCACGGGGTGGGAGCCGTCGAGGGCGGCGTCGATCCCGTCGGGCAGGCCCAGCCGGTCGATGGGGATCACCACGGGGGTCGAGGTGGTCTGGTCCCACACCACGTAGCGCCGGGCCGCCGGGTCGGCGGCGTCGATCCCCGCGTCGAGGTCGGACGCCAGCAGGCGCTTGCCGGTGTCGGCCCGCACCAACAGCGGCGCGTCGGTGTAGGTGCGCATGAAGTCCAGGTCGGCCAAGCCCTCTTCCACGATGGTGGCGGCCAGGGCCAGTGCGAAGGCGGCGTCGGTGCCGGCCTTGATGTTCAACCAGTTGTCGGCCTTGGTGGCCGTGGACGAGTAGACGGGGTCGACCACGATGAGCCGGGCACCGGCGGCCACCGCGTCGAACACGAAGTGGGCGTCGGGGATCCGGGTCTCCAGCAGGTTGGCCCCCACCACCAGCAGGAACTTGGAGTTGGCCCAGTCCTTGGACTCGTGCTCGGCGTTCTGCACCCCGAACGTGATGGGCATGCCCATGGGGAGGTCGCCGTTGAAGTCGAAGCTGGTGCCGTGGGTGAGGCCGAGCAGCGCCGCCGCCCGGTAGTTGGCCCCCTTGTGCACGTAGCCCGAGCCGGGCACCTGGCCGAACACGTGGATGGCGTCCCACCCGTGCCGCTCCCCGATGGCTTTGAGCCCCTCGGCCACCTTGTCGAGCGCCTCCTCCCAGGTGGCCTCGCGGAACTGGCCCGAGCCCCGCTCCCCGGTGCGGATCAGCGGGGTGGTGATGCGGTCCTCGCCGTAGATGAGCTGGTGGTACGAGAGGCCCTTCATGCAGCCCCGGGGGCTGTACTCGGGCTCGGGGTAGTCGGCGGCCTGTTGGATCTTCACGATCCGCTCGTTGCGCACGAACGCCAGCTGGCCGCACGACCCGGTGCAGTTCGGCGAACAGGTGGTGCGCACGATCCGGTCCACGCCCAGGCTGTCGTCGGTGGGGCCGGCGTCGACCACGCCGGGGACCACGGCCCCGGCCGCGGTGGCCGCCACACCCACGGCGCCACCGGTCAGGAAGCCTCGTCGGGAGACCGTCACGTCAGATCACCTTCCGCGAGGCCGGGCAGGCCGGGTCGAGCATGGCGTGGTCGTCGGACCCGCACTGGGCGCACCGGGTGGCGCTGGTGCCGCGTCCGGTGGGCCGGAGGAACGGGACCGCGCCGATCAGCGCGCCCGCGGTCCGGGTGGCCAGGGCAGCCAAGGGGGCGGTGGCGATGGCGGTGAGCACGGTCCGACGTCGCACCGGGTCGGCCGCCGGGGGACGGTCGGGGTGGGATGTCGTCACGGTCGCGCCTCCGCGTGGTGGGGTTCCGGCCGCATGCCGGGGATCCCGTCGAGGGGTCCTGGAGTCAGCGAACCAGCCAGCGTCCGCCGCAGCCAGGGCCGGAAGTCCCAGGTCCGGGTGCCGGCGGCCCGGTGATCGTCCGGTAGCCCGTCGATCGCCGAGCTTCTCGCCGATCGACCGGTGTCGCACGGCCGGCTCGCACCGGTGGCGGCCGGACGCAGCGGCTCCCCCCAGCCTCACCGGGCCCAGTGATCCCGGCAGATGCGAGGGCGGGGGCGGTCGGTCGTACCGTGGGGCGTCGGCGACCGAGAGCGGCTACGCCGAGTTTGCCGGGACGAGGGTGCATGGGACGACGACAGGACGAATTCGCCGAGCACGAGCGACAGCTCGCCGAACTGGACGCGGTGCGTCCGTTCCTGGACCTGGCCCGAGAGATCAAGGACCAGGTCGATCGCGCGTCCACCGACGACAGCGCCGACGCGGCCGCGCTCGTGGCCGCGGTCGAGGCCGTCCCGAGCCGCGAGCGGCAACGCATCGGTCAGACGACGTTCGACCGGCTGTCGCCCGAGGCGCAATGGGCGGTGCTCGAGCGGGTCTACGGCGACGACGAGATCCGCGAGTACCTGGCGGCCGAGCACGCAGCCCGCGTGGAGCAGGTGCGGCGCACGGCGGACCGACGCACCGCGGCGCGGGCCGCGCGGGCGGCGGGCCGGCTGGACCTCGCCGCGCTGCCGGAGACCGAGGAGCTGACGCTGGGCCTCTACGTTCCCGACAGCGTGCGCGTGGCCATCGCCCGGGGCCGTGCTGCGGCCGGGTGCGCCCGTGAGCTCGTGCTGCGAACCACTGCGGAACCGGGGGTGCTGCGCGTCGTCCAAGATCTCTACGACCCCCAACGCGGGTTCTTCGTCACCGCCGAGTACGACAAGGCGACGTGGGCGACCGAGCGGCTCGACGGCCACAGCCGCGTTCGCGTCGGAGCGCTCGATCCGCAAGGCGGGGTGCTCGAACCGTTCCTGTACCCAGGGGGACGGGTCGATGTGGAGAGCGCGGGGCGGGTTCGCGAGGGGCGCCTCCACCTCGGGTTCGCCCTGCTGGGAGACGAGGACCTGTTCTCGGCCACCGCCTGAGCACCGGCGGTACGCTCGCCAAGCGGTCGCGTTCCGCGTTCGCATCGGAAGGGCAGCTCGACACCCATGCAGATCACCGCGATCGTGTCATTCGTCATCCTCGGGACGCTGGTGGTCGTGGCGCTGGCTGCGCTTCGCAGCTTCCACTCCATCGGCCCAGCCGAGGTCGGCCTCGTCAACAAGCGGCTGGGCAAGAAGCTGCTGGACGACCAGCTCATCGCCCTCAACGGCGAGGCGGGCTACCAGGCCGACCTGCTGATGCCCGGACTGCGCTTCAAGCTGTGGCCGCTCTTCCAGGTCAAGCCGTACCCGTGGGTCCAGGTCGCGCCGGACCACATCGGCCTGGTCATCGCCCAGGTCGGCGAGGCCGTCCCCACCGGGGCCAAGTCGGCCGTCTACAAGGATGTGTTCGGGAGCTTCTCCGACCTCCGCGGCTTCCTGGCCCAGGGTGGCCAGCGTGGCGTCCAACGACCGGTGCTGCCGCCGGGAACCACCGCACCGATCCACCCCGTCGGGTTCGTCGTCATCACGAGCGACCAGGTCTTCGGCAAGGCCCTGTCCAACTCGACGCTCGCCGCCGTGGGTCAGGTCGAGCCCCAGGCTCTGTGGGTCACCCACATCACCCCCCAGGGGGAGACCGACGTCGTCGGCGTCGTCACCACTCTCGAGGGTCCGCCGTCGGGCGACATCGCCAGCCGCATCGGCGGCTTCTCGGACGTGACCGACATGGAGGCGGCCGGCACCGGGTCGGCGGTCCAGATCATCCAGGCCGTCCTCCGGGCCAAGAACGTGTTCCACGACAACTACCAGAACTACCAGGCGTTCCTGGATGCAGGGGGCAGCATCGGCCTCCAGCACGATCCACTCCTCTACGGGTCGTACCTGTTGAACCCGTTCCTGGTGAAGGTGGAGCTGCGCGAGATGCTCGTGGTGCGCCAGGGCGAGGTCGCGGTCATCAAGTCCTACGTCGGTCTGCCCACCGAGGACACCTCCGGCGAGGAGTTCAAGTTCGGATCCATCGTCAAGCCCGGCCACCAGGGCATCTGGTCCGAGCCCCTCCGAACCGGCAAGTACACCCTGAACCCGCGCATCTACGAGGCGGAGATCGTCCCCACGTCGATCCTGACCCTCAACTGGTCCCACGCCACCAGCGACGCCCACAGCCTGGACGAGCACCTGGCCCCCATCGAGGCCAAGAGCCGGGAGGCCTTCAACTTCAGCATCGACCTCCAGGTGCAGATCCACGTGCCCGACACCCGCGCCCCCAAGGTGATCTCGATGGTGGGCACCATGCAGAACCTGGTCAACGAGGTCCTGCAGTCCGCCGTGGGCAACTACTTCCGCAACAAGCTCCAAACCCTCGGAGCCACCGAGTTCATCGAGAAGCGCGACGAGGTCCAGCACGCCGCCGAGGGCTACATCCAGCAGTACCTCTCCCGCTACGAGGTCGAGACCCGAGGGGTCTACATCCAAGACGTCATCTTCCCGGCCGACCTGGTGGAGGTGCTCACCAGCCGAGAGATCGCCGCCCAGGAGCGGGCCACCTTCGCCCAGCAGCGCGCCGCCCAGGAGGCGCGCGTCAGCCTCGAGCAGCAGCGGGGCGTGGCCGACATGCAGGGCGAGCTGGCCCAGGCCAACGTGTCGATCGACATCGAGAAGTCCCGCGCCGAGGCCGCCCGGGCCCGCGCCGAGGGCGAGTCGTCGGTGATCACGCTCGTCGGCGCTGCCGATGCCACCCGGACACGCGATCTCGGCCAGGCGCAGGCCGCCGCCGAAGAAGCACTGGGCCTGGCCCGGGCCAAGGGCTTCGAGGCCCAGACCCGTGCCATCGGATCCGACCAGACCGCCATGGTCGCGGCGCTGCGCGAGGTCGGCGCCGGCCACGTGAAGATCGTTCCCGACATCCTGGTGGGAGCCGATGGGGGCGGGGTCATGGGCGGGCTGGCAGCGCTGCTCATGCGCTCGTTGTCCACCGACCCCAAGTCGGCACCCGAGCCGGTCCTCGCGTCAGCCGACGAGCCCGGCGATGGCGTCGAATCGGCCACCCCGGACGCGCCGGCCGAGCCCGGCGACTAGCGCCTCGGGCCACGCGCCCGGGCCTCGACGCGACGAGGGCCGGACCCATCGGTCCGGCCCGCCGTGGCGGAGAGGGTGGGATTCGAACCCACGGTGAGTTTCCCCACACACGCTTTCCA
>DAIMFV010000155.1:0-8449 GCA_036724365.1 Acidimicrobiales bacterium | reverse complement strand
ACGTCGAGGGCGTGGACGTGATCGCAGCCTTCGGCGTCATCACCGCAGGCATCGGTATCGCAGGTGTGGCCCTCGGTCGCCTGTCCGGTGCCCCCGTCACGGAGGTCGGCAAGTGACCGAGTTCAAGATCATCACGCGTCAAGAGTGGGGGGCGAAGCACGGCCGGGGTGCCGATGTCTCGTCGAAACTCCCATGGCAAGAAGTGGTGATCCACACCGAGGCCGGCTCTGAGCGCAAGCCCGGCAGCTTCGGGCTGGAGTGCGGCTGGATCCGCGCCATCGAGAACTTCCACGTCAACACCCGTGGCTGGGACGGCATCGCCTACTCGTTCCTCATCGCCCCCTCCGGGCGGATCTTCGAGGGCCGTGGCTGGGGCCGCTCTGGCGCTCACACCGAGGGCCGCAACTCCACCGCCGCTGCCATCTGCTTCTTGGGCCACGGCGACAAGTGGCCCGCCACCGAAGCACAATGGGCCTCAGCCCGCTGGCTCATCGGGGAGGGCATCCGCCTCAACAAGCTCAAGTCCGCCCCGCTCATCACCACCCACGCGATCTACAGCGGCAAGGGGAAGTCCTGCCCGGGCACGCTGATCGCACCGCACGTCACGACCCGCCTCGGCGGCATCACCGGACCCGACAACGGAGACACCATGACCCCGGACCAGGAAGCCAAGCTCGACAAGGCGCTCGCTGAGGCGGCTGCGGCGGGGCTCCGAGCTGCCCACTGCGAGCAGTTGCTCGCGGAGGTGCTCACGGCCCTCAACGTGCCCTCGGCCGACGGCAAGCGCCCCTTCCCCGTGCGGGCCATCGAGTCCCTGACCCGCATCGAGGCGAAGGTCGGGTCCAACCCCCCCGCGGACGGGTAGGTAGGGGACATGACCCACATGGACTTCTTCGTTTCCAGCGTCCTCGCGGCGGTGGGCCTCGTCGTCGGTGGCGTCGTCGCGGCCATAAGTGAGGCGGCTACCGTCGCCATCGTCATCGCCGTCATCGGCGCGCTCTCGGCGGTGACCTCGGCCTACATCGCGAACGCCCCCGGCAGGGATGTGAATAACCGCATCGGTGAGCCGAACGGCGGGCAGGCCGTGGTGTCGATGCTCACCAAGATCCTCGACGGCCAGACCGGGCAGGACGCCCGCCTCGCCATCCACGACACCCTGTTCGCCAAGGTGGATCACCGCCTCAACGTCCTGAGCGCGTCGGTGGACTCCATCCGCCACGACTGCCACTACATCCGAGCGATGGATGAGAGCACGGCCCACAAGGTGGACGACATCGCAGGCAAGGTGTCGGCAGATCGCCGCCACTCCGACCACGAAGGGGAAGCGCCATGAAGCCCAAGGCCGTACTGGACGTGTACCGCACCAGATCCCTCCGCCGTTCCCAGCATTGGGCGTGGCGCATCGTCGCGGAGAACGGGCGCACCGTCGCCACCTCCGGCGAGGGCTACACCGACCGCTCCGAAGCCCTCAACCGGGGCGCCTTCATCGCCCAGGGCGGCTACGAGATCGACGTGCCGTGACCTACCCGGACGACTACGGCACCGGGACCGTCATCGGGACCTGGACCACCACCCTCGGCCGTCCCGGTCGGGGGATGGTCGTGTTCACGCCGCGCCCGACGTTCATGGTCGCAGCGGGGGACACCATCGTCCTCCCGAACCCCGTAGTCGCCCGCCTCGTCAACGGGTCCATCTCCGTCACTCTCGCAGCCACCGACGACCCCGACGTGTCGCCGCTGGATTGGACGTGGCGGGTGGAGATCCGCACCGAGGGGCCGCGGGTCGCCACCTTCGACATCGCCGTCCCGACGGGTTCCGTCATCGACCTCCGCACCGTCGTGGAAGTCGATCCCGCCACGGGCACCGCGATGGTCACCGGGCCGGCTGGGCCGGCCGGCCCCGCTGGACCTGACGGAGCAACCGGCCCAGCCGGGCCGCAGGGAGACCCCGGCCCAGCGGGTGCCGTCGGCCCCGCGGGTGCGGCGGGTCCGCAAGGCATCCAGGGCCCCACCGGCCCCACCGGCCCAACCGGGCCGACCGGAGCGACCGGCCCCCAGGGCGACCCCGGGGTGGTGGCGGCGACCGGGTTCGTCGACCTCCCCGAGACCGCGGACGTGACCAACCCGGACGCGGGGTCGCAACGGCTCGTTGCCCGCACCGACGGCGTGTACGTCCGCGACGAAGCTGGCACCGAGGTCGGGCCGATCGGCGCGGGTGGGTCGGGCATCCCCGCCACGATCATCGACGCTGCGGGTGACCTGATCGTCGGCACCGCAGCCGACACCGCCGCACGCCTCGCCGTCGGCACGTCGGGCCAGGTGCTCACCTCCAACGGCACGACGGCGACGTGGGCGACACCGTCGAGCACACCCGCCGAGGTGTTCGTTCCTGCCGCCGTGCTTCACGGGTCTACCGCCGTCCAGTCGAACTGGTCCACCTACCCGACACGCGCCCACGCCTTCCACCAGCTGAACGACTCGGCCACCTCGACGGTCGGCGTGATGCTCGGCAAGTCGATCCCGTGGACCTCCGTGGACATCTACGCCGTAGCCGGCAACCCGACCGCGGGCGGCGGTGCCGTGCGCTGGACCCTCTACTACGGCAAGGACGCGGGCACCGCCACCACCCGGTCGTCGGTGTCCACGACCACCACACTCGCAGCCGGTGGCGCCACCTACCCGACCCCGCAGCGGGTGAAGGTCGGCAACGCCATCGCCTGGGACACCGCCGGTGACTGGTCGCTGGTCCTGTCCCGGCTCGGCTCCGACGGCGCCGACACCCTCGCCACCGCGATCTTCCTCCAGGGGCTGGTCATCCGACAGGCAGGAACCTGATGCCGCAGATCACCGTCAACCGCAAGCCCAACGGCAAGGCCGACGTGCCAGCGGGCACCAACCACACGGTGGTGGACTCCACGCCCACGACCCTGACGATCGACGTGGACCGCACGCCCGCCGAGGTGGCGAACGAAGCGACCATCGAAGGCCGGCTACGCAACGCGCTCGACGCCAACCGCACGTATCTGGCGATCGCCACCCCGACCGCCGCGCAGCAACGCGCGCAGGTCGCGCGGCTCACCCGCCAGAACACGGCGCTGATCCGCCACCTGCTCCGCCACCTCGCCGACACCAGCGACACCTAAGGGAGCCACCATGCAGCTCACCCCATGCGACGACTGGACCTCCATCGCTGCCATCGAGGCAGACCCCCGGTACTGCGCGCCCGAGGGTTCGGGCGAACCCGAGGAGGATCTGTCCGAGTACGTCCTGCGTGCCACCGAGGCCATGTGGGTCATCACGGGCCGACGCTTCGGCGTCTGTACCACCACCGTCCGCCCGCGCCGTCGCGGTTGCGTGAGCGGATGCTCTCCGGTGCGCTGCTGCTGCGACGACGGCATCCTGCTCCACCAGCCGATGGAGTCGGTGGACCTCGTGATGATCGACGGCGTGGAGTTCCTCGACTACCAAGTCCGCAACGGCCGCACCATCCACCGCACCGACGGCGAGGCGTGGCCCCCGGCCCAGGATCTCACCCTCCCCGACACCGACGTGGACACGTTCTCGGTCACCTACACCTACGGGATCGCCCCACCGGCCCTCGTCCTGCGGGCCACCCGGGAGCTGGCCGTCCAGTTCTGGATGCTCGACAACGACATCGCCGGGTGCAACCTGCCCACCGGCACCAAGACCATCACCCGCCAGGGCATGACCATCGACATCGAACGCGCCCTGGAGTCCTCCAACCGCCTCGTCAACGACGCCGCCAACGCCTACCCGATGTCCTCGGGGATGCCGTCGGACGCGTGGTTCGCGAGCGATTGGGAACTCATCATCATCTCGGCGTGACTTTGCCGTCCCGCCATTCCTACCATTTCGGTAGGACAAGAGGTCCAGACCCCAGCCAACACCAGGAGTAGAACCCCAATGGCTTCCAACAACGTCACCTGCATCGCAGAGCGGTCGGCGTGCGTGCTCCGGGCGACGCGCCTCGGGTCCGACTGCACCCCGCTCACCGGCGCCACCGATGGTGCTCTCACCACGGCCATCGCCACCATCAACCTCTCCCCCGACGTGGAGGAGGGCACCCGCTACGAGCCCAAGGACGCCTGTGGGCGCATCCTCTACTCGGCGTCGGACCCCGACATCGTGAAGCGGTACAACATCACCATCGACCTCCACATGGTGGACTTCGAGCTGTACGAGCTGCTCACCGACGGCCAGCTCCTCCTCGGCAAGACCGGCACCACCTGGGATGGTCAGGTCGTGGGCGTGTCCGCCCCCGGCGCGACCACCGCCCAGGGCTACGGCGTGGGCCTGGAGATCTGGACCAAGACCGCCAGCGACACCGGCGTGTGTGGCCCGGCCTCCACCAACCCCCCGTACATCCGCCACGTCCTGCCCCGCGTGATGCTGCGCCCGGCCGACCGGACCTTCGAGGGCGCTGCCGCGACCAACTCGTTCGCCGGCACCGCCGAGGCCAACCTTGCCTGGGACGAGGGTCCCTGGGGCGACTGGATGGCCGAGGACCCCATGCCCGCCGACTCCCCGTGGGTGCGGTTCTACGACGACACCGTTCCCGCCTCCTCGTGCGGGTTCGTGACGCCTTCGGCGGGCTCCGGTAGCTGATCGCTTCCCCTGAGCGAAACTGACGAAGGCCCGCTTCTCCCAGGCGGGCCTTCGTCGCGCCTAGACTCCCTCCATGCCGCTGATCCCGTTCGACCCGTGCTCCGGCGACACCGAACCGGACGACTGCACGGTCCTACCGGACATCGGGGAAGCGATCCTCGCCCTCGGGTTGGTCGGCCTGGAGCCGTTCCTGCCCGTGGGCGAGTGCGGCTACGACTTCCACACCTACCTGTCGATGAACAAGCCGGTGGCCGAGTTCTACGACGCCCTGTCCATCCACCTCACCGACTTCGGCCCGGACCAGCGGGCGACCATCAACGACTGCGCCTCGGGCCTGTGGCCCGTCCTCGCCGCGACGTGGCAGGTGGAGTTGTGGGAGAACTGCTACCCGGTGGTGGACGACAACGGCATCCTCCCGACCGCGGACGACCTGAACCGGGTCAACCGCTTCGTGTACGCCCACGGCCTCGCCGTCTACAACGCCGTACTCTCCGGGTGGCTCAACAAGACCGGCATCTTCCCCCCGGCCGTGAGCGGCATCCGCTTCGGCCCGTTGCAGCCCCTCGGCCCGCAGGGTGCGGCTGTCGGCTGGAAGTTCACCGTCATCACGGAGCTTGGGTGACATGGCGGTCGCTCGGCAGTCCTCGGTTCGCATCGACCAAGCCAAGCTCATGCGCCTCATCGACAAGGCGTTGGAGTCCCCCAAGGCCCGCGCCACGCTCGCCCGGGTAGCCAATGACGAGTCCCGCAAGATCGTCGTCATCGCTCAGCAGCTCGCCAACGAGGAACTCCACCGCCGCCCGGCCAACCGCCGAACCAAGGCATCGCTGGAGCATGGCGCCGAGTACCACGACTCGTTCGTCATCATCCCGGCCGATACGTCCAACCCCTCCAAGGTCCGCGCCGGGATCACTAACACCCACCCGGCCGCAGGAATCATTGAGCACGGAGCCCGCAGCCACAACATCCCCCTGGGCGACCCCGGTGAGAAGAAGCTCCGGTTCCCCGGTGATGATGACGGCGGGTACACCGTCCGCAAGGAACTGCGAGGCGGGATTCGGACTAAGGACTTTTGGGGTCGCAACCCAAGGCGACGCGAGGGCGTCGCCGGACAGTGGCCCTTGATCGGCCCGCCGTGGGTGTTCCGTGAAGGGGTCGGCCACCCCGGCTCCGAGCCGAAGCGCATCCTCGCCCGCGCCGCCGACCGCTACCGCAAGTCCACCCGCCACAACGTGAAGGCCAAGAGCACCCTGTGAACGTCGTGATCCTCGTCCCCCGCCGCGGGGGCTACCCCGACCGTGACCGCCTGTGGGCCTTCTGCCGAACGTGGTGGCTCAACGACTTCCCCGACTGGGAGATCCACGAGGGCGAAGGACCCGAGGGTCCGTTCTGCCGCTCCCACGCGATCAACGAGGCCGCGACGAAGGCGGGCGACTGGGACGTGGCCGTCATCATCGACGCCGACGTGCTGCTCGACCCCCACGCCGTGCGGGCAGCCGTGGACCTCGCCGTCGCCACCGACGGGATGACCCTCGCCTACCACCGCCGTGTCCTACTCGACGGCCCCGCCACCGACAAGGTGCTCTCCGGCTTCCGGGGGAACTGGAACGACCTCGGGCGACAGGCAGCCGACCGCTTCGACGCCTGCTCGTCCGCGGTGGTCGTCACCCGCAAGACCTGGGATGCCGTCGGCGGGTTCGATGAGCGCTTCGTCGGCTGGGGCTGGGAGGACGTGGCCTTCCGCTGCGCCGTGGAGACCGTCACCGGCCGGGAGCTGACCAAGATCGCCTCCACCTGCTGGCACCTGTTCCACATCACCTCGTCGGGCAACAACCGCGCCGAGGCCACCTTCCGGGCCAACAAGACCCTCGGGGACAAGTTCTCCGCCGCCCGCTTCAACGATGAGGCGATGGCTGAGCTGCTCGGGGGCCACGAGACCGGCTGGGCCGAGCGATTCTCGAGGGCGAAACCGCTCGAGCGAAACATCCCCGCCATCGTGCATCGCACCGTCCCGCCCTCCACCACTGAACAAGTGGAGGCGTGGTGGCAGACCTTCGTGAACCTCCACCCCCACTGGGACCACCTGACCCACCGCGACCCGCTGGACCCCGACGAGTGGCCCGAGACCGGCGAGCTGTGGGACCAGTGCCAGAACGGGGCGCAGAAGGCCGGCCTCATCCGCCTGGAGGCCATCTACCGCTGGGGCGGGGTGTACGTCGACTCCGACGTGGAGTGCTACCGCCCCCTCGACGGCCTGCTCAACGCCGGGTGCTTCGTCGCCGGGTGGGAGGACGCCAAGACGATCCCCGACGCCGTGTTCGCCGCGCCGCCCCGCCACGCCGTGACCGCCGAACTGCTTGACGCCGCACGCCGATCGGTGGAACGTGGCGATGACGCTTGGCACTCGGGGCCGGGGGTGTTCACCGCCACCCTGCCCTACGCCGCCGAGCGAGGGGAAGCACTCCTGCTGCCGCCCGGCAGCCTGTACCCCTACCACTGGAAGTCCAAGGACCGAGACCGCAACAAGAACCACAAGGACGCCCAGCCGTGGAGCCTCGTCGCCCACCACTGGAACTTCTCGTGGAACCCGAAAGGAACCCAACATGGGTGAGTCCCCCATCCTCCGCTACTTCGCCTACGAGCATCTCCCCGAGAAGCTCCAGAACGTGAGCCGCCCGTTCTCCGACCTCGCCTACGGGATCGAGGACACCCTCCCGCCCGGCCCCGAGAAGTCGGTGGCGCTGCGGAAGCTGCTGGAGTCCAAGGACGCGGCTGTCCGAGCCGCCCTGGACATGGAGTAGGCGGGTGAAGGTAGACGCCTACGCGACGATGGACCACTGGTTCGACCACGCCTACGCGCTCTACAAGCACCTGGAGCCCGACCACCGCGGCACCTTCTACATGGGGTCCTACGACCTGTGCGGGGTGGCGGGCCGCAACGGGACCACCGCCCAGGCCATCCACCCGACCCGCTCCGACCGCCCCATCCTCGTCGCCTCATGGCGCGACGCCGAGCGGTGCCTGCGCGTCGGGCGCAAGGTGATCCTCATGGAGCACGGCATCGGCCAAAGCTTCGTCGGCACCGACAACGCCTCCTACTCGGGGTCCTCCGAGCACGCCAAGATCGCCATGCGCCTCGTCCCCAACGAGTACGCCGCCGAGGCCCACCGCAAGGCCCTCCCACGGGTGCCGGTCGCCGTCATCGGCTGCCCCAAGCTGGACGACCTGCTGACCCTCGCCCCCGTCGTGAAGGGACCCGTCGCTCTGTCCAACCACTGGGGCGACCGGACCAGCGTCCCCGAGATGGGCGGGGCGTGGTACCAGTGGCACACCTACTACGACGCCATCCCCAAGGCGTTCCCCGGGGCGCTCGGCCACGCCCACCCCAAGCTGTGGGGCAGGATGAACGGCCGGCTCTCGGTCATGGGCTTCGAGCCCGTCCCCCACTTCGCGGACGTGTGCCGTCGCGCCGAGGTCTACGTCTGCGACGGGGTGTCCACCCTCTACGAGTTCGCCGCCCTCGACCGCCCGGTGGTCGTGCTCAACCCGCCGTCGTTCCGCCGCGACGTGGACCACGGTGGCCGCTTCTGGACGTGGGCCGACGTGGGCGTCCAGGTGGACGACCCCAACGAGATCACCGAGGCCATCGACGAGGCCCGGCGCGAGCAGCCCACCCAGGTCGCCCGCCGACGAGAGATCGTGGCCGAGGTCTACCCGCACCTCGGCATCGCAGGGCTCACCGGAGCGCAGGCCATCCAGGCCCACTTCGGGTGACGTAGTACCATCACCAAGGCAACAACTCAACTCAGGGAGAAGCCAATGCC
>DAIMFV010000154.1:0-8469 GCA_036724365.1 Acidimicrobiales bacterium | reverse complement strand
GTGCGCAGGAACCACTCGATGGTGTCGGCGTACAGGTTCGGGGTGTACATCTCCACCGTGGCGGGGAGGTTCATGATCAGCTTCTTGTCTGGCGTGGGCTCGATCACCTCGGCCACCGCGTCGCAGATCTCCACCGCGTAGTCGACCTCGGTGCCCGTGTAGCTCTCGGGTGAGTACTCGTAGCGCACCAGGGTGTCGGGGATCTCCTCCTCGAGCTTGCGGCACAGCTTGGCGGCGTTCACCGCGATCTCGGTGATGCCGTCCTTGTCCAGCCCGAACACCACCTTGCGCTGCAGGGTGGAGGTGGAGTTGTAGAAGTGCACGATGGCCTCGCGGGCCCCGCGGATGCTCTCGTAGGTGCGCCGGATCAGGTCCTCGCGGCACTGGGTGAGCACCTGGATGGTGACGTCGGCCGGGATCAGGTCCTGCTCGATGAGCTGGCGCACGAAGTCGAAGTCGGTCTGGCTGGCGGACGGGAACCCGACCTCGATCTCCTTGTAGCCCATGGCCACCAGGGTGTTGAACATCTTCAGCTTGCGGGCCGGGTCCATGGGGTCGATCAGGGCCTGGTTGCCGTCGCGCAGGTCGACCGCGCACCACTGGGGGGCCACGGTGAGGCGGTTGTCGGGCCACGTGCGGTCGCGGAGGTCGAGCGGGATGTACGGCTCGTACTTCTCGAACGGCATCGACTTGGGGGTGGCGGGCTGCGGAGGCATGGGTCGCTCTCTTGGTGGGGTTGCCAGGGCTCGAGGGTGTGCAGGCGGTGGTGGTCAGGTGGGTGCTGGTCGGTCCGTGTCCGAAAACGCAAGAAGCTCCTGGCCCGGAGGCGCAGGAGCTTCGGCGAGTGCCGTATGTGGCACTCGCCTACACGAGAAGGAGGAGGTGGGAGACGGGTTGCATCGCCGTCCACTCAACACCCCGGGCCGGGCCGGTGTCAACTCACCCCTGGCCGGAGGATCGGGTAGGTTCGCTGGCACCGCTCGACGCCCAGGCGCCGCCCTCCGGCGGCGGCGCTCCCCCTGGAGGAACGACGATGGTCCGCCTGCACCGCCCCGTCACACCGACTTCGTCCCACGATCCCGGGCGGCGACGCCTGGCGCCGCTGGCCGCCTCGGTGGCGGTGGCGCTGGCCGTGATCGGCCTGGTTCCGGTGGGCGGCGCCGGTGCCGCGCCCACGGTGACCCCCGTGGTCCTCGTCAGCCGGCCGCTGGACAGCATCAGCCTGCCGGGCACGGTCTCGGTCTCGGGGTCGGTTGAGAGCACCGCCACCATGACCGGCACGCTCCAGGTGGCGCTCTACCCGCCGGTGCCGGGCCCGCTGGCCGGACACCAGTGCAAGAACACGCCCTTCAACAAGAAGACGACGAGGCTCAACGGCACGCTCACCGGCGCCCTGACGTACTCCTACACGCTGCCGATCACGGCCACCGAAGGGGTGTGGGGGGTCCAGGCCAGCTACTCGGGCGACGCCGACAACCTGGCGGCTGTGTCCCGGTGCGAGGCGACGCTCGTGCTGGCCCCCGACACGTCGTGGACGCCCGGCCAGCCCAGCGACGACACCTGGCTTCCCTTCCGCACCCCCCAGGCCCTGGTCGACCGGCAGTACCGCGACTTCCTCGGCCGGGCCCCCACCGGTGAAGAGCAGGCCCTTTGGGTCACCATGCTCCTGGCGGGCCAGGCCACGCCGGGAGACGTGGTGGAGGCCCTGCGGGAGACCGACGACAACGTCAACCGCGTCGATCCGGTGACCCGCCTGTACCAGGCCTACTTCCTGCGCACCCCCGACGCCGGCGGCCTCGACCACTGGGTGGCCACCCGCCGGTCGGGTGTGTCGCTCATCGCCATCAGCGAGCACTTCGCGGCCTCCACCGAGTTCAAGAACCGGTACGGCGCCCTCACCAACGCCGCCTTCGTGGACCTCGTGTACCAGAACGTGCTGGGGCGGGCCGGCGACAAGGGTGGGGTCACCTTCTGGAACCAGCAGCTCGACGGGGGCAAGCGCTCCCGGGGCTCGGTGATGGCGGGCTTCTCGGAGTCACCCGAGTACCGCGCGGCCATGCGCCACCAGGTCGACGTGGCCGTGCTGTTCGCCTTCATGCTCGAACGGGCCCCGATGCCGGCCGAGCTGGAGGCCTTCGTGGCCATGCTCGCCCTGGGCCCCGACGCGTCGTTGCCGTTCACGGTGGCGAGCCTGGCCGAGGAGCTGTTCGAGCACGGCGACTACGCCGACCGGCTCTGACTCCGCTCTGAATCGGGTCTGAATCGGGCTCTGACTCGGGCCCACCCGGCGCCGTCCGGTCAGCCCGCAGGCCTCACGACCGGTGGTCGGCCAGGAACGCGCAGGCGTCCTCGGCCACGGTGTCGGGGTCCTCGAACGGCCCGAAGTGGGAGAGGTGGGCCAGGGTGACCAGCTCGCCACGGGGCAGGGCGGCGGCGGCCAGTTCCGCCACCCGGGCGGGCGGGCTGCCGGGCTCCCGGGCGCCCCGGGCCACGCGGACGGGCACGGCCACCGCGCCCAGCTCCTCGATGGTGACCTTGTCGGGGGCGTCGAACGTCTTGGCCTCCTGTTCGGGCCGGCACGACAGCGTGACCGTGCCGTCGGGCAGCTCCCGGAACCCCCCGTCGACGTAGTCGTGCAGCACGTCGGCACGGAAGCGACCGAGCGGGGGACGGCTGGCGTAGCGGTGGAGGGCCTCGGAGCGTGACGCGAAGCCGGGGCGGCGACGTCGGGCCGCGGCGGCGAGGGGGTTGGGCCCAGGGGCCAGCGTCCACTCGTGGGGGAACACGATCGGTTCGTAGGCGTAGAGGGCGGTGAGCGTGCCCGGCCGTTGGAGCTCGGCGCCGAGCAGGCTGGCGCCGCCCATGGAGTGCCCGAACCCGGCCACCGGTCCCCGGCCGATGGCGTCGACCGCGGCCAGGACGTCTCGAGACGTGCCGCGCCAGCTCACCTCGCCGTCGGCGGCGTCGGTGGCGTCGCCGTGGCTGCGCACGTCGAGCGCCCACACCTCGAAGGTGCCGCCCAGGGCCGGGAGCAGGTGGCGGTACGGCGCGGCGCAGAAGCCGGTGGCGTGGACCACGAGCAGGGGCGGGCCCTCCCCGCCGAAGTGGTGGAGCTCGAGGGTCACGTCGTCGGTGGAGGGTACGCGCACGGCCATGGCCTAGCAGCTGGGCGCACCGCGGTCGCAAGCTCCGGTGGCGGTCGGCGGCGGTCCGTGGCGGCCGGGCGATCAGGTTCGACCAGGCCGGTTGGGTAGGGTTCGCGCCCATGTTCCGAACCTCGATGGGCCGGGCCGCCGCGCTGGCCGTGGCCACCGCCCTGCTCTTCAGCGCCTGCAGCGACGACGCCTCCGACCCCCTGGAGGGCACGGTGGTGGAGGACGGTCTCGGGTGCAGCGTGCTCGAGGTCGACCGCCAGACCACCGCCCCCGAGGTGGCCGCCACCGATCCGGTGGAGGAGCTGGTGAAGAAGGACCTGAAGGCCGCCGGTGAGAAGGCGTGCAAGGCGGAGTCGCAGCCCTACCTCACGCTCGACATGGTGGGCGCCAAGGCGTCCGACGGCACGGTGTTCGTGGACACCTTCGGCAAGGACCGACCCGTCACCGCCCAGCTCGGGCAGGGGCAGTTGATCGCCGGCCTCGAGACCGGCCTGGCCGAGCTCGGCGTGGGTGGGCGTCGGCAGCTCACCATCCCCGCCGCCGAGGCCTACGGGGCCGACGGCAACGTCGCCCAGGGCATCGGCCCCGACGAGACCCTGGTGTTCGTGGTCGATCTGGTGGCGGTGAGCGAGACGCCGAAGTACTGCAACGCCAACACGGTCATCCCGCCCGCCCCCGAGGGCACGCCCGGTGGGGAGACCAAGCCCACCGATCCGATCGAGCTGCCGATCACCCCGCCCACCGAGCTGAAGATCGCCACCGTGCGGCCGAGCGAGGGGGCCGAGGTGGCCGATGGCGACAAGGTGAAGATGCACTACCTGGGCATCAGCTGTGGCACCGGCACCCAGTTCGACACCTCCTGGGACAAGGGCGAGCCGTTCGAGGCCACCGCCGGCGGTTCCGACACCATCGCCGGCTTCGCCGAGGGTCTCATCGGCGCCCGCGTCGGCGAACTGCGGCGCATCGACATCCCCGCTGAGCAGGCCTACGGCGACGACGCCCTCATCTTCCTGATCGAGGTGGTGGAGATCCTGCCGGCTGAGACCACCACCACCGCCGCCACCGAGACCACCGCCGCCACCGAGACCACGGCCTCGGAGACCACCGCCGCCACCTCCACCTCCACCTCCACCACCGAGGGGTAGTGCTCGCCCAGGCCGACCCTGCGGAGGTGGCCCGCCGGCTGGAGGCCTGCGGGGAACAGCCCGGCACCGTCTGCCGGTTCGTGATCGACCGCACCGGGTCGGTGGGGATGGCCGAGGCGGCCGGTTGGATCACCGGTCCGCTGTCGCAGATCCTGGCCGTGCTGCTGGGCGCCTACGTCCTCAACCGGGTGCTGCGCCGCATGATCAGGCGGTTCGCAGCCCGGGTGGAGGGGTCGGCGGAGTCGGGTCGCCTGGGGCGCTGGCGGTCGCACACCCCCTCGATCTTCCTCAGCACGGGTGAGGCGAACGTGCGGGCCTCGGCCCGGGCCCAGACCATCGCCGCCGTGCTCCGGAGCATCTGCGCCGGGGTGATCTGGACGTTCGCGCTGATCTACATCCTGGGGGCGCTCGGTCTGAACCTGGGGCCGATCATCGCCGGGGCGGGCGTGGCGGGCGTGGCCCTCGGCTTCGGGGCCCAGAGCCTGGTGCGCGACTTCCTGTCGGGCATGTTCATGCTCATCGAGGACCAGTTCGGGGTGGGCGACGTGGTCGACGTGGGCGAGGCCAGCGGCACGGTCGAGATGGTCACGTTGCGGGTCACCCGCCTCCGTGACCAGAACGGCACGGTGTGGCACGTGCCCAACGGTGAGATCCGGCGGGTGGGCAACAAGTCCCAGCAGTGGGCCCGCGCCGTGCTCGACGTGGCCGTGGCCCCCACCGCAGACCTGGAGAAGGCCGCCGCGTTGATCGCCGAAGCCGCCGAGGAGGTCTGGGCCAGCGATGCGGCCAAGCCCGACGTGTTGGATCGTCCCGAGGTGTTGGGCATCGAGTACCTGGGCCCCGACGCCGCCACCATCCGGGTCCACGGCCGCACCCGACCCGGAGCGCAGTGGCGGGTGAGCCGCCTCCTGCGGGTGCGGATCGCCGAGAAGCTCACCGAGGCCGGCATCGACCTGCCTCCCTCCACCTTCGTGCGCGCCGGCGGCACGGCACCGCCCTCCCGCTGATCCACCCGCGACCGCCCCGGGTTGGCGCCGCCGGCGGTGGGTGGGGGATGCTTGGCCCATGGCGTCCGGTCACGACTCGCACGACGATCACGCTGCTCACGGTCACGACGACCACGGGCACGACGACCACGGACACGACGACCACGGACACGACGACCACCACGACGACCACGGGTCGGGTGGCGACGCCTGGGTGCTGCCTCCCCTCCTGGTCGGGTTCATCGTGGGCGTCGTGCTGATCGTGGTGCTCGGTCTGGGTACCGACGCCGCCCCGTTCGTCCACTGACGACGGTCGGCCCGGAACCCGCCCCCGCCGTGCACGACGACGCCGAGTTCCTCGGCCTGGCGCCCGGCGCCGAACCGGGACGGTTCCAGGTCGATGTCGTCGACCGGCTCACCCGGCTCGACGGTCAGCTCTACGGGGGCGCGGCCATCGCCCTCTCGGTGGCTGCGGCCGAGACCGTGTCGGAGCGCCCGGCGCTGTGGATGACCACGCAGTACGTGTCCACCGTGGCCGTGGGCGACCGTCTCGACGTGCACGCGGAGGTCCTGGCGGCCGGACGCCGCACCAACCAGGTTCGGGTCACCGGCTTCAGCGGCACGGGCGAGGTGGTGTTCGCGTCGTTGGGTGCGTCGGGCCACCTCCGGCCCGATGGGCTCACCGGTGAGTTCGAGCGGTGTCCGGTGGTCTCGCGGCCCGATGACTCCGATCGCTGGTCCTCGCCGTTCTCGGGGATGGCCAAGCGCGCCGGCGTCCCCGACATCCCCGCCACCGACGCCCGGCGCGGGTTCGGCGCGTTCGTGGAGTTCCGCGAGCCCACCGTCGACGAGCACCCCGATCCCGGCCCGGGCCGGAGCTGCCTGTGGATCCGACGCCGAGACGGCGCGCCGGTGTCGCGGGCCATCGCGGCGTACCTGGCCGACATGGTGCCCATGTCGCTGGCCCACGCGCTCGGCGTGCTCGCCATCGGCACCAGCCTGGACAACACCATCCGGCTCGGCCCCTGGGTGGAGACCGACTGGGTGCTGCTCGACCTGCGCCCACACCTGGCGGTGGGTGGGTACGGCCACGGGGTTGCCCACGTGTGGAGCACCGACGGCCACCTCCTGGCCACCGCGTCGCAGACCGCCTCGCTGATCGCCTTCGAGCCGGAGCAGATCCAGGCCGACCTGGCGGTCTTGGCCGATCAGCCCGATCAGTCCGATCAACCCGATCAGCCCGGGTCGCCCGCTCGGGAGTCCTGACCGCGCTGCTCGCCCCACCGGGCGGGGCCACCGGCACGGGGAGTGAGCCGGTACACGGGTCCCGCCGCGGTGAGCGCGGGGTCGTGGGTGATCAGCACCACGGCTCGGTCGGCCGTGGCCGCCAGGAGGTCGCGGCCCACCGCTGCCGCGGTCGGCGCGTCGAGGTGGGCGGTGGGCTCGTCGAACACCACAGCTCGTTGGCCGCCGAGCAGGGCCCGGGCCAGGGCCAGGCGTTGGCGCTCGCCGCCGCTCAGGGTCTCGGCGTCGCGGGCGAGACGGGTGTTCAGCCCGTGGGGGAGTCGTCGCGCCCAGGCGTCCAGGTGGACCACGTCGAGGGCGGCCCACAGGTCCTCGTCGGTGGCGGCCGGATCGGCGATGCGCAGGTTGTCGGCCAGCGTGGTGTCGGCGAACCACGGATCCTGCTGGCACCACGTGACCAGCCGACGGGTGGCGTCGCCGCCCAGGTCCGGCGCGGGCACCCCGCCCACGCGGTAGGTGCCCTCGGCGGGGGAGAGGAAGGCCACCAGGGCCGCGGCCAGCGTGGACTTCCCCGAACCGCTGGGTCCCGTGACCACCGCCCGGTCGGCTTCGGCCACGGCGAGCTGGAGGCCCTCCACCTGCAGGGGGCCGTCGGGCCAGCCCACCGCCACGCCCCGGAGGTCGAGGTCGGCACGCGGTGGTGGTGGGGCGGGACGGTCCGGTTCCGCCACCGGATCGGGGCGGTGCAACAGGCTGCGGACCCGGCCGGCCGACGCCTCGACCCGGGCCAGGGCCTCACCGGCCCCGATGAGCGGCGAGACCAGCTCGATCACCGCGATCGGCAGCAGCACCAGCACCCCCAGGGCCGGGCCGGACAGCCCGGGTCCGGCGGGGCCGGCCGCCAGCACCACCGCGGCGGTGGTGAGGGCCGGGGCGCCGGCCGCCAGCGCGGCGGTGGCGGCCGTGGTCCGGGCCAGCCGGCGCTCGTGGTGGTCGAGGTGACCGGCCCGCTCCTCGATCCGGTCGCGCCACGTCGGCTCGGCGCCGCAGGCGACCAGTTCCTCGGCGTGCTCGGCCAGGTCGACCACCGAGCCGGCGAGCCGGCCGCGCTCGGCGGCGACCGCCCGGGTGCGGTGGCGGGCGCCCCGGTGGGTGAGGGCCGGGAGCACCAGGCCGGTGACCACGACCCCGGAGGCCAGGGCCAGCCCGGCGCCGGGATCCAACAGCACGGCCGCCACCACGGCCACCGCGGCGACGGTCAGCGCCGACACCATCGGTCCGAGGACCCGTAGGAACCCGTCCTGGAGGCGGTCGATGTCGTCGACCAGGCGGGTGAGGACCTCGCCCCGACCCGCGGTGGGCAGGCCGGTGGGGGCGAGGCGAGCCAGCCGGGCCACCACCATGGCCCGCAGGTCGGCGAGCAGCCGGAGGGTGGCGTCGTGGGACGCCAGGCGCTCGGCGTAGCGGAGCACGCCCTTGCCCAGGCCGAAGGCCCGGACGCCGACCGCGGCCACGGCCAGATCGGCGAACGACGGGCGTTCGGCGGCCCGCACGATCAGCCAGGCGGCGGTGCCGGCCAGCCCGATCGTGCAGGCCTCGGCCAACACGCCCAGGGCGTGGGCGCCGAGGAGCCGGGCGCGGTGCGGGCGGGCGGCGCCGAGCAGCCACCGCAGCAGCCCCCGGTCGGTGTCGGGGGTGTCGTGGCCGGCCGCCCACCCGGGCACCGGGTCGGGCACCGGTGCGGCGGTGGCGACCCGCGGGTCCAGCGGTCGACCCTCGGGGGTGGTGAGGCGTGCCGTGGGGATGGCGGGGGCGGGGGTGGTCTTGTCCACCCTCATCGCCGGCGATGAGCGCGAGCTGCCCTGGGTCTGGTGGGTGGCCTCGGGGCTCCTGGGCGGCGCGACCCGTTACAACCCGCCACGGCGGCGGCGGCGGACA
>DAIMFV010000153.1:4699-8511 GCA_036724365.1 Acidimicrobiales bacterium | reverse complement strand
GGTGGTTCGTCGCCCTACCGAGAGGGTCGCACAGTTCGTACGTCGACCGCCACCATTGGTGGTGAAAATGGTCGAGACCAGCCCGTTCGTGACGACAGGCATGCGGTCGTGTTGCGGTTGCGTTGCGATCCGGTCCTGATCCGGTCGTGATCGCTCGTCCGTCAGGCTCCGTCCAGGTAGCCACTCACCAGGGCCCGGAGGTGCTCGGGTTGGGCCTCGGTCCACCCGGCGAGCTCGTCGAGGGCGGCGCCACCGCCGTCGAGGGCGAGCAGATCGTCCACGCCGCGGATCCGAGCGCCGAGCGCCCCGTCGGCCCGGGGTCCGCCGCCACCGACGGTCCACACCAGGTCGGCGGCGAGGACGGGATCCTGGGCGATGGCGACCCAGACCCGACGGCGCAAGGCCTCGCGGTGGAGCCGGGTGTCGGCGGCGCGCCGGCCCGGCTCGGGCGCCGTGGTGGCTTTCCATTGGTCGATGGCCCGGTTCAGGCCGGCGCGGACCACGGTGCCCACCAGGGGCGGCGCGCCGGCGGTGAGGCTCCCGGCCAGGGGGCCGGCCACCTGGCGCAGGAGCACGAAGAAGAGGGGCGACGACGGGCCCGGTCGATCGGACGCGGTGGCGGCGGTCTCGAGCGCGTCGGTGAGCACGTGCAGGTCGTCGAGAGCGGTGAGGCGCACGTCCGGCGGGCGGTGGAGCGTGGCCCGCACCTGGGCGAGGCTGTGGGCCTCCAGGGCCAGCAGGGCCGTGACCCAGGGGCGTTCGTGGCGGATGATGGCCGACAGCACCCGAACCGGCGTGCCGCCGCGCACCGTGTCCACCCGGGCGAGGAAGAGGCCGAGGTCGGTGGCCACCGAGTCGGCCAGCACCTGCGCGAGGGGCTCGGTCACCTGGTCCGCCGGCGTGCGCGCCACCCAGTCGTAGAGCTCGCGCAGCACGTCGGCGCGGGCCCGGGGCGTGGTGGCGGTCGGCCGCATCGTCGGGTCGTCGAGCCACTGGCGCAGGACCAGGGCCGTGCCCAGCTGGGCGCCCCGCCCCAGGTCGAGCAGCCGGCGGAGCCGCCGCTGCGGCGTGGGCCCGAGCCGGCGGTCGCCCAGGAGGGCGACGCCGGCACCGGGGGGGAGACCCATCGCCCGCAGCACCGGGGCCCGCGGGGCGCCCTCCCGGTCCGGACCGAGCAGCAGGCGATGGGCGGCTGAGAGATCGGCGTCGAGGTGGATCGGTCCCAACAGGAGGGCGCCCTGGGACCGGCGCAGGTAGGCGGCGCCGGAGGCCACGCCGGAGGCGCCGGCGAGGGCGCGGAGCACGTTGCGACCGACGGGATCGGCGAGCAGCTCGCGCACCAGGTCCAGGTCGAGGTGGGCCCCGGGTGCCGCGATGTCGAGGGTGCGGGTGGCGATCGACCACGCCTCGGCCAGCTCCCACAGCGGCCCGCCGTCGAGGTGCCAGTGGTGCTCGAACCCGGCGAGCTCCTCGGTGTAGGCCCGGAGGCGGTCGGCCCCGAGCTCGTTGAAGACCGAGGCCAGGAAGACCGGGTCGTGGAGGTCGTCGGCCCGGCGTGACAGGCGGGCGACGGCGGCCGCGGCACCACCGCGCTGGGCGGCCGCGACCATGGCCCGGGCGGTGGCCCGGCCCCGCTCGGTGGCGGCTCGGGTGGGACCGGTGAGCGGGGGTCCGAGCGACGGCAGGTGGGCGGCGATCACCAGGCTCAGCTCCCGGTCGGTGGTCACCGCCAGCGGGGTCGCGGGGCTCCGGTCGGCTCGTCGGAAGGCGTCGGCCACCGCGCCGACGTCGGCGGCCAGGTCGGTGGCGTGCTGCATCGTGGTCGCCGTGCGGGTCGGTGCTCCCACCACCAGCGGTTGGTCGGGGCACGAGGCGTGGTAGGCGACGGCGGCCAGGCGGGCGCGCCCGGCCACGTCTCCCAGACGCCGGGCCCCGGCGGCGATGCGGCGGGCCGCTTCGTCGAGGTGGTCGGGTCGGGCCGAGGCGGTGGTCATGGCGCGCTGGCCTGGTCGGTGGTGGCTGCGGCCGCGGCGGCCTCGTCGATGCGGCGCTGCAGTTCGGCGGCGGCCCAGGCCCGGGCCCGCTCGACCGCGGCGCGCTCGTCGTCGGCCAGCGCACCGGTGACGCGTGCGAGGTCGAGCAGACCCGCCACCTGGTCGTCGAACCACTGGCGGCTGTAGCCGGCCCAGTCGCGACAGGCCACCTGGGCGTGGAGCTCGCTGGCGCGACGGAAGCGGGTCAGCTCGTCGACCAGCTCGTGGAGGGCGGTGGCGAGCTGGCCGGCGGCGGCGTCGTCGAATCGGACGGGTTCTGGCGCGCCGAGGGCGGCGGTGAGGGCGTCGGGCACGGGATCCTCCGGATCGGAAGGTATGAGACATACAGAAACCGCATGAACTAGCACCAGGATTGACCCCTGGCAAGGGCCCCAAAGCGATTGGTGCGCGGTCACCCGCACCCGTAGCGTGCGGTCACGATGGTCAAGCTGATCTGCCTCGACGTCGACGGCACCCTGGTCGGGTCGCGGGGCCTGCCCTCGCCGGCGTTGTGGTCGGCGGCCGAGCGGGCCCGGCGCCGCGGGCAACGGCTCACCCTCTGCACCGCCCGCCTCGCCGCCGGACCCACCCGGGAGTGGGCCGAGCGTCTCGACCCCGGCGGGTGGCACATCTTCCACACCGGCGCCGCGTTGTGGCATCCGAGCACCGGCGAGGTCGACGCCACACCACTTCCGGCCGACGCCATGGAGGCCACCATCGCCGTGGCTCTGGCCAAGGGCTGGGTGCTCGAGGCCTACACCTGGGACGACTACGCGGTCGACGACGACCGACCACTGGCGCGGGCCCATGCCAGCCTGCTCGACCTGCCCTACCGACGGCGGCCCGTCGCCAGCCTCGAGGGCGACATCGTGCGGGCCCAGTTCGTGGTGCCCGTCGCCGACGCCGCCGAGGCGGTGGCCTCGGCACCGCCCGGCACCACCGGATCGGCGGCCACCTCACCGGCCATGCCCGGCGCCGCCTTCGTGTCGATCACCCAGGCCGGGGTGTCCAAGGCCACCGGCGTCACCAAGGTGGCCGGCCACGTGGGCGTGGACCTGGCCGAGTCGATGATGGTGGGCGACGGCCACAACGACATCTCCGCCATCGAGGCCGTGGGGTGGGGCGTGGCCATGGGCAACGCCGGGCCCGAGGTGCGGGCCGCGGCCCGGATCGTGGCCGGCCACGTCGATGCCGACGGCGCCGCCGACATCATCGACCGCTCCGTCGACCTCGGCTGACCCACCTTGACGGGTCGATGCGGCCCGACGCCGGGCCCAGGGTCGGGCCCGGAACGGCGGCCCCGGCCACCTCGGTAGCCTCGGGGCCCATGGCACAACGACTGGTGGTCATCGGTGGCGGTCCGGCGGGGAACCAGGCCGCCACCACCGCCGCCCGGCTCGGGGCCGACGTGACCCTGATCGAGCGAGACGTCCTGGGTGGGGCCGCCCACCTGTGGGACTGCATCCCCTCCAAGGCCATGATCGCCACGGGCGACGCCATGACGCTGCTGCGCCAGGCCGAGGGCATGGGCCTCCGCGGCGTCGACGCCCACCTCGACTTCGACGCCCTGCGCACCCGCATCGCCGGGATCGAGCACCGGCTGGAGCATTCGGTCTCGGGCCTGCTCGCGAGCCAGGGCGTGCGCCTCCTGCACGGCACCGGCCGGCTCGTGGGTCCGCACGAGGTGGAGGTCACCGGTCCGGGCGGCGAGACCGAGGTGGTCGAGGCCGACACGATCGTGCTCTCCACCGGCAGCCGGCCCCGCATCCCCGACTGGGC
>DAIMFV010000153.1:0-4689 GCA_036724365.1 Acidimicrobiales bacterium | reverse complement strand
CCCCCCCGGCTTCTTCCCCGCCGCCCGGGTGGTGCGGCCCCCGGGCAGCCGCCCCCGCCCCCCCGCCGGGGCCCGGATCGCCGGCGGGGGGGTGCTCCCCCCCCGCCACGCCTACCCGCCACCCACCCTCCCCGAGCACCTGATCGTGGTCGGATCGGGCGTCACCGGCGTGGAGTTCGTGCACATGTTCTCGGCCTTCGGCTGCCAGGTGACCCTCATCGTGAGCCGCCAGCAGGTGTTGCCCCAGAAGGACCCCGAGGTGGCCGCCGTGCTCGAGGACGACTTCCTCGGCCGTGGGGTGAAGCTGTTCAAGGGGGCGCGGGCCGAGGGCATCGACGTCACCGACGAGGGCGTGGCCGTGCGCTGCGACGACGGTCGGGTGGCCCGCGGATCCCACGTGCTGCTCTGCATCGGGTCGATCCCCAACTCCGAGGGCCTCGGTCTGGAGGAGGTGGGGGTGGAGCTCGACGGCGGCTACGTGAAGGTCGACCACAACTGCAAGTCGTCGGTTCCGCACATCTACGCGGCGGGAGACCTGTCGGGGAAGCTGCCGCTGTCGTCGGTGGCCTCGATCCAGGGTCGCAAGATCGCCGAGCACGCCCTGGGGCTGCACGCCGGACCCCACCGCCACCTCGACTACGAGAAGGCGGCGTCGGCCATCTTCACCGACCCCGAGATCGCCGACGTGGGCCTGGCCGAGGCCGACGCCTTCGCCGAGGGCCGCAAGGTGCGGGTCACCAAGGTGCCGTTCTCGGCGTCGGCCAAGGCGCTCATCAACAACGATCCCCGCGGATTCGTGAAGATCGTGTCCGATCCCGCCACCGGCGTGGTGCTGGGCGGCTCGATCGTGGGCCGTCACGCCGCCGAGCTGATCTCGGTGATCGCGGTCGCGGTCACCGCCGGGCTGAAGGTGATCGACCTGGCCGAGTGCATCCTGGTGCACCCCGCCCTGGCCGAGGCCCTCACCGAGGCCGCGGAGTAGACGCGGTCGCCGTACGATCCGGGGCATGACGGTCACCGAGCCAACGATCGACACCGGCAGCGACCAGGCCCCGCCGGCGCCCGACCTGACCCGCGAGGAGGGACGCTGGACCCACCAGTGGGCCGAGTTGTTCGCCGAGGTCATCGACTCGGGCCTGTGCACCGGCTGTTCGGCCTGCGTCATCTCCTGCCCCCACGACGTGATCGGCTACGAGCACAAGGAGGGCGGCTACAAGCCCTTCCACCTCGAGGACGAGCTCGGTCCCACCGACTGCACCCACGGCCAGAAGGGCTGCACGTCGTGCACCCGGGCCTGCCCCCGGTTCCGTGACTGGGAGCCCACGGCCGACGAGCACCTCTTCGCCCGGGCCCGCGAGCAGGACGAGATCTGGGGCATCGCCGAGCAGGTGCTGCTGGTGCGGGCGGCCGACGACGAGGTGCACGAGCGGGGCCAGGACGGCGGCCTGGTGTCGGCCATCCTCATCTGGCTGCTGGAAGAGGGCTACATCGACGGGGCGCTGGTGAGCCAGATCGAGGGCGACGGCTCGTCGTGGCGGGCCAAGCCGGGTGTGGCCACCACGCCCGAGGAGGTCCTCGACGCCGCCGGTAGCCGCTACACGTACTCGGCCAACTGGCTCGCCTACGACGAGGCCAGGGAGCGGGGGCTGGAGAAGCTGGCCCTGGTGGGCATGGGCTGCCAGACCTCGGCGGCGCCGGTGATGTGGAGCCGCAAGATCGGCAAGGTCGGCAAGCCGATCCAGGTCACCATCGGGCTGCTCTGCTCCAAGACCTTCGACGACCGCATCTTCGAGGAGCTGTTCGAGGCCAAGTACGGCATCGCCCGGGCCACCATCAAGAAGGTCAACATCAAGGGCGTCTTCCAGATCTGGACCCACGACGGCGAGTACCACGAGGTGCCGCTCAAGGAGTGCCACGCCTGGACCCGCGAGGGCTGCACCCAGTGCCCCGACTTCGCCGCCGAGCACGCCGACATCTCCACCGGTGGCATCGGACAGTTCGCCGACTGGACCCTCACCGTGGTCCGCACCGAGCTCGGCAAGGCGATCATGGACCGCATGGTGGCGGCCGGGCGCATCATCACCCGGCCGGCCGAGGACGACGATCCCGATGCCATCAAGCTGATGACCCGCCTGTCGCGCCTCAGCCGCAACCGCTGGCCCGAGCAGGCCATCGGCTTCCCCAAGTTGATGCCCCCGCCCCCGCCCAAGAAGAAGAAGCCCGCTCCGGCTTAGGAGGCGAGCCGACCAGACAAGCGCGAGGGCTAACCCCACGTCGCATCGGCCAGAATGGGGCCATGTTCACCTCTCGCCCCGCGCGCACGCTCGCTTCGGTGTCGATCGCCGTATCCCTCCTGGCTGCCGCCGGCTGCGGCAAGGCCGCCGAGAAGGTCGCGGAGAAGGCCACCGAGGAAGCCATCGAGAACCAGACGGGTGGCCAGGTCGACCTCGACGTGGATGGCGAGGGTGGCGTGAGCATCGAGACCGAGGACGGCAGCATCTCGTCGTCGGCCAAGGTGCCCGAGGGCTGGCCCGACGATGTCCCGGTCCCCGACGATCTCCAGATCATGATGGGCGGCTCCCAGGACACCCCCCAGGGCCTGGTGCTCACCGTCAGCGGCCTCTCCTCCACCGAGCCCAAGGCACTGCTCGAGGAGTTCAAGGCGGCCCTCGCCGACTGGGAGATCAGCGGCGAGTCGAGCCTCGAGGCCGACTCGGGCAACGTGGCCGGGGCGCAGTGGGAGCTCGACGGGCGGCGCGTGGTGCTGTCGGCCACGAGCGGTGGGCAGGGCAACTCGCAGGTGTTGATCGCCCACACCGCGGCGCCCTAGCTCGGGCCCCGGGCCAGCGGCTGGTGGCCGGTGGCCGGTGGCTGGTGGGTCAGGGGTGCCAGCGCTCCACCCCGCCGATGTCGCACCCGGCCTCCCCGTCGCCGTCACCGTCGCCGCCGCGCGGCACGACGCCGTGCAGATCGAAGGCCGTGGTGTCGCACAGCGGGTCGCCCAGGGGGATGGCGTCGACCAATGGCGAGGTGGCCTGCACCGTGATGGTGCCCAGGGCGTCGTAGGTGAGGCCCGATGGCCCGGTGGAGTCGCCGATCGACGGGGTGCCACCACACGGTGCCTCGAGGTGCACGTAGCCGTGGGAGACCGGCGGCGTGCCCGAACAGCGAGCCAGGACGGTGGGCTCGGTGCCCACTGCGTGGGTGGCTGACGCCGCCAGGTGGGTCTCGCCCGTTGCGGTCGTGTGCACCGCCACGTCGGTGCCGTAGCACTCGTCGGGCGAGCACACCCTCAGCGGGGCGAGGCCACTTCGCACCGCCACCAGTCGACCGGCGTTGACCACGGCGGCCACGTCGTCGTCTGCCACCACGATCGAGTCGGTGAGGAGCGCGGTGCCGGTGGCCGTGATGTCGATGGCCGGGAGTTGCGCCTGCCCGGACAGGAGCCACGTGTGGTCGACGAGGCTGCGCTCGAGCACCAGCGTGCCCTCCACCCGGAACGACAGGGGATGGGAGCCGAGGTCGGGCGGCTTCGTACCGATCCCGTGCACCCGGAACGTTGCGCCGGCGGCCACGGTCACGTGGGCCGCGCCCAGGGTGGTGGTGTACCGGCTCTCGCCGATCAGGTGGACATTGCCGGTCACGGTGAGGTCGTTCCAGAGGTAGTCGCCCGGCGGCAGGGTGACGTCGGCACCGCTCGGGGCGGTGTTGGCCTCGTCGATGGCGGCGGGGAGCGTGCAGGCGCCGGCTGCCGCCGCCGAGGCGCAGAGCCCGTCGCCGGGATCGTCGTCGGCGCCGGGTGCGTCGGAGGTGACGGTGAGGTCGAGCCGCGGTGGTGGCGGCTCGCACGCGGTCACCGCCGACAGAGCGATGGCTGCCGTCAGCGCGGCGACGAGCTGATTGCCTGGGGCCACGCTGGCCTCCTCCCGTCATGGGTCGCATCGACCATGCACCGGCGTACCACAGGGCGGTCTCCGGCGCACCCGCCCGGTCCGTCGGCGGGGCGGCTGGCGCGAAACTTGACCGGCGGGTCAAGATAGGGCCATGGACCTGAGCTACCCCGCCGACGCCGAAGAGTTCCGCACCGAGATCCGGTCGTGGCTGGAGGAGAACCTCCCCGACGGCTGGTTCGACGAGGGCTTCGAGATGACGCCCGAGCAGAAGAAGACGTTCAACGAGGAGTGGCCGTCGAAGCTCTTCGCCGGCGGCTGGATCTGCGCGTCGTGGCCCGCCGAGTACGGCGGCAAGGGGCTCAACACCATGCAGAACGTGGTGCTGGCCGAGGAGTTCGCCCGGGCCAAGGCCCCGATGCGGGCCGACTTCTTCGGCGACACGCTCGTGGGCCCCACCATCCTCCAGCACGGCACCGAGGAGCAGAAGAAGTTCTTCCTGCCCAAGATCATGAAGGGCGAGATGGCCTGGTGCCAGGGCTTCTCCGAGCCCGACTCCGGCTCGGACCTGGCCTCGCTCAAGACCACCGCCGTGCTCGACGGCGACGAGTGGGTGATCAACGGCCAGAAGGTGTGGACCACCCAGGCCCAGTTCGCCGACTACTGCTTCCTGCTGGCCCGCACCGACCCGAACGTGAAGAAGCAGGCCGGCATCTCCTACCTGCTCGTGCCCATGAAGCAGGACGGCATCGAGGTGCGCGGCATCGTGCAGCCCGACGGCACCGCCGAGTTCAACGAG
>DAIMFV010000152.1:0-8551 GCA_036724365.1 Acidimicrobiales bacterium | reverse complement strand
GCCCGACCGCGAGCGTGGCGGGCGGGTGTGCGCGGTGGTGGTCACCGCCGAAGGCCAGGAGGCGCTCACCTTCGAGCAGATGGTGGCCGCCCTCAAGGACGCCCAGCTCATGACCCAGAAGATCCCCGAGCAGCTCGAGGTGGTGGCCGACCTGCCCCGCAACCAGACCCTCGGCAAGATCCTCAAGTACCAGCTCCGCGACACCTACGCCGCCAAACCCTGGCCCGCCTGACCGCCTGACCGCCTGACCTCAGGTGGTTCAGGTGGTGAGGCCGATGGTGAGGGCGGCGGCCCAGCCCTCGGTGGTCTCGGCCACGGCCGACTGGTTGTCGGCGTGGAAGATCAGGTCGACGTCGTTGGTGGTGCGCGAGCCGGTGTGGGCGGCGTAGGGCGCCATCGCGTGGGCCCGGTCGTTGACGTCGTCGGGGAAGTAGAGCTGGCTGGTGAGGGCGGTGGTGCCGCCCAGATGCACCTTGAGGTGCACGTGCACGGCCCGACCCGTGTACCAACCGGGGTAGACGGTGAGGAACTCCACCACGCCGTTGGCATCGGTGACCTGGGCGCCGCGCAGGTAGGTCTCGTCGTCGGTGCGGGCTGCTCCTCCGCCACCGGCCCCGCCCCCGCCCGTGCCGCCGGGGCCGGCCTGGGTGCCGGCGCCGGCGGCACCGCGGAGGTTCTGGGGCGCGTTGGCGGATGCCGACGCCGACTCGAAGCCGGAGTACGAACCCAGGGCGTCGCAGTGCCAGATCTCCACCACGGCGTCGCTGATCGGCGCGCACGCAGCGTCCTGCACCCGCAGGCCCAGCCGCAGGGGCGTGCCCTCACGGTCCTCACGGATGTCTCGCCGCACCGAGTCGACGTCGAACCAGTACGGCCCCTCCATCTCCTCGGGGGTCACCCGGCAGGTGCCGGCCTGGTCGAACAGGGCGGCCACCTCGGCGCTCACGGTGCCGCCGGCAGGCACGGTGGTGGACCCCGCGCCCGCGGGCGCACTCGTCGAGGACGGTGCGGCGGTGGAACCATCCGCGCCGGATGACGGACCGGTGGTCGACGTGGTGGCCGCGGCGCCGTCGTCGGAGGACCCCGAGCTGCACGCCGCCGCCACCCCCCCCAGGCCCGCCGTGCCGATGGCGCCGAGCGCCTGACGCCTGTTCATCGCACCCATGGCAGCCTCCTCGTCCCCCGGTCGACCACGCTACCGGTGCCCTCCCCCGGGCGACCTGGGGCCACCCGGGCGACCCGTGCCCGGGCGCACGACACCATCTACCGGGGCAGGCGGAGGGTGTAGCCCACGCCGCGGACGGTGTGGATCAGCGGCGGGTCGGTGGCGTCGACCTTCTGGCGCAGGTAGCTGATGTAGGTCTCCAGCACGCTGGCGTTGCCGGCGAAGGTGTAGTCCCACACCGCTTCCAGGATCTGGTCGCGGGTGAGCACCCGGCGGGCGTTGGCCAGCAGGTAGCGCAGCAGCTTGTACTCGGTGGGGGTGAGCTCGATGAGGCGCCCGTCGCGCCACACGTCGCGCGTCTCCTCGTCCAGCTCCAGGTCGGCGAAGGCCAGCTTGGTCTCGCCCGGGCCGGTACCGCTCGCCCGGCGCAGCACGGCCTTCACCCGTTCGATCAGCTCCTCGATGGAGAACGGCTTGGTCACGTAGTCGTCGCTGCCGAGGCGCAGGCCCTCCACCTTGTCCTGGGTGGCGTCGCGTGCGGTGAGGAAGATGATCGGGATGCGGGTGGCCGAGCCCTCGTCACGCCGCAGGCGCCGCGCCACCTCGAACCCGTCGAGGTCGGGGAGCATCACGTCGAGCACGATCAGGGCCGGAGCCGACCGGGCCACGGCGTCGAGGGCCTGGCGCCCCGACGACGCCCGTTCCACCTCGAAGCCCTGGTAGCCGAGTCCCATGGCGAGCAGCTCGGTGATGTGCTCCTCGTCGTCGACGACCAGGATCCGCGGTTGGGACCCGGCGGCGGCATCGGTGGACATGACGGCCTCCCTCGAGCGGACCGGAACGTCCGCCGTCGACACGGTACGGCCGACCGCCCCCGGCGGGAACCCCTCCACAGCCGACTCCCAGCGAACTCCCAGGACGGGTGGAGCGGCCGCCCAGCCGGGCTCCCGAGCGTGGGTGGTGTCGGTCGACACCGGCCCGCTGGGGCAGGATCGGACCCGACCCCGCCACCCAGGACCCGCCGATGACGCTCCGAACCAGACTGGTGCTCGCCCTGGTGCTGTTGTCGGCGGTGTGCCTGGCCACCTTTGCCTGGGCCACCACCACCCTCTACGAGCGGTCCCAGCGGGACCAGCTCGACGACCAGCTGGTGGCCAGCGCCGGCCCGCTGGTGGGCAGGCTGGAGATCGACTGGCTGTCGGGCACCGACCCGTCGTGGTGCCGCTCCACCAGCGCCACCGTGGTGAGCGGCAGCTGGGAGCAGTCCGACGGCGACCGGGACGGCTCGTCGCGTGGGTTCGCGCCCGGTCAGAGCTTCGACGGCTACGCCGAGCTGATCGCCGCCGACGGGACCCTGCTCGCGTGCAGCACCCCGATCTACGACGACGCCCGACCCCGCCTCCCCGACGGCCTGGCCGGGTCCGAAGGCGAGCGCCTGTTCACCACCGCCTCGATCGACGTCGGTGGCAACTGGCGGGTGCTGGTGACCGACGCCGACAGCGGCCCCCGGGGCGGGCCCAGCGACCAGGTCGGGGCCGTGGTGGTGCTGGCGGTGCCCACCCGCGGCGTCGACCAGTCGATCTCCCAGCTCGTGCGCATCGAACTGGCCGCGGCCGTCGCCCTGCTGGGCGCGCTGGCCGCCGGGGCCTGGGTGATACTGCGGCGGGGCCTGCACCCGTTGGAGGAGATGGCCACCACCGCCGCCGGCATCACCGCCGGCGATCTGTCCCAGCGGGTGGAGCCGGCCAACGACCACACCGAGGTGGGCCAGTTGGGCCTGGCCCTCAACACCATGCTCGACGGCCTGGAGGGGGCCTTCCAGGAGCGCGAGGCCACCGAACAACGGCTCCGGCGGTTCCTGGCCGACGCCTCCCACGAGCTGCGCACCCCGCTCACCTCCATCCAGGGCTTCGCCGAGCTGTTTCGGCTGGGCGCCACCAACGAGCAGGTCGACCTGCCGGTGATCCTGCGCCGCATCGAACAGGAGTCGGGCCGCATGAAGGTGCTGGTGGAGGACCTGTTGCTGCTGGCCCGCCTCGACGAGACCCGCACCATCGACTCGGTGCCCGTCGACGTGTCGGTGCTGGCCGCCGACGCCTGCACCGACGCGGTGGCGGTGTCGCCCGGCCGCCAGGTCACCCTCGACGCCCCCACCCCCGCCGTGGTCATGGGCGACGCCCCTCACCTGCGTCAGGCGATCGCCAACCTGGTCACCAACGCCGTGAAGCACACCCCCGACGGCTCCCCCATCGAGGTCTCCACCCGCGTCCTGGGCGACCGGGTGCGCGTGGGCGTGCGGGACCACGGACCCGGCCTGGACCCCGCCACCCTGGACCACGTCTTCGACCGCTTCTGGCAGGCCGACGCCGCCCGGGTGGGCACCGGCGCCGGCCTGGGCCTGGCCATCGTGGCCGGCATCGCCGAAGCCCACCACGGCACCGCCTCCGCCGCCAACGCGGTCGACGGAGGAGCCATCTTCACCCTCGACCTCCCCGCCGCCCCGACGAGCTGAGGTCAGCGTCGGGTCAGAGCCAGGCGGCTTCGAGCTCTTCTCGGCGGCGTTGCCATTCTTCGGCGGTGATGGCGTAGCGGACGTGGTCTTCCCAGATGCCGTTGATCTCCAGGTAGCGCTCAGCGGTGCCCTCGTCGCGCAGGCCCAGCTTCTCGACCACCCGGCGGCTCGACGCGTTGCGGGGGATGATCGACACCTGGATGCGGTGCAGGTGCAGCTCCTCGAAGGCGAAGCGGGTCAGCACCACCAGGGCCTCGGGCATGATCCCCTGGCCGGCCCACTTCTGGTCGGTCCAGTAGCCCACGTAGGCGTTCTGGAAGGGGCCGCGCTGGATCGACGACAGGTTGATCTCGCCACAGAACGTGCCGTCCACGAAGATGCCGAACCCGTACCCGGTGCCGAGCTGGCGCTCTCGCTGGCGGGCGCTGCAGCGCACCGCGAAGGCGTCTCGATCGGTGGTCACGTCGGGCTGGTTGGGCAGCCGCTGGGGCTCCCACCGGGTGAGCCACTCGCCGCAGCGCAGCCGCACCTCGCTCCACGCCTCGAAGTCGGCCAGCACCAGGCCCCGCAGCATCACCCGCCGCCCGAACAGCGACGACATGCGCTCCATGGCCCGGCCCGGGTCTCGGCTCCTCAGCACGGCGGCACCAGCCCCGCGGCCGACGGGCCGAGGAGCACGGGGGCGACGTTCACCGGGCCGACCGTACGGCGTCGAGGGCGCCGGGGTCCTCCAGCGACGACAGGTCGCCGGGGTCCTGGCCCACCGCCGCGGCGCGGATGGCCCGGCGCAGCACCTTGGCCGACCGGGTCTTGGGCAGGGCCGAGCAGAAGCGCACCTCGCTGGGCTTGAACGACTTGCCCAGGGCGTCGGTGACCACCGCCACCAGCTCGGCCCGCAGGGCATCGGTGGGCTCGACCCCGGCGGCCGGCACCACGTAGCACCACAGGGCCTCGCCCTTGAGCTCGTGGGGCACGCCCACGGCCGCGGCCTCGGCCACGCCCGGGTGGCCGACCAGGGCGGACTCCACCTCGGCCGGGCCCAGCCGCTTGCCGGCGATCTTGATGGTGTCGTCGCTGCGACCCCGCAGGTACCAGCGGCCGTCGCTGTCCACCAGGGCCCAGTCGCCGTGCACCCACACGTGGGGCCAGCGCGACCAGTACGTCTCCAGGTACCGCTCGGGCGCCTGCCACAGGCCGCGGGTCATGCCCGGCCACGGCTTGGTGCACACCAGCTCGCCCACCTCGCCGCGCACCGGCCGGGCGTGGTCGTCGAACACGTCGACCGCCATGCCCAGGGCCGGGCCGCCGAGCGTCATCGGCGTCAGCGATTCCACCGGGTGGGGCGACAGGAAGCACGCCCCCACCTCGGTGCCGCCGGAGATGTTGATGACCGGGCAGCGGCCACCGCCCACCACCCGGTGGAACCAGCGGTAGGGCTCCTCGTTCCACGGCTCGCCGGTGGAGCCCAGGATCCGCAGGGCCGAGAGGTCGTGACGGCGGACCGGCTCGTCGCCGTGGGCCATCATCGAGCGCACCAGCGTGGGGCTGATGCCCAGGATGGTGACCCGGTGGTGGGCGAGGTAGGCCCACAGGCGGTCCACGTCGGGGAAGTCCGGCGCCCCTTCGTACAGGCACAGGGTGGCCCCGGTGGCCAGGGCGCCCACCACCTCCCACGGCCCCATGATCCAGCCGAAGTCGGCGAACCAGAACAGCCGGTCGCCAGGACGGCAGTCGAACTGGAAGGCCACCTCCTCGGCGATCTTCACCGCGAACCCACCGTGCACGTGCACCGCGCCCTTGGGCTTGCCGGTGGTGCCCGACGTGTAGGCGATGAACAGCGGGGTCTCGGCCGGCACCGCCACGGTGGCCACCCGCTCGGGCTCACCGTCGGGGGTGGGGTCGGGCCAGGGCAGCTCCTCGGCCCGGCCGCCGGTGGCGAGGGCGGAGCCGAGGCGGGGCACCACCACCACGGTGGTCACCGTGGGCACCTCGGCCACGGCCTGGCGGGCGGTGTCGAGCATGGGCACCGGCTTGCCCCGGCGGGGGAACCCGTCGGCGGGGGGCAGGGCCCGGGCGCCGGCGTCCTCCAGGCGCACGGCGATGGCGTCGGCGCCGTAGCCCGAGAACACCGGCAGGAAGACAGCGCCCAGCTTGGCCACGGCCATGGCCGCCACGACCGTCTCCACCAGCATCGGCAGGAAGATGCCCACGGCGTCGCCCGGGCCGATCCCCCGCTCCCGCAACAGAGCGGCCAGGCCGTCGACGTGGCGGGCCAGTTCGGCGTAGGTGAGCACGCGCACGGCACCGTCCTCGGCTTCCCAGCGCACGGCCTCGCCATCGGGCGCGTCGGTCGCCCACCGGTCGATGCAGATCGCCGCCAGGTTGGTGTGGCCGTCGGCGAACCACCGGGCCCACTCGATGCCGTCGGTGGTGTCGAGCACCTCGGTGTACGGCGTGGAGAACGGGATGCCGAGGAAGCCGACCACGGCGTCCCAGAACCAGGCGACGTCATCGATGGAGCGCCGGCGGAGCTCCTCGAAGGAACTGATGCCGTGCTCGGCCATGAAGCGCCCCACGTTGGTGGCGGCGGCCGCGCCCGGGGCCGGCTCCCAGATGGTCTCGGTCATCGCCCGCACCCTAGGCCGAGCCCGACCCGGGTTTCAGAGGAGTGAGCGGGCGAGGCCGTCGAGGATGTCGGCCTCGCTCACCAGCACCTCGTCGAGGCCCAGGCGTCGGTAGATGGCCACCAGCGCGCAGCACCCGCCCACGATCACGTCGGCCCGCGCCTCCTCCAACCCGGGGTTGTGGATGCGGTCGGCCCGGGCCTCGGTGGCGAGGGTGCGGAAGACGTCCTCGGCGGCGGCCTTGGTGAGACGGAAGTGGTGGATCCGGTCGCGGTTGTAGGTGGCCAGGCCGATCTCCACCGCGGCCACGGGGGAGACGGTGCCGGCCAGGCCCACCACGGGGGCGGCCTCGCCCAGGTTCGGGATGGCCATGGAGACGTCGTCGAGCCAGGCCTCGACGTAGCTGATGGCGGCGCTCAGGTCCTCGGGGGCGGGCGGGTCGGTGGTGAGGAAGCGCTCGCTGAGGCGCACGCACCCGAAGTCGGCCGAGCGGGCGGCCTCGATGGCGCCGTCGGGGCCGGTGGTGCCGTACACGAACTCGGTGGACCCGCCACCCAGGTCGAACACCAGGAACGGTCCCAGCGCCGGATCCAGGTCGGCGGTGGCACCCAGGAACGACAGCCGGGCCTCCTCGTCGCCCGACAACAGCTCGGGCCGCACCCCCACCGTGGCCTCGGCGGCGTCGAAGAACTGGTCGCGGTTGGCGGCGTCCCGGCTGGCCGAGGTGGCGGCCATGCGGACCCGGGCCGGGTCGACCTCGAAGCGGTCCAGCACGGTCCGGTACCCGCGCAGCACGGCCACGGTGCGGTCGATGGCCTCGGGGGCCAGGCCCCGGGCCCGGTCGACGCCCTGGCCCAGCCGGGTGATGCGCATGAGCCGCTCACGGGTGACCAGGGTTCCACCGGGGCCCGCCTCGGCCACCAGCAGGCGGGTGGAGTTGGTGCCGATGTCGATGGAGGCCACGGGTGCGGTCATGGGCACCGATGCTCCCCCATCACGGGACCGGAGGCGAAGTCCGGGCCCGGATCTCCCGGGGCTGGTCCTCGGCCAGGTGCAGCAGGGCCCGCTCCACCTCCTGGGCCAGGATCAGGCTGGCCATCTCCCGGGCCACCGGTCGCAGCGCGTCGAAGGCCTCGGCCAGATCGGCCGGGTCGGCCGAGGCCGCGAAGCCCTCGCCGGCCCGCTTCACCAGCAGCTTCACCGTGTCCTGCACGGCCTTGGCCAGCCGCCGCCGGAGCAGGTCGCGCAGGGCGGCGGCGATGTCGACGTCCACCCCGGCGGCCCGCAGCCGCAGGGCCTGGTCCAGCAGCGACGGGCTGGGCACCATCCAGGTGCCGTCTCGCTCGTCTCGCACGAAGCCGGCGTCGACCAGTTCGCCCAGGGTCCCCGCCGGGTGGCCGGCCACGAGGTCGCGCAGCTCCGCCAGGGTGAGGGTGGCCGGGCGGTCGTCTGACCACGGGGCGCGGAGCGTGGCGTCGAGACCGAGCCAGGCGGCCACGGTGGCGGTGGGGTCGTCGGTGCCCACCAGCTCCCGGATGGTGCCGAGCGACAGACCCCGGTCGCGCAGGTCCACGATCAGGCGGACCCGCTCCAGGTGGTCGGGGCGGTACACCGCCTCGCGGCCGCGCTTGTCGGGCCTCGGCAGCAGCTTCTCGGACTGGTAGTAGCGGATCGTCCGCTCGCTCACCTCGGACGCGGCAGCCAACTCGGCCAGCGTGAGCACCGGCTCGACCGGCTCCTCCGCGGTGGTGGGCTCGTCCGCCGCGGCCGGGCCGTCGGGATCGCCCACCCGTTCATCGCTCGGCGTCTCGGTCATGCCGCCAGTCAACCACGGGACGGTGGAACCGTGACAGTGTTCACTGTCATCTGACCTTGACAGCAAGCACTGTCACGGTACGGTGGCTCCATGGCCACCACCCTCGCCCCGGCGCCACCCCGCACCCCCGCGGCCGCGGTCGGGGCAGCCGTGCGGCCCACCTGGCGCGGCCTCATCCACCGGGGGGCCGTGCCCGTCTTCGTCCCGGCCTCTGTCGGGCTGGTGGCCCTGGCCACCGCCGGGCCCGACCGGCTGGCCGTGGCGGTGTGGGCTCTGGGGGTGGCCACCATGCTCGGCGTGTCGGCCACCTACCACAGCGGGCGGTTCGGGCCGGTGGGCATGCGCCGCCTCAAGCGCGTCGACCACTCCACCATCCTGCTGGCCATCGCCGGCAGCTACACCGCCTTCGCCACCCTCGCCCTGGACGGTGCCGC
>DAIMFV010000151.1:0-8560 GCA_036724365.1 Acidimicrobiales bacterium | reverse complement strand
GATGCCGCTGGTGGCCGACGCGTGGCAGGCCGGGCGGATCTCCACCGACCACGTCGAACGCCTCGTCCGCGCCGCCACCCCCGAACGCGCCGGCGAGTTCGCCGAGGCCGAAGCCCGCCTGGTCACGGTGGCCGAGCTGGGTCACTGGTCGGTGTTCGACAAGGCGGTGGCCATGTTCGAGACCGGTGCCGACGACCGGCGCACCGACCCCACCAACCCCGACGACGTCGCCAAGCGGGCCAAGAAGGAACGGGCTCATCGCAACGCCCGGCCCGTGCGCATCGGTGACCGCTTCGAGATCATGGGCTCACTGGACAACAAGGGCGGGCAGATCTTCTCCGACACGTGGGAACGGATCCGCCACGAGCTCTGGGAACAAGACATGGCCCAGGCCCGCCGAGCGTGTGGGCCCGACGCCACCAACGCCGAGATCGCGGCCGCGGTCGCCGAGATCCGCACCCCCGCGCAACGCTGCGCCGACGCGCTGGTGGAGATGGCCACCCGCGCCGGCACCGCGCCCGCCGACGGTCAACGCCCTCGCCCGTTGATCACCGTGGTCGTCTCCAAGGACGAACTGATGGGCCCGATCCGTGAGCTGTTCAACGGACTCGTCCTGTCACGCCTCGAGATCGCCCAACTGCTCTTCGAGGCCGACTTCGAACGCATCGTGTTCGGCCCAACCGGCCAACCCGTCGAGGTGGCCAGCACGCAGCGGTTCTTCACCGGTGGGTGGCGTCGCGCCGTCGAAGTCCGCGACCGCGTCTGCCAACACCCCACCTGCGACATCACCGCCGAGTACTGCCAGGTCGACCACATCATCGAACACGCCGACGGCGGCCCCACCTCGGTGGCCAACGGTCGGCTGCTGTGCCCCCAACACAACCACCAGCGCCCCGGCCGCAAACCACCACCGGCCAGTCGCCGAGACCGGGGCGATGGCGGCAGCGGGTCCGGCGAGGGCAACGCAGAGCGTGGCGACGACGGAGACCCCGACCAACCCTGACCCGGGTTGCGGGTCCCTCGCGGCGGCTCGACCGGCCTGGCGGGAAAGGTCCCGGGCGGGGCCGAGCGCTGTCAGGTCGACGGATGGCCTGAACGAGGCTGGTCCGCCCGATGGGGGCCGGCAACGTGTGGGTTCGGCGGGCTTCGAGTGCTCCGGTGCGCCGTCGGTAGCATCGGCTGCGTGTCGACGCCTGCCCGCTACCGGTGCACGTCGTGCGGGAACCTGACCCGCTTCGACGTCACCACCTCCCGCCGCACCCGTGCCTACCACCACTACACGGTGGGCGGAGACCTCACGGTCGAGGACGAACAGGTGCTCGACGAGTCGGTGGAGTCGGTGGAGTGCCGGTGGTGCGGCTCGGCCGGCCGGGTCGAGGCCGTCGAGGCGGGCGACGTCGGCGAGGCCGCGGCCGCCCAGGGGCCCCAGCAGGAGTAGGGCCCACCCCATCGCCGCCGACCCCGCCGCCGACCCGACTCCCGGGCCCGCCTTCGACCCCCGGCTGCTTCGAGAGGCCTGCCTGCTGGCCCTGCGCGTGGCGGCCGAGGGCGAGGTGGCCGAGCCGCGGGTGCCGTCGCCGTCGGCCGTGCGGCCGCTGTTCGGGTTCACCCGCCTGTCGGCCGCGGCCTACGGAAGGCTCCGGGGTGCGATGGACGACGACCCCGCCTTCCGCGAGCGGGTGGCCGAGGTCGCCGACGAAGCCGTGGTCGGCCGGGCCGGCTGGCTGTGGCTGACGCGTCCCGAGGGCTGGGAATCCGACCCTGCCTTCGCCGAGGCACCCCCGGCGACGGGTGGACGGGCCAAGGGCCGCGGCGGCAAGGGCCGTGGCGCCAAGGGTCGTGGCGACGACGCCGAGTCCGGGCCGGACTCGAAGCTCGACGCCAAGCTGGCTCGGGCCCGCGAACAGGCTGAACGGGCCGACGAGGCCCGCCGCCGGGCCCAGGAGCAGCGGGCCGACGCAATCGCCGAGCTCGACCGGGTGTCGGCCGACCGCGACGCGCTGCAGGCGCGGGTCGACGGGTTGGAGACCGAGCGCAACACGGCGGTCCGCACCCAGAAGGCGCTGGAGGCGGATCTGGCCCAGGTGCGTCGAGACCTCAAGCTCGCCCGGGAAGCCGCCCGCCAGGCCGAAGCCGAACTGCTCGCCCGACCGGAGCCGACCGCCGCGCCGGCCCAGTCGGCTGGGGGTGCCGGGTCGGCGGCCGGCGCGGCGGCCGGCGCGGCGCCTGGTGGCCGTGGCGTCGGCGGAATCGCTGCCGGTGGACCCGGCCCGGGTGGGTCTGATCGTGGTGGGACCGGCCGTGGCGGGTCTGGTTCTGGTGGGTCTGGTTCTGGTGGTCCGGGGTCCGGTGGCGCGGGGTCCGGTGGCGCGGGAGCGAACGCCATGTCTGGTGGCTGGGACCGTGACCACCGCGGTTCCCCGGACCTCGACGCGGTGGCGGCTCGGGCGGCGGTGTCGGCGGCAGCCACGGCCGCGGCCGAGATGGCCCGTGCTCTGGAGGCGGCCGCCGCGGCGCTCGGGCCAGCGCCAACCCCGGAGCCCGGGACCCAGGACGGCCCGTCCGGCTCGTCCGGCTCGTCCGGCTCGCGTGGCGCCTCGGGCTCGACCCGGCCGGCGGCGCGACGGGCCACGGGGCGTGACCGCCGCACCGGACGGCAGCGCCGCCGTCAGCCCTCGCTGCCGCCGGGCCTGTTCGCCGACTCGCCCGAGGCCCGGCGCCACCTGGTGGGCGATCCCGCGGTGCTCGTGGTGGTCGACGGCTACAACCTGGCGCGGGAGGCGTGGAGCGGGCTGACCCCCGAGGAGGAACGGCGCCGCATCGTGGCGCTGCTGGAGGAGGTCACCCACCGGTCCGGGGCGCCCGTCACCGTGGTGTTCGACGGCGACGACTCGGCGGTGGCCCCGGCGGCCAGCCGGGTGGTGCGGGTCCGGTTCTCGGCGAGCGGCGTCACCGCCGACGACGACATCGCCGCCCTGTTGACCACCGTCCCCGCCGACCAACCGGTGCTGGTGGTCTCCACCGACCGCGAGGTGGCCGACGACGCCCGCGCCCAGGGCGCCATGGTCCTCTCCAGCGCCGAGTTCCTCGCCGCCATCGGCCGCTGACCCCACCGTCGGCCGCTGAGCCCACCGTCGGGCGGGTCTAGCCTGCGCGGGTGCGAGCCATGTGGCGGTGGGTGATCGTGGTCCTAGGCCGACCTTGGGTGTTCTGGCCGTGTCTGGCCGTGGCGGCGCTGCTCAACCGCGGACCCGACCTCCACGAATCGCCCTGGCTCTGGGCTGCGGCTGTGCTCGCCGCCGGACCGGGGCTCGGTCTGGCCATCCATCGGTTCGCCGCGCGATCCACGCCGACGCAACCTCGCGGGCCCTTGCGCCGCTAACCGCTGATCGTTGGCAGCTGGCACACCTCCGAGGCGCCGAGGGAAGCGGATCTGATGCTGCCAACCTGTGGCTGGCCGTCGGGTGGTGGCGGGCGTGGCGGCGTGCGCGGTGGCTTCGTTGTCATACCCCCTGGGGAGGATGGGTCCTGTCGCCAACGGCCTTGCCGTCCGCCTTCCCCGGAGCGCCTCCCGATGACCAAGGACATGACCAATGACATCACCAATGACATGACCAACGACTCGACCGACGTCCCGTTGCTGATCGACTGCAACGACTGCGTGCTGCACGACTCGGCGGCGTGCGCGGACTGCGTGGTCACGTTCATCTGCCGGACCGACGCCACCAGCCCGGTGGTGGTCGACCTGGCCGAGGTGCGCGCCATCAAGCTGTTCGACACCGCCGGGCTGGTGCCGCCACTCCGTCACCGCCCCGGCACCACCGACCTCACCGGGACCTGACCGGCGGGGGTGGCGCTGCGAGGATGGGGGCATGGCCGCCGTCCCCAGCCTCGAGGAGCTCCGGGCCCTGGCACTCGGCGCCGGGCTGCAGCACCTGGGGTGCACCGACGCCGCACCCTTGACCGAGGCCCGCGAGGCCCTGGAGGAGCGCAAGGCCCAGGGGCTCAACGGGTCCATGCAGTTCACCTACAGGAACCCGGCACGCTCCACCGACCCGCAGGCCACCCTGCCGGGGGCCCGGTCGATCCTGGTGGGCGCCCGCTCCTACCACCGCCACCAGCCGCCCGCCCCTGACGGGGTCGGGCCGGTGGCCCGGGTGGCCCGCTACGTGTGGGCCGACGACCACGACGTGCTGGTGGCGGGGCTCGAGACGGTGGCCGCCGCGCTGAAGGCCGCCGGCTGGCGGGCCTGCGTGGTGTCGGACCAGAACCACCTGGTGGACCGGGGCGTGGCCCACCGGGCCGGTCTGGGCTGGTTCGGCAAGAACGCCAACCTGCTGATCCCCGGGGCCGGGAGCTGGTTCATCCTGGGGTCGGTCCTCACCGACGCCCCGGTCAGCGAGGTCGCGACCGCCCCCGTGCCCGACGGGTGCGGCACCTGCTCGCGGTGCGTGCCGGCCTGCCCCACCGGGGCCATCGTGGCCCCCGGGGTGGTCGACGCCCGGCGCTGTCTGGCCTGGTCGCTCCAGACCACGGGCCCGTTTCCGGTGGACCACCGGGTGGCTCTGGGCGACCGCATCTACGGGTGCGACGAGTGCCAGGAGGTCTGCCCACCCAACCGGCTGGAGGTGCGCCGGGCGGCCCCGGGTGGTCGGAGCCACCTCGACCACCTGGACCAGATCGGCGACCCCGACCGGGCGTGGGTGGCGGTGCTCGACCTCCTGGAGTCGAGCGACGACGAGATCATGGCGGCCCACGGGCGGTGGTACGTGCCCGAGCGGGACCCCCGGTACCTGCGCCGCAACGCCCTGGTGGTCCTGGGCAACCTCGCGGTCGGTGCGGTCGGTGCGGTCGGTGCGGTCGATGCTGGCGAAGCCGAACCTGTCGAACCTGAACCTGTCGAACCTGAACCTGTCGAACCTGAACCTGTCGAACCTGAACGTGTCGAACCTCGGGTGCGGGCTGTGTTGTCGCGGTGTCTCGCCGACGACGATGCGCTGGTGCGGGCCCACGCGGTCTGGAGCGCCCGACGCCTCGGGTGCGACGATCTGCTGGTGGACCTGGCCGACGACCCCGACCCGTTGGTGCGCGAGGAGTTGGCGCGGCTGGGCCCGCCCCGCTCTCCCCGCCGGCCCGCGGCCGACACGACCGGGGCCTACAGGATGCCCGACGGTGTGATGCCCGACGGTTGGATGCCCGACGGTGGGATGACCGCCAACGGGACGACGAGCGGTGAATCGACCGCCGACGGGGTCGTTGCCGCCCCGTGAAGCACCTGCTGGTCACCAACGACTTTCCGCCCAAGATCGGCGGCATCCAGTCGTACCTCTGGGAGCTGTGGCGGCGGCTCCCGGCGGATGACGCCACCGTGCTCACCACGGCGTACCCCGGCGCAGAGGCGTTCGACCGGGCGGCGGGGTTCCGCATCGACCGGGTGCCCGACCGGGTGCTGCTGCCCCGGGCGGCGCTCCGGGACCGCATCGACGCGCTGGCGGCCGCCGCCCTGGTGCTGCTGGACCCGGCCCTGCCGGTGGGCCATCTGGGTCCGGACCTGGCTCGGCCCTACGGGGTGATCCTCCACGGTGCCGAGATCACCGTGCCCGGCCGCGTACCCGGGCCGCGCCACGTGCTCGGCCGGGTGCTGCGGGGCGCGTCGGTGGTGGTGGCCGCGGGCTCGTACCCGGCGGCGGAGGGGGAGCGGGCCGCGGGCCGGCCGCTGCCGGTGCTGTCGGTGCCGCCCGGGGTGGACACCGACCGGTTCGTGCCGATCGACGACGAGCGCCGAGGCGCCACCCGCCGGGCGTTCGGGGTGGCCGCCGATGCCGATCTGGTGGTGTCGGTGAGCCGGCTGGTGCCCCGCAAGGGCATGGACGTGCTCATCCGGGCCGCCGCCCGCCTCCGCACCCACCACCCCAGGCTGGAGGTGGTGATCGGCGGCTCGGGTCGGGACCGACGGCGCCTGGCCCGGCTGGTGGCCTCGCTGGACGCCCCGGTCCGCCTGCTGGGCCGGGTGGACGATGCCGACCTGCCGATGCTCTACGCCAGCGCCGACGTGTTCGTGATGAACTGCCGCAACCGCTGGCTCGGTCTCGAGCAGGAGGGCTTCGGCATCGTGTTTCTGGAGGCGGCCGCCTGCGGGGTGCCCCAGATCGCCGGGAACAGCGGGGGGGCGGCCGAGGCGGTGGCGCACGGGGTGACCGGCCTGGTCACCCACGATCCCGGGTCGGTCGACGACCTCGCCGACGCCCTGGCCACCCTGCTCGCCGATCCCGAGGCCCGCCGGCAGATGGGCAAGGCGGGTCGCGGGCGGGCCGTGGCCGAGTTCTCCTACGACGTGCTTGCCTCCCGCCTGCACGACGGTCTCCAGCAGTGGGAGCCGACCCGATGAGCCCAGAAGCGATGAGCCCCGACCAGCCCGACCAGCCCGATCAGCCCGATCAGCCCGATCAGCCCGATCAGCCCGACCGGCCCGGGCCCGACCCGGCGACCGGAGTCGCAGACCAGTCGGATGACCGCGCGCCCACGGCCGGGCTGCCGATCGTGCGGGCCGACCAGATCGGCACGGTCGCGCTGGCCGTGGCCACGCTGCTGGCCTCGGTGGTCGACGCCGACGCGGCGCAGGCGGCCTACCTGGTGGTGTGCTCGGTCCTCTTCGTGGGCGGCTGCGTGGCCTTCGCGGTGGGGTTCCTGCGGGCCGCGGGCCGGAGCCGCACCGAGGTGATCGACCTGGCCGGGCTCTTCTACCTCACCGGCGCGGCCCCGCGGCCGGTGCGACGCATGCTCCTCGGGCTGTGGTTCGCCCAGATCGCGGTGGCCACCGCCAGCGTGGCGGTCACCCACCCGCCCTTCGCGGTGATGGCGCCGATCTGGGGGATAGGCGTGCTCACCCTCTGGTCCAGCCGGCACGGATCCTTCCCATCCCGCTGAGGAGCCGTGCTGCAGGGCGGGCGGCGTGGTGCCGACCGGTCTGGGGCAGAATGGCCCCATGGCAGACCGGGTCATCGAGCACACCACCATCGCCGCCTCCCCCGACGCGGTCCGGGCGGTACTCCTCGACTTCGAGCGGTACCCCGACTGGGCCCCCGACCTGAAGGACGTGGAGGTGCTGGAGGTCGACGACGCGGGACGGGGCACCTCGGTGCGGTTCCGGGCGGCCGGGTTCGGCAAGTCCACCAGCTACACCCTCGCCTACGACCACACCGACCCCAACGTGATCGCCTGGACCCTCACCGAGGGCGACATCACCCGCAAGCTCGACGGCTTCTACGAACTGCTCGAGGGCGACGAGCCCGGTTCCACCGAGGTCACCTACCAACTCGAGGCCGACCTCATCGTGCCCATCCCGGGGTTCATCAAGCGCCGCACCCAGGGCCGCATCATGCACACCGCGCTACGCGAGCTCAAGGCCCGCGCCGAGCGGTCCGGCCAGTGAGGGTCCTCCTCTTCACCGGCAAGGGCGGGGTGGGCAAGACCACCACCGCCGCCGCCACCGCGCTGCGCTGCGCCGACGCCGGGCTCCGGACGCTCGTGATGTCGACCGATCCGGCGCACTCGCTCGCGGACGCCCTCGACGTGCCACTCGGGCCCGACCCGACCGAGGTGGCGCCGTGCCTGTCGGGCCAGCAGCTGGACGCGCAGGCCCGCCTCGAGGCGTCGTGGGGGGAGATCCAGGCCTACCTGCTCGAGGTGTTCGACTGGGCCGGGGTCGAGGCGATCGAAGCGGAGGAGCTCGCCGTGCTCCCCGGCCTCGACGAGGTGTTCAGCCTCACCGACATCGTCGACCACTGCTCGTCGGGGGAGTGGGATGTGGTCGTGGTCGACTGCGCGCCGACGGCGGAGACGCTGCGCCTGCTGTCGCTCCCCGACGTCCTCGACTGGTACGTCCAGCGCGTGTTCCCGATGGGGCGGCGCATCAACAAGGTGGTCGGGCCCGTCCTGCGCCGGGTGACGAACCTCCCGGTCGCCAGCGACGAGGTGTTCGGCGCCAGCCAGCGCTTCCTCGACCGCCTCGACGGCGTGAAGGACCTCTTGTCGGATCCCGATCTGACGAGCATCCGGCTCGTGGCGAACCCCGAGAAGGTGGTGATCGCCGAGGCCCGGCGCACCTGGACGTACCTGTCGCTCTACGGGTACCCCGTCGACGCGGTGCTCGTGAACCGCCTGCTCCCCGACGAGCTCACCGACCCGTGGTTCGACCGCTGGCGCGCGTCGCAGGCGACCCACCTCGCCGAGGTGCGCGACGCGTTCGCCCCCATCCCGGTGCTGACCTCGGCGCTCGCCGACGCCGAGGTGGTGGGACTCGATCGCCTGAGGGCCTTCGGCGCGCAGCTGTGGGCGGGTCACGACCCGGCCGCGGTGCTCCACCGGGGCCACCCGTTGCGCGTCGAGCGAGCCGCCGACGACATGGTGCTCGTGATCGAACTCCCGCTCGCCGAGCGCTCCGAGCTCGACCTCGCCCGCCGGGGTGACGACCTGCTGGTCACCGCAGGGCCCCACCGGCGACGGATCACCCTGCCCGACTCGCTGCGCCGGCGTGAGCTCACCGGTGCCTCGCTGCTCG
>DAIMFV010000150.1:0-8609 GCA_036724365.1 Acidimicrobiales bacterium | reverse complement strand
ACCAGTTCGCGCACCTCGTCCCAGTCCACCGGGGCGGCCTCGAAGTCCAGGGTGAGCCAGCCCGACGGGCCGTAGTACGGCGGCACGTAGAAGCGGGGGTCGTCCACCAGGGCCAGGCGCTCGTCTGCATCGGGCTTGAAGATCACGCCGAAGGGCCGGTCTTCGATGCCGGAGAACAGGGCGAAGATCTTGCCGGCCCGGAAGGTGGGCCGGCCCCACGCCTCCACCTCGGTGGCCTCCGGGAAGGCCAGGCACACCTCACGCAGCTCGGTGAGGAACGGGTCGTCGTCGGCGTACATGCGCGGATGGGCCACGCCCCGACGCTACGCCGACCCCGCACCCGCCCGCCCCGGGTTCGGGCCACCAGCGGTCCCCCACCGACCCGCCGTGCCCCCAACCGACCCGGCGACTTCCACCCGACCCCGCAGGCCCGGGCGGGCCGGGTGCCCTACGCTCACCCGATCCGACGGGCGAGGGCGTGTCGGCACGGCTGGAGGGTCGCATGCGACGGTTGGTGATCGAGGCGTTGCTCGCCCTCGGTGTGGTGCTGGCCTTGTCGGCGTGTCAGCGGTTGGGCGGCGTCGTCGACGTGGCCGCGGGCGAGCACTTCTCATGCTCCCTGCACGACGACGGCACGGTGCGGTGCTGGGGCGACGGGTCCCTCGGCCAGCTGGGCGACGGCACCACCGTGAGCAGCGAGGGACCGGTGCGGGTGAGCGGGATCGGCTCGGCCACAGCGGTCACCGCCGGCGACCAGCACGCTTGTGCGGTGCTGGCCGACGGCACGGCTCGGTGCTGGGGCAGCAACGGCGCCGGCCAGCTCGGCGACGGCACCCCCAACGACAGCACGACGCCGGTGGCGGTGAGCGGGCTGTCCGACGTGGTGGCGATCGATGCCGGCCGTTGGCACACCTGTGCGGCGCTCGCCGACGGCACGGCCCGGTGCTGGGGCGACGGCTGGGCCGGCCAGCTCGGCAACGGCGGCACGGCGCCGAGCTCCACCCCCGTGGCGGTGTCGGGCATCACCGACGCCACTGCGGTGTCGGCGGGGTCCACCCACTCGTGCGCGGTCCTGGCCGACGGTGCGGCGCAGTGCTGGGGGCTCAACGACTGGGGTCAGCTGGGCGACGGCAGCGAGGACTCCAGCCTGGTCCCGGTGACAGTCACCGGCGGGGGCGACGCGGTCGACGTGAGCGTGGGCTACAACCACACCTGCGCGGCGCTGGCCGACGGCACGGTGCGCTGCTGGGGCCAGAACCCCTACGGCGAGTTGGGCACCGGCACCGAGGGCTGGACGTCGGTCCCGGTCGAGGTCCCCGGCGTCGCCGGGGCCGTGGCGGTCGATGCCTCGGGCGAGCACAACACGTGCACCGTGCTGGCCGACGGCACCGGCCGGTGCTGGGGCGACAACCCGTTCGGCCAGCTCGGCGACGGCATCAGCCCCGGTACCGGCAGCGGCACCCCGGTGACGGTGCTGGACCTGGACGACGCCACCACCATCTCGATCAGCAACGACCACGCCTGTGCCCGACTGGGCGACGGCACGGCCCGGTGCTGGGGTTCGAACGGCTATGGCGAGGTGGGCGACCACAGCGGTGCTCCGCAGCGGGAGACGCCGGTGGCGGTGCTGGCCCCCAAGCTGGTGGGCACCGTGGCGGAGACCGTGTCCGGTGGCGACCACACCTGTGCCCGCACCACGGCGGGAACGGTGGCGTGCTGGGGCGACAACCTCCGCGGCCAGCTGGGCGACGGCACCACCACCGACCGCCCCCATCCCACCACCGTGCCCGGCATCAGCACGGCGACGGCCCTCGCCGCCGGCAACCGGCACACCTGTGCCCTGCTGGCCGACACCACCGTGCGCTGCTGGGGCGACGACTACTACGGCCAGCTCGGCACCGGAACCACCCACCCCTCGGGCCTGTCCACGCCCACCGCGGTCCCCGGGCTCACCGGGGTCACCGGCATCACCGCCGGGTGGGGCCACACGTGCGCGGTATTCACCGACGGCACGGCGCGTTGCTGGGGCTACAACACCGATGGGGCCGTGGGCGACGGCACCATCACCCACCGGTCGTCGCCCACCGCGGTGAGCGGGCTCACCGGTGCGGTGGAGATCTCCGCCCGCTACTCCCACACCTGTGCCCGCCTCAGCACCGGCGCGTTGCGCTGCTGGGGCCTGGGCTCCTACGGCCAGCTCGGCGACGGCACCGAGGTCACCCGGCTCACGCCCGTGGCGGTCACCGGCATCACCGACGCCGTGGCGCTCACCGCCGGCGGCTACCACACGTGCGCGGTGCTCAGCGGCGGCACGGCCAAGTGCTGGGGCAACAACGGCATGGGTCAGATCGGCGACGGCACCACCACGTTCCGCAAGACCCCGGTGGTCGTCACCGGTCTCGCCGGCGCCACGTCGATCACCGGCGGCCACAACCACACCTGCGCCACCCTCGCCGACGACACGGTCCGGTGCTGGGGGTTCAACAACGTGGGCCAGGTGGGCGACGGTTCGGCTGTGCAGAACGTGCTGACCCCGGCCGCAGTCGCCGATCTCAGCACGGTGGCGTCGCTGGATGCCGGGCTCTACCACGGCTGCGCGGTGCTCGACGACGCCACCATGCGCTGCTGGGGCCGCAACACGCAGGCCCAGCTGGGCGACGGCACCACCGCCAACCGCTCCACCCCGGTCGGCGTGGTCAGCGACCGCTGACCCAGCCGGGCGCTGGTCCCGATGGCCCGGTGGGCCGGGAAGCGGGGTCGTACGATCGAGTGGTACGGACCAGGGACGGGAGGCGTGCGATGACTTCGCCCAGCCGGTGGACGGTGCGGGTTGCGGGGGCAGCGACGACCCTGGTGGTGGCGGTGACCGCCGCGGGGTGCAGCGGCTACAACGACGACCGCGGCAAGGGCGAGGCTCCGGTCGGCGCGCGCCACGAAGCCCCCCGACAGGTGTGGCAGAACCTCGACGGGTACCCGAACGTGAGCGCCTTCTGCGTGGGCGTCAACGGCGTCTACACCACCACCCGGGAGGCGGCGCCGGTGGTGGTGCCCGACGACCCCAACTGCGCCGAGGGCGGCATCCTCGCCGAGGGATGACGGTCCCCACCGGGCCGGACCGGCTGGCCGAGCGGGCCCGCTGGCTGGAGCTGGTCCTGGGCGTGAACCAGTGGTCGAAGGGCGGCGAGCGGGCGCCGCACAAGCCATTGCTCTTGCTGTACGCCCTGGGGCGCCTACAGCGGACCGGGTCGTCGGCGTCGAGCTACGTCGACGCCGAGGAGTTGCTGGGCCGGCTCCTGGTGGACTTCGGTCGGCCCGGCCAGAAGCCCACCTCAGCCCACCCGTTCGTGCGGCTGGGTCATGACCACGAGGGCGCCCTCTGGACCCTGTCCTACGACGGCCAGATCGGTGTTGACGGGCCCAGGGACACCAAGGGCTGGCTCCGCGACCACCACGCCAGAGGTGCATTCAGTGCCGAGTTCGAGCGGGCGTTGCTAGCCGACCCGGGATTGGTCGCACTGATCGGGCGGGCGCTCTTGGAGGAGCACTTCGCCCCCTCGCTCCACGAGGACATCTGCGCCACGGCCGGCCTGGACCTGGAGGCTGCTGAGCTCGAAGTGCTCGCCTCACGTGTGACGGAACTGCCGGCCCGGCGCCGGGATCCGGAGTTCCGCCGTCAGGTCCTGGTGGCCTATGAGTTCCGGTGCGCCATGTGCGGTTACGACGGCCGGCTCGGCGCCGACGCGGTGGGCCTGGACGCCGCCCACATCCGCTGGTGGGCCTTCGATGGACCCGACACCGTGGACAACGGCCTGTGCCTGTGCACCTTCCACCACAAGCTGCTGGACCGTGGCGTGCTGGGCGTGAACGACAGCCACCGGGTGACGGTGTCCGAGCAGTTCGTGGCCACCGGCCCCAGCGCCGGAATGCTGGTGTTCGATCTGCTGGGCCGCCCCATCCAGGAGCCTCAGCGGGGCAAGCCCTCCCCCGCCGGCGACCACCTCACCTGGCACCTCACCCAGGTCTTCCGCGGTCCCTCCCGAGTTCCCGCCTGAGGCCCAGGCTGACGGGATAACGGGATGACGATCAGCGCAAGCCGACGCTGGCGGCGACGAGGCTGACGAGGGCCACCAGCAACAGCACGATGACCTGACGCTGGTGCGCCCGCTGTTCGGCGTGCCACGTCTCACGGAAGGCCGCGGACTCGGTGCGGCTCTCATCTCGGAAGGCCACCGACTCCGCACGCAGCTCGTCACGAGCGTCGCTGAAGGCGCTCAGGAGGCGAACCTCGAGCGACGCGAGTCCGCTGGCGAAGCGTTCGTCCCATCGCAGCTCTGACTCCGTGAAGCGATGTTCCATGCGCTCTTCGAGGTGGTCGATCCGAAGACCCAGCACCTCTGCGACATGGTCGAGGTCGTGCTTGGTGGCCACGTCGGCCCAACCGACCGGGGGTAGGTGTTCCATGAGGATGCTCGCCTCCTCGGGCCCGAGGACTCCCTCGAGCCGTTGGTACAGATGATGCCGGGTTTCCTCGGTGATGGCCACGACGGTTCTCCAGACGAACGGAGCAGGTACAGGTTCCGGGGCCGACGGAAGCCCGACCAGCCCGTGTCCACCAACACCGACCACTGCGTCGCCACGGAACCTACCGACGGCCGGTGACAACGAACGCGTCAACCCAGGCCGAGGCGGGCGCCTACTCCGGTGGGGGCGATGACCACGAGTTCGTTGACAGCTCGGCTGATGCCTACGTAGAGGAGGTGGTCGGGGACCTCGGGGGTGTCGGCCACCAGGATCACGGTGTCGGCCTCCAGGCCCTTGAGGCGGTGGACGTTCTCGCAGACGATGCCGGTCGCCCTGTGCTCCCACCGCACCAGGCCCAGGTCGGCGATCAGGCGTTCCCGCAGGGCGCTGGACACGGTGAGCACCAGGAGCTCGGCGGGGTCGCGCTCCTCCGCGAGGAGCCGGTCGATCTCGGCCCGGGTGGCGGAGGACGCGGCCGAGGCATCGGCGTCCACGGCTACGTAACGCAGGTCGGTGGCATCGGGGCCGGCGCCGGGGGCGGCGCCGCCGCCGAGCTTGCGGCGCAGCAGGGTGGCGATCTCGCGGGCGTTGCGGCAGTTGGTGATCAGCCGGCAGTGGGTCCACCCGTCGCCCACCGGTGGTGGTTCGAAGCCCCGGGAGTAGATGGCCTGCTTGGCATCAGCCACCAGCAGCAGGCGGTTGGCGCCGTCGGGGTCGAGCAGGCGTTCGAGCAGGTCGAGCCATTCGGGGGCGAAGTCCTGGGCCTCGTCCACCACGATCGTGTCGAACCGTTCGGTCACCTGATCCCAGTGGGTGGCCAGGTGGGCGGGCACGGCGGTGGACCACCAAGCGAACTCGGCGGCGGCGTCGCCGGCCGGCGGCGGGGCCAGCTCGGGCAGGCCGGGACGGGCGAGCGCCCAGCGCAGGAACGGACCGACCTGGAGGGTGTCGTCGGGTTGGAGGATGGCGGCCAGGCGCTCGGCGAGTGGCTCGTTGTAACAGGTGAGCAGCACCCGCTCCTGGCGGGTGACGGCGTTGCGGGTCCAGCGCACGGCCAGGCGGGTCTTGCCGGTGCCGGCGTCGCCGGTGGCCACCACGCGGGGGTTGACGTCGAGCTCGGCGAGGATGCGGACCTGGGTGTCGCACAGGTCGTCGAGCACCTGCCGGGCCCGGGCCATGCGGGCGTTGGGTCCAACACGAACTCGGCGTCGGGCCGGAGCACGGCCACGATCCACGCCACGTCGTCGGCGGTGAGGTCGTAGGTGGTGTAGCCGAGGGTACCGATGACCTCGATGGCGCCGGTGAGGTCGTCCAGGTCGGGGGCCAGCACCAACTGGTCGGCCACCACGTCGGGCGGCAGGGCGCCGTCGACCCGCTCGGTGTTGGGCAGGGCGATGGCCCAGTTCACCTGGAGGTGGGGCAGGTGCGGCAGGTGGGTCCGGAGCAGGTCCCGCAGGGCGTAGGCGTTGCCCTTCGCCTGCTCCGGTGGGGGTACATCGAAGCGCTGGCGGCGGGCACCGAAGCACCACTCCCCCCGTTCGATCACCACGCGGTGGGCCTTCACCTCCAGGTCGATGACGCCGAACTGCTGGTGCACCAGCACCACGTCCAGCTCCCGGTCACGGTCGGCTGTGCGCAGCCCCACCGACGGCAGCACCAGCCAGGCGTCGTTCAGCCCTCGCAGGAGCGCCTGCACCACGTCTCGTTCGGCATCGTTCGCCAGCGACGCCAACTCGAACCCCTCCGGCACCAGCACGGCCATGTTGGTGCCCCTCCCCCGGGTCTCGAACACCCGCCACGGTAGGAGACGGGCTGGGCGGGAGGGAGGGTGCTCGACGGACCGGGCGGGTCAGCGCAGTCCGACCGAGGCGGCGACGAGGCTGACCAGGGCCACCATCAACAACACGATGACCTGACGCTGGTGCGACCGCTGTTCGGCATGCCAGTTCTCACGGAAGGCAGCCGCCTCGGTGCGGCTCTCGATCCGGAAGTCACCGAGGGCGTTCATCAGTCGAAGTTCGAGCGCCCCGAGCCGTTCGTCGAACCGGAGCTCCTGGAGTTCGAACCGCTGCTCCATGCGCTGCTCGAGCTGGGCGAGGTCGTGTTTGGTGGCCACGTCGGCCCATCCGACCGGTGGTAGGTGTTCCATGAGGGTGGTGGCCTCCTCGGGCCCGAGCGCTTCCTCGAGCCGTTGGTACAGATGATGCCGGGTTTCTCGGTGATGGCCACGACGGTTCTCCGGAGGTTCGGAGCACGTACCGGTTCCGGGGCCGACGGAAGCCCGGCCGGTCCGTGCCCACCAGCACCGACCACCGCGTCGACACCGAACCTACCCAGGGACACCGACAACGAACGTCGCCGACGCAGGCCGAGGCGAGCGCCCACGCCGGCGGTGCCCCGAGCACGAGTTCGCGACCCGAGCACCGAGGATCAGCACCGGTGCGCATGTAGCTACCATGAGTCCATGACTGTGGCTACATCTCGGAGTGAGGTTGGGGTGCGGGAGCTGAAGAACCAGCTGAGCCGCTACCTGGCTCGCGTGCAGGCGGGTGAGGAGGTCGTGGTGACCGAGCGGGGCCGGCCCATCGCCCGCCTGGTGGCCGTCGACCAGCCCACCGACCGGCTCGCCGACCTGGTGGCGTCGGGGCTGGTGCGCCCACCCCAGCGCACCACCCGCCACCGGCCCACCAAGCGGATCACGCCCACCGCACCGGTGAGCGATCTGGTGGCCAGCCAGCGCCGGTGATCACCTACGTCGACACCTCCTCGCTGCTCAAGCTGATCGTGGAGGAACCGGGTAGCGACCGGGCTGCGCTGATCTGGGACACGGCCGATGCCCTGGCGGCGGCGTCGGTGATCGTGGTCGAGGGTCGGGCGGCGCTGGCCGCCGCGGCCCGCGGTGGCCGGATCACGGCGGCCCAGCACCAACGCGCCAAGCGGGAGCTGACTTCGCTGATCGACGACCTGGCCCTGGTGCAGGTCACCGACGAGCTGGTGGGCCGGGCCGCCGACCTGGCCGAGGCCGAGTCGCTGAGGGCCTACGACGCCATGCACCTGGCTGCGGCCCTCACCGTCGGGGCCACGGTGTTGACCAGCGCCGACACCGCCTTGTGCGACGCCGCGCTGCGCCAGGGCCTGCACGTGGCCAACCCGCTGGAGGGTTGACGGCACCACGCTGGTGTCCACGCCGGTGTCCGCACCGGGTCCGATCCCGGGCAGGAAGCCCACCGGTCCGGGGGCAGTACCCCGCCGCGGTCAGTGCTGGGGGGCGAGTTGGATGAGGTTGAGGCTGGCGCCGGTGGGGTCCATGACGGGGGCGACGCGGCCGGCGGGGGTGTCGATGGTGCCCATGAAGGCGGAGCCGCCCAGCTCGCCGACCCTGGCCACGGCGGCGTCGAGGTCGGCCACCGCGAAGTACACGCCCCAGTGGTTGGGGACCTCGGCGGGCAGCATCGGGGGTCGGGCCATCATCCCGGCGATGGACCGGCCGCCCACCTGGAACTCGGTGTAGGGCATGGGGCCGTCGCTGGCGCGGGCCTCCCAGCCGAGGATGGCGGCGTAGAAGGCGGTGGCCGCGTCGAGGTCGTTGGTCAACAGCTCGGACCAGCAGTACGAGCCCGGCTCGTTGGTGACGTCGGCGCCCGGGTGGCTGTTGGGCTGCCACAGGCCGATGGCGGCCCCGGTGGGGTCGGCCAGGATGGCCATGCGCCCGAACTCCATCACGTCCATGGGCGGCATCAGCACCTGGCCGCCGGCGTCGGCCACCTTGGCGACCACGTCATCGGCGCTGTCCACGTTCACGTAGGTGGTCCAGAACGGCGGCCCGGGGGTCATCTGCATGGGGCTCATGCCCGCCACCACCTTCCCGCCGAGCGTGACCGACCGGTAGCCACCGGTGGCCTCGTCACCCTCGGGGATCTCCCACCCGAACAGCCCGCTGTAGAAGGCGGCGGCGGTGTCGAAGTCGCCGACGCCGATGTCGAGCCAGGACGGAACACCGTGCTCGTAGCTGGTCATCGTGCGCTCCTCAGGTTGTGGGAGATGGAGGGAGATGGACCCGCGACGGCAACCCGCACCGCCGAGGTGCA
>DAIMFV010000149.1:7907-8664 GCA_036724365.1 Acidimicrobiales bacterium | reverse complement strand
GGGGTCGAAGAGCTCGAGCACCCGGTCCAGCAGGACCGGGTGGTGGACGAAGGGACGGGGGTCGGCCATCAGGGTGGTCATGCCGGGTCGGTGGAGAGGCCGGGGTGCGAGTCGAGCAGGAGGTCGAAGGCGTCGCGGCGCTCCTGGATGGGACCGAACGTCTCGGCCGGGTAGATGTGCAGGGCCTCGACCTGGCCGCCGAACACGATCTCCTCGCCGAACGGCACCAGCTCGCGCAGCTCTGCGGGCAGGACGACGCGGAACTGGCGGTCGATGGTGGCCTTGGGGGCGAACATGTAGACGTCCTGGCGCATGCGCGGATCGACCACGCCCCCGCTGTTGCTGGCCAGGGCGTCGTCGACCAGCAGGCGGAACGCCGTGGGCGTGTAGGCCACGAGGCACTCGCTGCGCCGGGCCCGCAGGTAGAGCAGTCCCTCGGTGAAGGCGTAGCGGAACGCCGCCGGGATGATCAGGCGGCCGTTGGGCTCGAGGCGGCCGTTGGCCCAGCCCGAGAAGGGCACGTGACCGAACGCCGGGAGGCGGGACGGGGCCGGCTCGGCCAGGACCGCCTGGGCGGGACCCCCGGCCGAGCGGCCCGCCTCTGGCTCAGGCGCCAGCGCCTCTCCTCCCGAGATCTCCATAGCTCTCCATCATACTCCCCAGCCCTCCCTTGGCAAGAGCCGGTTCGCCGGCCCTGACCAGCCACGATCCGCATTCCCGCCCAGCCCAACCGGCCGCTGGCCCACGCATCGTGGTC
>DAIMFV010000149.1:5307-7897 GCA_036724365.1 Acidimicrobiales bacterium | reverse complement strand
GGTCCCACGGCCCTGACCAGCCACGATCCGCCACCCCGCTCGGGTCCCCACCGACGTGGGACCACGTTCGGTGGTCAGTCGGTCACAAGCTCCAGTCGGCGGAGCAGCAGGTCCACCACCGCCGACGACGGCGCCGGCACGCCGTCGGCCACCCGGGACAGGGCACGACGACCCTCCGCCCGGGCCTCGTCGTCCAGGGCCAGCACGTCGAGGAGGGGACCGGGGTCCCAGTGGTGCACCAGCGCGCACTGGAACCGGGCCCCGGCGCGGGTCCGCCGCTGGGCGATGCCCACCACCTTGCGGCCGCGCCACGAGACCTCGCCGGGCCCCAGGCCGGCGAAGCACACCAGGTCGGACCACGGGGAGGCCACCAGGCCACCGCGGTGCACCTCGGACCCGGGGCGACCCAGGTCGGCCAGCACCCCGGTCCACACCTCCCCCACCCAGTGGGTGGCCCGTCCCACATCGGGATCCCACCGTGGGTCATCGGCCAGCCACACCGCCCCACCCCCGCTGCGCCGCCGCACCACGGCCACCCCGGCCTGCGCCGCCCGGTCCGCATCGACCACGTCGAAGGCCTGGGTGGACCCCAACACCACCGTGGGCACCTCGACCTCGGACCACCAGAGGGTGCGCCGCATCGGCTCGGGCCAGGTCCGGTCGTGGAAGGCGCCGGCGTCGCCCCGCTGGTGCTCGACGACCCAGCCGGTGGTGCTCACCTCCGCCACAGGCCGTGGTCGACGGTGAACCGCTGGAGCCCGGCCGGGTCGGGGGTGACCCCGATGCCGGGGCCGCTGGGCACCTCCAGGCGCCCGGCGGCGTCGACGACCAACGGCGCGGCCAGGTCCGATTCGAAGTACCGGGACGACGGGCCGAGATCGGTGGGGAACGTGCAGACCGGGAGGGCCGCCACCGCGACCGCCGCGGCCCGACCCACCGCCGTCTCGAGCATGCCGCCCACGAACACCCCGCAACCGGCATCGGCCGCGGCCCGGGCCACGGCTGCGGCTGCCACCGGGCCCCCCAGCCGGGCCGGCTTCACGTTCACCACCGTGCCCGCCCCCACCGCCACCGCCACCTCGAGGGCGGCGAGCGAGGTGACCGACTCGTCGAGCGCCACCGGGCACGACAAGCGCCGGGCCAGCGCCGCCGAGCCCAGCAGATCGTCGGCGGGGGCGGGTTGCTCGAGGTACACCAGGCCCAGCTCGTCGAGCAGGGCGGCGGCGCGGGCATCGAGGGTGCCGTTGGCGTCGACGGCCAGGGCCAGGTCGGGCCAGGTGGACCGCACCGCCCGGGCCGCCTCGAGGTCGGCCGGGTGAGGCGACACCTTGAGCTTCACCAGCGCCGCCCCGGCCCCCACCCGGGCCGCCACCGTCGCCAGCAGGGCGTCGACCTCGTGGTGGCGGCCGACGACCGCGGTGGTGGCCACCGTGGTCGACGGGCGGCCGTGCGTGGACCCCAGCCGCTCCGCCAGAGCCACCCCCTGCTGGCGAAGGGTGGCGTCGAGGTGGGCGGTGAGCACGGCCGCCGTGGCCATGGGGTGGCCCACCGGACCGCCACCGGGACCCCCGAGCAGCCACGGCACCACCTCGTCGCGCAGCAGGGCGAACGCCCCCGCGGTGTACTCGGCGGCGTAGGTGGGGTGGGTCAGCGTGGGACACTCGCCCCACCCGCTGGCGCCGTCGCCCAGTCCCACCCGAACCAGCACGACCTGTCGATCGGTCTCGGTGCCGTGGGCGGCACGGTGGGGGGTGACCAGGGGCACCGAGACCCGCCAGAGCTCGACCTCGGTGAGGTCGGCCCGGTGGGCCAGATCGACGAGGTCGGCGAGCCCCGGCGACGCCGTCACGCCGCGGCCGGCAGCCAGGGCCGCCACGCCTCGGGGACCTGCTCCACCAGCACCGTGACCCACGCCGTGCGCCGGGGCACCACGGGTGGCCGCCGCAGTTCGAGCCGGGTGTCGGGCAGCAGCCGGTCGGCCTTGTGCACGTTGCACGGCCGACAGGCCGCCACCACGTTGTCCCAGGTGTGGCCGCCGCCCCGGCTGCGCGGGACCACGTGGTCGAGGGTCTCGGCCCGCGCCCCGCAGTACTGGCACCGGTGCTCGTCTCGGGCCAACACCCCGCGACGGCTGATGGACAGCTCCCGGTGGCGGTCGACCCGGACCACGGTGCGGAGCCGGATGACCGACGGCACCTCCAGGGCCAGCCGCTCCGCGTGGAACCACTGACCCGACCCGTCGAGCGAATCGGCCTTCTCGGCCAGCACGAGCACCACGGCCCGCCGTGCGGTGACGACGGCCAGCGGTTCGTAGGTGGCGTTCAGCACCAGGGCCCGCACCATGGGCCGCAGGCTACCGCCCGGCCCCGGGGGGTTCAGCGGGTTTTGGTCTCGTGGCACCACGACAGGTACGTGACGAGGTCGGCCGGGTCCGGGTCGCCCGTGCCCGCCCCGCCGTACTGGGTCTCCAGCCGGAAGTGCATGTAGTCAGGGTCGGGAAGGGGCAGGAACGGGGCGCGGCGCCACCAGCCCGGACGGGCCAGGCGGAGCGTCACCCCCACGGCCGTGCCCCACAGCCACGGCCGGCGGA
>DAIMFV010000149.1:0-5297 GCA_036724365.1 Acidimicrobiales bacterium | reverse complement strand
CGTTCCGGGTGCGCGAACGAGCGGCGCGGGCGGTCAGCTGAGCGTCGCGTCGAGCGTGCCCACGTCGTCGCGCACCGTCACGACGAGCGGGCGGCTGCGCAAGCTCGGATCCCTCGCGGTGCAGCGGAGCACCTCGCCCACCACCCGCAGCCACCAGCGCGGCCCCGGGAGCCTCATCGGACCCCCACGTCGTGTCCGAGGCCCCGCCACCCCACCGCACCGGCGCCCACCAGGGGGCCGTCGGCGCCCAGGCCACCCGGCACGATCCGCGCCCCCCGGGCGTGCCCGATGCGGGCCGAGCGGTCGAGCTCGGCCTGGGCGGCGTCGAAGAACGTGGCGCCGTAGCCCAGCGCCACGGAACCGGCCACGCACGCGAGCCGCAGGTCGAGCAGGTTGGCGACCGACGCCACCGCCCGACCGACCAGGGTGCCGGTGCGCTGGCGCACCTCCAGCGAGGCATCGCGCGGATGGGCACCGGTGACGGCCCGGATGGCGGTGCCCGAGGCCTCGGCCTCCAGGCAGCCGTAGGCCCCGCACCCGCAGCGCCGCCCGGCCGGCTCCACGATCAGGTGACCGATGTGGCCGGCGTTGCCGGCGTGGCCGTTCAGGAGTCGACCGTCGAGGACGATGCCCCCGCCGACCCCGGTGGACACCACCATCGCCACGTAGTCACCGGCACCGCGGGCGGCCCCCTGCCAGCCCTCGCCCAGCGCCAGCGCCTTGGCGTCGTTGTCGACCCAGACGGCCAGACCGAGGCGTTCGGCCAGGCGGTCCCGCAGCGGGAAGTCGCGCCACTGGGGGATGTTCAGGGGCGACACGGCCACTCCCCCGGCGGTCATGGGGCCGCCGGTGCCCACCCCGCACCCGGCCAACACGGTGGGGTCGGTGCCGTCGAGGGCCTCGAGCACCACGCCGACGAGCACCTCGAACAGGGCATCGGCGTCAGCGCCCGCGGTGGCGGCCTGGGCCCGTCGCACCAGCCGACCGGACCGGTCCACCACCCCGGCGGCCAGCTTGGTGCCGCCGACGTCGACGGCCAGGACCTGCTCCACGCTCCGAGCCACGGCCCGAGCATGGCACGCCGCCTCCGGGGCCCCGCGCTTCGCGTATCGTCGGGTGCTCCCGACCCGCCGAGGAGCCTCCGTGGCCAGCACCTCCGCCCCTGTGCACACCGATGGCGCCGACCGGTTCGCCGACCTGCACGAGGCCCTCACCCGCAACATCGGCGAGGTCATCCACGGCAAGTCCGACGCCATCGACCGCGTCCTGCTCTGCCTGATCGCCGAAGGTCACGTGCTGGTCGAAGACGTGCCCGGGGTGGGCAAGACCACCCTGGCCAAGGCGCTCGCCCAGTCGATCGACGCCCCGTTCGGCCGCATCCAGTTCACCCCCGACCTGCTTCCCACCGACGTGGTCGGGGTGAACGTGTGGGACCGCGCCGCCGGGCGCTTCGAGTTCCGGCCCGGCCCCGTGTTCAACGGCGTGGTGCTCGCCGACGAGGTGAACCGGGCCTCACCCAAGACCCAGTCGGCCCTGCTGGAGGCCATGGCCGAACGGCAGGTCACCGTGGACGGTGTCACCCACCGGCTCGCTCCGCCCTTCATGGTGATCGCCACCCAGAACCCCACCGACCACGAGGGCACCTATCCGCTCCCGGAGAGCCAGCTCGACCGGTTCCTCATGCGCATCTCCATGGGGTACCCGGAGCGGGACGCCGAGCTGGCGATCCTGCGCGACCCCGCCGAGGGCGGGGCCCTGCCCGCCCGCCTGGATCCGGTGCTCAGCGTGGCCCAGGTGAACGGGCTCATCGCCGCGGCCCGCACCGTGCACGTGGCCCCCCCGCTGCAGGGCTACCTCGTCGACCTGGCCGATGCCTCCCGCCGGCATCCCTCCGTGGCCATCGGGTTCTCCCCCCGGGCCACCCTCGCCCTCCAGCGCGTGTGTCGGGCCCGCGCCGCCACCCGGGGTCGCACCTTCGTGCTGCCCGACGACGTGAAGGATCTGGCGGCGCCCGTGCTGGCCCACCGCCTGCGCCTCACCCCCGAGGCCACCGTGCGCGGCACCCGGGCCACCGACGTGGTGGCCGAACTGCTCGACCGGGTGCCGGTGCCCTCCCCCGAGCCCACGCCCGGGCCGGGCTGAGCCGGCCGCCGTGTCGCCGCCGCTCACCCGTCCGGGCTGGCTGGTCGTGGCCGGTTCGCTCGGCTCGCTGATCGCCGCCCGCACCCTGGCGCTCCCCGAGCTGTACGTGCTCGCCGGCGTGGGCCTGGCGCTGGTGGCGGTGGCCGTGGCCACCGTCTCCCGCCCGCTCCCCACGCTTCGCGTCGAGCGGTCCGTCCATCCCCGCCGGGTGCACCTCGGCGACCCCAGCCGGGTGGAGCTGGTGGTGGCCAACCCGTCGGGCCGGCGGGCGCCCCTCCTGACGCTCCACGACCCGGTGGAGGGCACCACCGGGGCGGCGCTGGTCCTCGCACCGCTGCCACCCGGCGCCCAGCGACGGGCCGGCTACCGCCTGCCCACCCGTCGCCGGGGGCTGGTGCGGGTCGGTCCCCTCGACGCAGTCCGCGCCGACCCCTTCGGCCTGGCGTCGCGGCGCGTGGCCCTCGCCGGGATCCTCGACCTCACGGTGCTCCCGGTGATCGAACCGTTGGGCGGCGGTGTCCCCGGGTCGGGCCGCGACGACCCGCTCACCGGCGTGGCCCGCCCGCGGCCGGGGCGCGTGGGCGGCGACGAGTTCGCGTCGCTCCGCGACTACGTGGTCGGTGACGACCTGCGCCGCATCCACTGGGCGTCCACCGCCCGCACCGGCGACCTGCTCGTGCGCCAGGACGACCCTCCGTGGCAGGGCCACCTCACCGTGGTGCTCGATGCCCGGGCGGACCACATCGGTGGCCCCGCGTTCGAGACGGCGGTGTCGGCCGCGGCATCGCTGTTGAACGCAGCCGCCGAGCGCGGCGAGCGCACCCGCCTGTTGGTCACCGACGGCACCGACTCCGGCCCGTCCGACGCCCGCACCGCCCTCGACCTGCTGCTCGAACGGCTGGCCCTGGTGGACCGCCACCCGGGAGGCGCCCTCCCCCACCTCACCGAGCGAGACCGCCCCGGCGCGGGCGACGTGGTGGTCATCACCGGGCGCATCGATGCCGACGATCTGGCCGCCCTGTCCCGGCTGCACCGCAAGGACTCGGTCGCCCGGGTGCTGGTGGTGACCGACGGCCCTGGCCACACGCCGGACCAACCGCCCGGCGGCGTTGCGGTCAGCACCCTCGTCAGCGGCCAGCCGGTGGCCGCGGCCCTCTCCACCGTCCTGGGCGGGATCCGCCCGTGACCACCACCGCCACCCCCACCACCACCGCCGACACCACCACCAACGCCACCACGGCCACGACCAACGCCACGGCCAACGCCATCACCGGGTCACCGGTGCCCACCACCGAGCGCTCGTGGACCTCGCTCGTGGTGGCCGAGGTGGCCCTGCTCGCGGTGCACCTGGCGGTGGCGTGGGGGTTCGGCCGGCTGTACGCGGACGACGCCCACCTGGGCGACCTGGTGGTCTTCACCACGGCGGCCTGGTTGGTCACCGCCGGGGCCCGCCGGGCCCGCCTGCCGCTCCCGGCGGTCGGGGTGCTCGAGGTGGGTGGCGCGGCGCTGGTGGCCACCTGGCTGCTGTTCCCCGACACCGCCGCCTGGGGCCTGCCCACGGGCGACACCCTGCGGGCCGCGGCCGACGCCGTCGACGTGGCCGGCCGGGAGTTCCGCACGGTCACCGCGCCCACGGAGCCGCTGGTGGGCTTCCAGCTGCTCTCGGGTCTGGCCCTGTGGGCCGCCGTGCAGTTCGCCGACTGGGCCGCGTTCCGGCTCCGGGCCACGGTGGAGGCCCTGGCGCCCGCCACGGTGATCTTCGTGTTCTGCTCGGTGCTCGCCGCCGACCGCCATCGGGTGGCTGCCGCCGCCCTGTTCGCGGCGGCAGCCCTGGTGTTCGTGGCCGCCCACCGCGCCCACCTCGCCGGGCTCGACGACGCCTGGCTCGGGTCCTCCCCCGCCGGTGGCGTGGTGGCGCTCCGCCGCGCCGGGCTCGGGGTGGCGGCGGTGGCCGTGCTCGCCGGCACGGTGGTGGCGCCGGTGGCCCCCGGGTTCCACCAGGACCCGCTGGTGCGCTGGCGGGAGACGGGCGACCGCGGCAGCCAGCGAGACACGGTGAGCCCGATCGTGGACCTGCAGGGCCGGTTGATCCGTCAGACCAACCGGGAGATGTTCCGGGTCCGGTCCACCGCACCGTCGTACTGGCGCCTCACGTCGCTCAACCGCTTCGACGGGCGCATCTGGGCGAGCAGCGCCGAGTTCCAGGAGGCCGAGGGCCGGTTGCCCGCCTCGGTACCCGACGAGGTGACCACCCGACGGGTCGTCCAGGAGTTCGAGGTCCTGTCGCTGGGCGCGCTGTGGGTACCGGCCGCCTTCGAGGCCCGGGAGGTGCCCCGCTCTAGTGCACCCCTGCTGTGGGACGCCCAGTCGTCGACGCTGATCGTCGACGACTCCACCCCGTCGTCGGACGGCCTCACCTACGAGGTCGCCTCCGTGACCCCGGTGCTCGATCCCGCCACCCTCCGCCGAGCCGTCGGCCCCGAGTCCGATGCGCTGCGTGCCACCTACCTCGCCCTCCCGAGCACCCTGCCCGCACGGGTCCGCCGGGAGGCCCAGCAGGTGGTGGCCGGGCTCGAGACCCGCTACGACCGGGCCCGCGCCCTGCAGGACTTCTTCCAGAGCAGCCGGTTCCGCTACAGCACCGACATCCCCGAGGGTCACGGCAACGATGCCCTGGTGGCGTTCCTGGACTCCGGGGTGGGCTACTGCGAGCAGTTCGCCGGGGCCTACGCCGCCATGGCCCGGGCGGTCGGCCTGCCGGCCCGGGTGGCCGTGGGCTTCACCTCGGGTGATGCCGACCCCGAGGACCCCACCTTCTACCGGGTGCGCGGCCTGCACGCCCACGCCTGGCCGGAGGTGCACTTCCCCGGGGTGGGTTGGGTGCCCTTCGAGCCCACCAAGGGCCGGGGCATCCCGGGCGCCGAGGCCTACACGGGGTTGCCCCCCGAGCAGGCCCAGGGCGGCGATGAGCCCCTGCCGACCACCACGACCACATCCACCACGACCGTGGCCTCCACCACCATCCCCGGCGCCCCCACCTCCGGCACCACCCCGCCCCCGGATCCGGTGCGCGGCACCTCGCGCCCGTCGGCCGACCCCGACGCCGGCCCGCCGGTGGCGGCCCGCCTGGCCGTGGCGGCGCTGGTCGTCCTGGT
>DAIMFV010000148.1:0-8679 GCA_036724365.1 Acidimicrobiales bacterium | reverse complement strand
GGCCTGGGGTCGATCAAACCGGCCGTGCAGGACGGTCGTCGCATCGCCACCATTCGCCACAAGACCTACGGCCTGTCGGTGGCCGTGGCGCTGATGGACGAGCGGGGCTGAGGTGCTCGACCACGTCTTCACCGACGCCATCGGGGCCCTGCGGGACACGGTGGAGAGCGCCATGCTCGAGCGCCAGGCGTTCGAGGAGCGCTTCCGCGCACCCGGGCCGACATCACCCTCGACTGGCCCACCTGGGCGCAGACCGCCTACCGGTCCTGGTACATCGGCGAGCCGCTCGACGACCCGCCCCGCATCGAGATCGAGATCGTCTTCCGGGTGCAGCGACTGGCCTCCCAGCCCGACCCGCAGCGCGTGCTGGCGGTGCTGCCCGAGGAGTCCAGCCCCATCGGCGGCGAACTGCTCTACCGGTCCGGCCCCACGCTCGAGACCATCTACGACAACGACCTCGACGACGCCGAGTACGCCATCGAGGTGTCCTACGAAGGGTCCTAAGACCTCGACGAGGGGGTGCTGGCCGACGGCTCCAAGCTCGACGAGCACTTCAGCTCCATGGGCGGCTGGATCGCGTCCACCCTCGTGCGCCTCGGCGACCTCACCTTCGAGTTCCTGCCCCCCGAAGACGCCCAGTCCTGACCCACCGAGGAGTCCACCCGCCGATGACGACCGAACCCACGACGGAATCCGCACCCGTCTCCGAGCTGCTGCTGGTCGAGGTGCACGACCGCATCGCCACCCTCACCCTGAACCGGCCCGAGGCGCGCAACGCCCTCTCCGGTGCGCTGATCAGCGCGCTGCGCCGCGCCGTCCGTTGGGCCCAGGACGACGACGGGGTCGACGTGATCGTGCTCACGGGCAGCGACCCCACCTTCTGCGCCGGCCTCGACCTCAAGGAGCTGGGCGCCGGCAGCACCACCCTCACCGACACCCGCCCCACCGCGGCGACCCCGGTGGCACAGCGGGGCCCGCTGCCCCCCGGCCCCAAGCCGGTCATCGGCGCCATCAACGGCGCCGCCATCACCGGCGGGTTCGAGCTGGCCCTGGCCTGCGACTTCCTGGTGGCGTCCGATCGGGCCCGCTTCGCCGACACCCACGCCCGGGTGGGCATCCAGCCCTGGTGGGGCCTCACCGTGCTCCTCCCCCAGGCCATCGGCCTGCGCCGAGCGCGCGAGCTCAGTGCCACCGGCAACTTCCTCGACGCCCAGACCGCCCTGAACTGGGGCCTGGTCAACCACGTCGTCCCCCACGACGACCTCCTGCACTTCACCCACGGCCTGGCTGCCGACATCGCATCGAGCGACCAGCGCGCCGTGCGGCAGATCTACGCCACCTACGCGGCCGGATCCCTGGCCACGGCGGGCGACGCCTGGCTCATCGAGTCCGACGCCGCCGAGGCGTGGCAGGGACGCGGCCTCGACCCCGCCGAGATCGAACGTCGCCGCCAGGGCGTCACCGACCGGGGGCGCTCCCAGCTCGGTTGATCAGCCGGTGCCGGTGCCGGTGCCGTCGTCGATCGTGGTGGTGGATCGCCCACCCGGCACCGGGGCGGTGGAACCGACTCCCGCCGGGTCGTCCTGGTCGGCGGCGGCCGGGCCCGGGGTGGCCGACGGGTCGGCCTCGGCGGCCTCGCACACCCGGGCGGTCTGGAAGCCCTCGATCGTGAAGCGCACCAGCGGGTTGCCGCTGACCACCCGGGTCGGACGCAGGTCGGTGGCCTGGTAGCGGATGCCCACGGGACCGCCATCGCGCCGGAACGCCACCAACCGCAGCACCTCGCCCCGGGGCGGGTCGCGGTACGGCGTGACGGTGGTGAACCCCTCGGGGGCCACGCCCACCAGGAACGAGGTGAACGGGGTGGGCGGGCCCTCGACCTCCCAGTAGGGCTGGCTCTCGGGATCCCAGAGCACGAGCCGGGTGAAGGCCCCGGCGGCGCAGTCGGGCACCCGGGCCACCTGGAAGTCTGCAGCCAGGTGCACCCCGAGCGGGTCGGACCAGTTGTCCGCGCCCAGTTGGTCCTTGCCCACCTCCGGCAACACGTCGGCCGCCCGGCCGGCCAGGCCGACCGTGACCACGGAGGTGACGGCCAGCAGCGCGGCGAGCACGGCGATCGACGGCCACCGCCGCCCCCACCAGTGACCGGGCTCGGGCGCCTCGGCGCGCAGGAAGCCGGCGTGGTCCGTGGGCCGGCTCACGACGGCGGCGCCACCGCGGTCACGAGCCGTCGGATGAGCTCCTCCCAGTGGTGGCCGGCCGGCAGCGGGGAGTCGGTGACCTCGAGGAGCAGGAACCCCAGGCCGACGGCGTGGCAGAAGGTGACGATGGCGTCGGTGTCGAGCGACGGGTCGATGCCGCCACCGTCCTTGGCGGCATCGACGATCTCGGCGAGACGGCGCCGCCGATCCTCCATCCCCGCACGCATGATCGCCTTGACCTCGGGCTCGTGACGGGCGGCGGTGAACGACTCCAGCAGCATGCCCGGGGTGGCACCGTGGGACTCGTCGGGCTCGGACCGGTCGACCAGGTGGCTACCGGCGATGAGCAGGATGTCCTCCATCCGGCCCTGGAAGCGGTGGTCGGCGAAGAGGGCGTCGAACTCCCCCGCCGTGGCGTTGCCGAGCGCAGCCGCCAACAGGTCGGTCTTGCCCCGGTAGCGGGAGTAGATGGCCCCGGTGGTGACCCCGGCGCGACGGGCGATCTCGGCCACCCGGGCTCCGGCGTAGCCCCGGGCCGCGAACTCGGCAGCTGCGGCTGCCAAGAGCCGATCACCCAACGGGTCCTCGACGGGACCCTCGCCCGTGGGTTCCATGGATTCCGAGACGAGGGGCACCCCGGAAGGATACCGACGGGGACCCGGCGGCCCGATCGCACCCCCAGGGCCGGCCAGCGACCAACATGGGTGCCCACCATGGACGCCGACCGCACCACCGACCAGATCCCTGCACCGGAGGTGGACTGGCCGGCCCTACGCGCCGAGGCCGCCCGACTCGCCACCCTCGCGTACGCGCCGTACTCGGGGCTGCGGGTCGGCGCCGCCGGGCTGGTCGACGACGGGCGGGTCGTCGGGGGCTGCAACGTGGAGAACAGCTCCTACGGCGTCACCTTGTGCGCCGAGTGCGGGCTGGTGTCGCAGCTGCTCGCCTCGGGCGGCGGCCGGCTGGTGGCCGTGAGCGTCATCAGCAGCCGGGGTGGGCGCGTCGGCGCCGGCGACCGACAGGTGCCGTGCGGCCGGTGCCGCCAGCTGCTGATCGAGCACGGCGGGCCCGCCATCCAGGTCGACACCACCGAGGGGGTGACCACCCTCGGCCGCCTCCTCCCCGATCCCTTCGACCTGGACCTCGACCCGCCGCGTGACCCCGGTGGTCGACGATGACCGGCGCCCGCCCGTACCACCTCGGCTTCGGAGCCGACGACCTGGCTCCCGGCACCACCATCGCCCTCCTCAGCGGCGATCCCGGGCGGACCGAGGCCATCGCCACCGCCACGCTCACCGACGGCCGGTCGCTGTCCACCAATCGGGGCCTCGCATCGTTCCGGGCCACGCTCCCCGGGGGTGCGCCGGTGGTGTGCGCCACCAGCGGCATGGGGGCACCGTCGCTCAGCATCGTGGTGAACGAGCTGGTGCAGGTGGGCATCACCACCGTCATCCGGGTGGGCACCTGCGGGTCCATCCGCCCGGAGGTCGCGGTGGGGTCGGTGATCGTGGCGTCGGCGGCGCTCGCCGATCAGGGCGCCGCCGACGACATCGCCCCCCGGGAGTTCCCGGCGGCCGCCGACCCCTTCCTGACCGTGGCCCTCGCCCGGGCGGCCGAGGCCCTGGGCGTGGACCACCACGTCGGGGTGCTGGCCTCCACCGACACCTTCTACGAGGGCCAGGAACGCACCACCTCCTCGGCGAACCCCCACCTGTTACACCGGCTCCACGGCCGCATCGACGAGCTGGTCGATCTGGGCATCCTCGGCTTCGAGATGGAGGCCGGCACCCTGTTCAAGATGGGCGAGGTGTACGGCTTCAAGGCCGGCTGCGTGTGTGCGGTGATCGCCGGGCGCCAGGAGGCAGAGGAGCCCGACCTCGACGCCAAGGCGGCTGCGGTGGATCAGGCGGTGTCGGTGGCGGTGGCCGCCGCCGATGCGGTGGCCGGACCCACGGCCTGACGCCCCACGCCCGAACCGGCCCCACAACCCGGGAGCCGGACGGCCCGGTACCCTCTGGCCATGGCCGAGGTGATCACGCTCGACAGCCTCCGGCGGGCGCCGAAGGTGCTCCTCCACGATCACCTCGACGGCGGGCTCCGGCCCGCCACCGTGATCGACCTCGCCGCCGACGCCGGGCACACCCTCCCCACCACCGACCCCGGCGAGCTCCAGGCCTGGTTCACCGCCGGGGCCAGTCGTCGCGACCTCGACCTCTACCTCCAACCGTTCCAGCACACGGTCGCCTGCCTGCAGACCCGCGAGGCCATCGAGCGGGTGGCGGCCGAGTGCGTCGAGGACCTGGTCGCCGACGGCGTCGTGTACGCCGAGGTCCGCATGGCTCCCGAGCTGTGCATCGAGCGGGGCCTCACCGCCGACGATGCCGTGGAGGCCGTCCTCGCCGGCTTCCAGCGCGCCGCCGCCGACCACCCGATCGAGGTCGGGTTGATCGTCACCGCCATGCGCCACGCCGCCCGGTCCACCGAGATCGCCGAGGTCGCCCTGCGTCACCTGCACCAGGGCGTGGTCGGCTTCGACATCGCCGGCAGCGAGTCGGGCAACCCGCCCAGCCGCCACCTGGCCGCCTTCTCCCTCATCGCCCGGGCCAACTCACACGTCACCATCCACGCCGGCGAAGCGTTCGGCCTACCCTCGATCTGGGAGGCGCTGCAGATCTGCGGGGCCGAGCGCCTCGGCCACGGGGTGCGCATCGTCGACGACATCACCATCGACGGGGACGGCGCCACCCACCTCGGCAGCCTGGCCGCGTACGTCCGCGACCGACGGGTGCCCCTGGAGATGTGCCCCACCTCCAACGTCCACACGGGCGTGTGCGCCTCCATCGAGGAGCACCCGATCAAGTTGTTGCGCGACCTCCGGTTCCGGGTGACGGTCAACACCGACAACCGCCTCATGAGCGACATCACCCTGTCCGAGGAGCTGTTCAAGCTGCACCAGGCGTTCGGCTGGGGCTGGGACGACCTGCAGTGGCTCACCATCAACGCCATGAAGAGCGCGTTCTGGCCCTTCGACCGTCGCCTGCGGATCATCGACCAGCAGATCAAGCCGGGCTACGCCGCGCTGCGGACCTCATCCCTCCAACCGTCGGGAGCTGAACGCTGATGCGCGTCCCTCTGGCCAGCGTGTGCGTCTTCGCCGGGTCCAACCCCGGCCGGAACCCGGCCTACGAGGAGTCCGCCGCCCACCTCGGGCGGGTGCTGGCCCTCCGGGGCATCGAACTGGTCACGGGTGGGGGCCGGGTCGGGCTGATGGGCACCGTCGCCGACGCCGCCCTCGAAGCCGGGGGACGGGTCACGGGGGTGATCCCCCGGGACCTCGCCGATCTGGAGATCGCCCACCGGGGTCTGAGCGAACTGCTCGTCGTCGACTCCATGCACGCCCGCAAGCTCGCCATGTCCGATCGGGCCCAGGCCTTCATCGCCCTTCCCGGCGGCTTCGGCACCCTGGAGGAGGTGATGGAGGCCTTCACGTGGACCCAGCTCGGGATCCACGCCAAGCCGGTCGGCGGGCTCGACGTGGCCGGGTTCTTCGGCCCGCTCCTGCGCTTCCTCGACTCGGTGGTCGACGCCGGGTTCGTGCACCCGGCCCACCGCAGCCAGTTCCTGGCGGCCGCCGAGCCCGACGACCTGCTGGAGGAGATCCGCCGGTGGGAGCCCACCACCATCTCCAAGTGGCTCGGCCCCGAGGACCGCTGACCCGCGCCCCCAATCCCAGCTACCGATCCGATGCGTCGGTCAGGGGAGACCGGCGAGCACCGAACGGGTGGCCGAGCAACCGAGCCGGGTGGCGCCCGCCCCCACCAGGGCCAGGGCGGTACCGGCGTCGCGGATGCCGCCCGAGGCCTTGATCCCGAGTCGACCGCCCACCGTGGCCGCCATGAGCGCCACCGCCTCCACGGTGGCCCCGCCGCTCGGGTGGAAGCCGGTGGAGGTCTTGACGTAGTCGGCACCGGCCCGCTCCGCCGCCTCGCACGCCGCCACGATCCCGGCCGGGCGGAGGGCCGCCGATTCGACGATGACCTTCAGCAGGTGGCCGTCGGGGACCTGCGCCCGGACCTCTGCGATCTCGGCCTCCACCTCGTTCCACCGGCCGTCGGCGGCCAGCCCGAGGTCGATCACCATGTCGATCTCGGTGGCCCCGTCGTCGACCGCCCGAGCCGCCTCCACCGCCTTCACCGCCGACCGGTGCGCGCCCGAGGGGAACCCGATGACGGTGCACACCGCGATGGTCGCGGGCAGGATGCCCGCGGCGAGCGGGAGCCGGCTCGGCGAGACGCAGACCGCCGCCACGCCCAGCTCGGCCGCCTCCTGGCACAGCAGGGCGACCTGGTCCGCCGTGGCCGTGGGAGCCAAGAGGGTGTGATCGATGATCCCGGCGAGCACAGCACGTTCCATGTCCACGATGGTGCCACCACCGGGCGAGTCCGGGAAACGGCAGGCGTCAGGCCGGGCCCGCCACGACCCGGAGGTGGTCGGCCACCGCGGCCACCAGGGCGTCGACGCCGGCCACGGCGCGGGCACGCGCCGCGGCCAGGTCGGCGGGGCCGTCGACCGCCTCCACCACCTCGATGTAGCACTTGAGCTTGGGTTCGGTGCCGCTCGGCCGGACCACCACCCGACCGCCCGCCAGGCGGAAGGTGAGCAGGTCGGTGGGCGCCAGGCCCCGAGCCGCATCGCCGGCGAGCAGGTCGTCGACGCCGGCCACGGCCATCGAACCCAGGCTGGTGGGCGGCTCCCGCCGGAGCGTGGCCATGAGGGCCGCGAGCCGCTCGCGGGCCGAGGGGCCGGTGATGCGGAGCACCCACTGGCCGGTCTGGTGGACGCCGTGGGCCAGCGCGAGCTCGTCGAGCACGTCGAGCACCGTGCGACCCTCGGCGCGCAGTCCCGCCACCAACTCCATGAACACGAGCGCGGCGGTGAGGCCGTCCTTGTCGGCCACCACGCTGTCGACGCAGTAGCCCAGCGCCTCCTCGTACCCCAGCCCGAGACGCCGACCCGGACCGGGGGCCCGGCTGATCCACTTGAAGCCGGTGAGGGTGCACACGTGGGGGACGCCCGCCGCCGCCGCCATCCGGGCCAGCAGGGTGGACGACACGACCGTGTTGACGAGCACGGTGTCCTGGTCGAGGCGACCCTGTACCAGCAGGTGGTGGGCCAGCAGGACCCCGATCTCGTCGCCCCGCAGCGTCCGCCAGCCGGCCGGGTCACCGGCACCGCCCCGGGCCGGGTCGGGCACAGCGATGCCCAGCCGGTCGCCGTCGGGGTCGTGGGCCACCAGCAGGTGGGCCCCGGCGCCGGCGGCCCGGGCGATGCCCAGATCGAGGGCGCCCGGCTCCTCGGGGTTCGGGAAGGCCACCGTGGGGAACGACGGATCGGGCTCGGCCTGTTCCGCCACCTCGGCCCCGGGGCCGAAGCCGGCCCGGGCCACCACCCGGCGGAACACCGCCGCCGCCACGCCGTGCAGGGCGGTGTGGGCCACCGTGACCTGGCGCGGTCCGTCGGGGTCGACCAGCGTGGTGGCGGCCTCGACGTACGCCTGCTCCACGGCGTCGTCGAGGTGCACGATGTCGGGGTCGTCGGGTCCGGTGCGGGGCACCGCGGAGACCCGGTGCACCGACCGCATGGACTCGGCGATCGCCACGTCGGAGGGGGCCACGATCTGGCGACCGCTCCCGTCGTACACCTTGTAGCCGTTGTCGGTGGGCGGGTTGTGGCTGGCGGTGACCATGATCCCCGCCGAGGCACCGAGGTGGGTGACGGCGAAGGCCAGGACCGGGGTGGGCACCGGGCGGGGCAGGAGGAGCGCCCGCACCCCCGCCGCCGCCAGCACCTCGGCGGACACCGCGGCGAAGTCGGTCGACCGGTGGCGGGCGTCGAAGCCCACGACCACCGCCGGCAGCACGCGCCGCTCGGCGCCGGAGTCGAGGGAGTCGCCGGAGCCGAGGGAGTCGCCGTCGCGGACCCAGGCGGCGATGGCGGCCGCGGCCCGGATCACCACCGCCACGTTCATGCGGTTGGGTCCGGCGCCGACCGCGCCCCGCAGCCCGGCGGTACCGAAGGACAACAGTCCGGCGAAGCGGTCGGCCAGCTCGACGACGTCACCCCGTTCGAGCAGGTCGGCCAGCTCGTGGCGGGTCTCGGGATCGGGGTCGTCGGCGAGCCAGTCGCGTGCCCGGGCCTGCAGGTCGGGTTCGCTCACAGCGCAGCCACCACCCGGGCCAGCAGGTCGCCGAGGTCCGGGGCGGCAGCCGCGGCCACCGACAGCACGTCGTGGTGCGCCAGGCCCGCGCCGGCGGGATCGAGGCCGGCGGCCTGGTTGGTGACCAACGACAAGCCCACCACCGAGGCGCCGGCGTGCACGGCGGCGATGGTCTCCAGCACCGTGGACATGCCCACCAGGTCGGCGCCCAGCGCCCCGGCCATGCGGACCTCGGCCGGGGTCTCGTAGGCCGGCCCCAGG
>DAIMFV010000147.1:907-8693 GCA_036724365.1 Acidimicrobiales bacterium | reverse complement strand
GGGGGCACCGCAGCCAACTCGCCGCTTGACACCTACGGGGCGTGGGATGTCTAGGGCGGACCGACGAGCTACGGCTCAGCGGCGGTCGGCGTCGCGGTGGCCGAGGATGTCTGCGATCGGGACGGTCGCATCGCTGAGCGCCTTGTGCTCGGCGATCCTCTCCGCCCGACTCCCGGCCCGGGCGGTGGCGAGGCGGGTGGCTCGGTCGACCAGGCCCGGGGCGTCGACCGAGGCGGCCAGGTCGACCAGGTCGGGGCGGGGGCCGTGCCACTCGAGCTCGTCGACCGTGTCCATGGTGGGGGCGTCGTACTCGAGGGTGGCGATGCGGCGGAACAGGAGGGCGTCGGCGAACTGGTCCTGGAGGGTGCGGGCCAGCTTGCCGGCACCGCGGACGGTCACGTCCCAGTGGTCGGCCCCGGCGGGGATGTCCTCGAGGTGGCCGTAGCGGGCCAGGACGGTGGCGGCCGACTTGGCCCCCCAGCCGGGAAGACCGGGGAAGCCGTCGGCGGTGTCGCCCACCAGGGCCAGGTAGTCGGGGATGGACTCGGGGCCCACGCCGAACTTCTCGCGCACGCCCTCGACACCGATCACCGTGCCCTTGCGGCGGTCCATCTGCACGATCTTGCCGCCCACGCACTGGCCCAGGTCCTTGTCGGGCGTGCAGATGACCACCCGGTCCACCCGGTCGTCGACGGCGGCCACCCGCGCCGCGGCGCCCAGCGCGTCGTCGGCCTCGAACTCGACCATGGCGAACACCGTCACGCCCACGGCCCGCAGCAGGTCCTCGACCAGACCGAACTGGGAGAGGAGGTCGGCCTCCACCCCCGAACCGTCCTTGTAGGTGGGCCACAGGTCGTTGCGGAACGACTCGATCACATGGTCGGTGGCCACCGCCACGTGAGTGGCCCCCTCCTCCAACATGGAGAGCACCGAACCGGCCACGCCGCGGGCGGCGGCCACCTCCCGACCGTCGGCGGTCACGTGCGACGGCAGGGCGAAGTGGTAGCGGAACAGCTCGTAGGTGCCGTCGACCAGGTGGACGTCCACGTTCAGCCTTGGACCGGCAGCTCGCCGATGGGGATGACCCGGACGGTGCCGTCTGGCTTCACCTCGGTGACGGTGGGGGCCACGAAGCTGGACAGGTAGATGGTGCCGTCGGGGGCCACGTCGAGGTTGTCGAACGGGGCGCCCTCGGTGACCGTGTGCAGCACCTCGAACGTGCCGGCCTCGGGATCCACCAGCAGCACCTCCCCGGACACGTTGGCCAAGGCCAGGTAGCGGCCCTCGGGATCCACCGTGCTGGCCAGCACCGGCGGGAGCCCGTCGGCCACGGTGGTCACGCTGCCGTCGGCGGGGTCGATCCGCACGATCGTGCCGCCGGCCTCGCCGGCCTGCATGCCTCCCGCGGGCGCCAGGATCCGGCCCTCGCCGTCCAGGGCGAAGCCGTTGATGGTGGGCAGCCCGGTGGCCACCACCTCGGTGGTGCCGTCGGGGGCGATCCGGGTGAGGTCGCCGCCGTCGGCCATCTCGCCCACCCAGATGGTGCCGTCGTCACCGACGGTTATCGGGTTGATGCCCGGGACCAGCGTGACCAGCACCGAGTACTCGCCGTCCGCGATGCGGCCGACGTCGCCGTTCGTGAACCCGGTGCTGTAGACGGTGCCGTCGGGGGCCACGGCCACGTCGTCGGGCCCGGCGCCGCCACCGGGGATTCGGGCCAGGATGGCGCCGGACTCGCGGTCCACCTGCAGCACCACGTCGTCGCCGATGCTCGCGATCCACAGGGTGTCGCCGTCGACCACCAGGCCGTTGATGCTCTCCGGGGCGGTCTGGTCGTCGAGCAGCGCTCGCGGCGGGGGCACCGACGTGCCCGCGGTGGTGTCGGGTTCGAGGGTGGTTGCGGGCGGTCCGCTCGTGGTGGACGGGGGCGAGGCATCGTCGTCGGAGCCGCACGCGGTGGGACCCAGGGCGAGGACGACGGCCAGGGCTGTGAGGGCCACCGGGTGTCGGGACAGGTGGGACGGCGGACGGGACGACTGGCGCGGCATGGCCGCACCCTACGGGGCCGATCCGGCCCGCACCGGGGAGCCGGCCGCGCGGGTCCACCCGAGGCCAGACCGTCAGGTGATGCCGCGGTCCACCGCCCACCGCACCAGCTCGTGGCGACGGGACAGGTGCAGCTTGGCCATGATGTTGCGCACGTGGTTCTCGACCGTCTTGGGCGAGATGAAGAGGTCTTCGGCCACGGCCTTGTAGGTGTGCCCGCGGGCCACCAGCCCCACCACCTCGCGCTCGCGGGCCGACAGCACCTGCGTGCCGTCGTCGCCGGTGGCGGCGAGCCGGCGGAACTCTCCGATGACCAGGGCGGCGAGCTGCGGCGAGAACACCGGTTCACCCGCGGCGGCCCGGAGGAGCGCGGCCCGCAGGTCCTCGGGCCGGGTCGACTTCGTCAGGTACCCGACGGCGCCGGCGGCCACCGCGTCGAGCAGATCCCGTTCGGCCTCCGAGACCGTGAGGATCACGATGGGGCACTCGGCCGCACACGCCGTGACCACGGCCATGCCCCCGCCTTGGTCCATGTGCAGGTCCACCAAGGCCAGGTCGGGACGCTCACGGCGGATCACCTCCACCGCCTCGGCCCCGTCGCCCGCCTCGCCCACCACGGCGAAGGACTCGCCCAGGTCGGCGCGCAGGCCGCTGCGCCAGATGGCGTGGTCGTCGGCGATCACGAGTCGAGTGGTCACGGCACCCACAGTGACACCTCGGTGCCCCGCCCGACGGTGGACCGGATCGTGACCTGTCCGCCCACCTCGCTCAGGCGCCCCCGGATCGATCGGGCCAGCCCCGTACCGGCCGGCGCGTCGTCCACCTCGAAGCCGGCGCCGTCGTCGGTGACCGTCACCAGGCAACCCCGGCCGTCGTCACCCGCATCGACGCACAGGGTCACCACGGAGGGGGAGGCGTGCTTGACCGCGTTGCTCAGCGCCTCGGTGGTGGCTCCCACGAGGGCGTCGAGCCGTTCACCGACCACGCCGGGATCCTCGATCACCACCACCTCGACCCGCACCCGGTGGTGACGCTCGGTGCGGGCGGCCAGGGTCCGCAGCTCGGTGAGCAGATCGGTGCGGGTGTCGGGCCCCGATCCGATGAATCGACGCAGCTCCCACTCCTGGTCTCGGGCCAGCTCCACGATCGCCTGGTCGTCGCTCCGGCGCTGCACCACCGCCAGCGTCTGGAGGACCCCGTCGTGCAGGGTGCGGGCGAAGCGCTCCCGCTCCCGGGCGGCCGCCACCGCCGACTCGGCCTCTCGCAGACGGGTCGACACGAACCCGGCGACCATGCCCGTGGTGGCCAACAGGACGACGTTGCCGGTGAGGGCCAGCCCCCGCCCGGTCAGGTGGTCGGTGACCGCCACCGCCGCCACGTTGGCGATCCCCAGACCCAGGCCCGCCACCAGCCCGGGCTTCCAGCCCCGCACCACCGCCACGAGCACCACCGAGGTGACCGGCCAGGCCGACCCGAAGCTCTGGGGATGTGGGCCGTCGTACACCAGCCAGTCGGCCACCACCACGGCGGTGCCGACCAGCAGGTCGATGGCGAGCACCGTCGGACGGACCACCAGCGAGGGCGAGGTCAGGACCCAGACGCCGATCAGTCCGGTCCACGCCGCCACCACCGCCAGGACGGCGAACGCTGCGGTGGGGTTGCTCAAGACCCCCGACCGGGCGTCGACCACGGTGACCACCACCGCCCACACCACGACCAGCAGCCGCAGCACCGCGATCCCGCCGACCAGCTCGCGGAGACGGGGCTCGACCACCGTCGGTCCGCTCATCCCGCCGACGCTACCGACCCCGGGTCCCGCGCCTCGGCCCCACCCGACGCCGGGGTGCGCTTCAGCAGACGCAGGGCCACGTTGGACCGACGCCACTCCACGAGCGACCACCAGAACAGCGGGGTGGCCAACCCGAGCGTGACCATCACCTGCACCAGCGAGGACGGGGTGAGCTCGTAGCCCTCGGCCCCGACCATGGCCGCCATCACCAGGAACAGGTAGGAGAGCAGGCGCACGATCCCCACCGTGGCGGTGCACGTGGCCAGGGTGGCGAACAGGGTGCGCCGGGTGGGTGACCAGATGGCGTGGGGTTCGGTGGCCTCCACCCGCCGGGCCCAGGCGCCCGCCGCAACCCCGATCGGGGCCGCCACCGTCATCACCGTGAGGTACCAGGCCAGGGTGAGCGGATCCCGTCCACCCTCCAGCGCCAGATGGGCGGCGGTGCCGGCGCCGAACGCCGCCAGGCCCGCACCCCAGCACTGGGCGATGTAGAGCAGGCGGTGGCGGTCCGACGTCCGCAGCGAGAGCAAGGCGGTGCGCCCGGCGGCGTCGGCGTCCCAGCCGGACGCCACCAGCTGGGCGCAGATCTGGTCCGGCGTGGCGCCCTCGTTGCGGCGCTTCACCAGCCAGCCGGCCAGGGGCTGCCCGGCGGGGAACTGGAACTGCGATCCACCCGCCGCGGCTGCAGGCCGGGTGGCGGCGGTCCACAGCGCATCCGAGTTGGACCTCGGGGCCGGGGGCGGGGGCGGAAGGGTGGTGGGCATGGTGGACTCCTCGTCTCGACGGGCGCCGTGCCTGTCGTCGATGTCCACGGTGCGCCCCGAACAGGGGCTCCACCATCGGGTCGATCCCTCATCGCCGTCTGGGGGATCCCCCAGGCGGCTGGATCGGTCACGGTGCCGGCCCCGGTGCTAGCCGTCTTCCAGGAGTGGCCCCGGGTGACCGGTTTCCTGAGCGTCGCGTCGACGCCGCACCACCACGGCGGCCACGCCCAGCGCACCGAGGGCCGAGCCGAAGCCCAGGACGGAGCCCAACGACGACCCGCTGTCGGCAGCCTGGGTCACCATCACGGTGCCGCCGACCGGCACCGACGTGGTCTCGTCGGCGGAGCCCGCCTCCGGGCTGTCCGGCGGGGTGGGGTTCCCACCAGCATCAGTGCCGGAGCCGGGTGTGGACGCGAGGGTGGTGGAGGACGTGCCACCTGCACCCGAACCCGGAGCCCCGGGGTCGGCCGCTGTCGTTCCGGTCGTTGCGGAACCCGGGGAGCTCCCGCCGGGCGCCGGGCCCCCCGGTGCGGGCTCGGTGGGCGACGGTGCGGGCGGGGCCGTGGTGGACGGGGTCGTGGACGGGGGCGTGGCCGGGGGCGTGGTGGGTACGGCCGTGGTGGGCACCGCCTCGGCCCCGTGGGTGGCGGCGCGCGGCGCCGTGCCCGTGCTGAACGACCAGCCCTCGACGTCGCCGTCGCTCACCTGGGAGGCGCCGCCGCCGCCGCGGGAGTAGGCCCCGTCGCGGAAGTACGACCAGTACTCCACCGACTTGCCGAGGCAGTTGGGCGGGTCGTTGCCCACCCCGAGGAGGCGGCACACGGCCCGCCCCTGGCCGGGATAGGGCTCGTACACCGGCTCCAACCCGGGGATGGTGGCGGCCGCCAGCTCCAGAGCGTCGAGACCAGAGATGGTGCCGGCGAAGGAGATGCACGCCGACCACACCGGGCCCGAACCGGGGTCGACCACCACGGTGGCCCGGTGCGGCCCGCCCGTGGCCGCGGCCGTGCCGCCGAGCGGCCGGCAGCCGCCGGTGGCCTCGGCGGCCGCGGGTGGCGTTGCCACCCACGCAGTCCCGGCGAGGGCCACCAGCGCGGCCACCACCGCCACCACCGCACGAGCGGACCAACCACCCGAGGGGCGGCTGTGCGGAGCGCTCACGACTCGACCTCCCGCCGGGTCAGGCGTGGCGCCGGTAGAACTCGGCCGATCCGCCGATGCCGGCGAGGATGGCCTCCACCCGGGTGGTGGCGAGCCGTTCGGTCCAGAAGTCCCGACCGCCGGCGTCCGAGTCGCGGCCGAGCATCTGCTGGTACGCGATGTCGACCTCCTTGGCCCGGTACTCGCGGCTGGCCACCAGGTCGGCGGCGATGATGCTCACGGGATCGCCGGCGTCGAGGCGCTGCGACCAGTAGGCCTTGCCCGCGGTGTCGGGGCCCCGGCCGAGCACGGCGCGGTAGGCGTTGTCCACGAAGCCGGCGGTGGGGCTGCCGGAACCGGCGCAGGACCCGGGCGACCCGGTGAGGCGCACCAGCACCCGCGAGCGGGAGTCGTGCACCAGCTGGCCCGACCAGTAGGCACGACCGGCGGCGTCGAGGCCCCGCTCGAACGCCCGCTGGAACAGCGCCTCGGCCGCGGTCTCCCGGCCCGACTGGCTCATGGCCACCGCGTGGGCGGTGCGCTCCCGGGCGGCCCGGGTGGACACGTTGGGGCCGACAGTGGCGTGGCCGAGCGTGCGGGCCGCAGCCGACGAAGCCGCGAGCCGCTGGGCCAGGGCGGCCACCAGGTCACGCTGCTCGGTGCGCAGGTGCCACTGGGCGCTCACGGCCTGCACGGTCTGGGCCGTGGGGAACGTGTTGATCCCGAAGTCGTCGTTGGGGCTGGCGATGCGACCGTCGGCGAGCTGCCGGCCGGCGAGCCACGCGTAGGGGCTCACGTAGGTGGCGTAGGGCGTGGCGCCGAACCGGGCTCCCCAGTTCGGGTCGGTGACGTCGATCTGCACCGCGCTGAGCGCCACCGCCGCCATGGAGGTGGAGTTGGGGTCGTCGGCCCCGAACGCCTGCCAGGCCCCGGAGGCCTGCTGGCCGTCGGCCAGGTAGGCGACCGCATCGGCGACGGTGGGATCGGTGCTGTCGAGGCCGGCGGCCGAGAGGGCCAGCACGGCGAGCGAGGTGGTGTCGGGCTCGCCGGTGTTCTCGGGGTCGAGATCGCCGGCGTAGTTCCACGAGCCGTCGCCTCGCTGGGCCGCACGGATCTGGGTGACCAGGCCGGCGGGGATCGGGCGGCCGGTGGCATCGAGCGCCAGCGCGGCGTACAGCGCCCCGTTGAAGACGGCACCGAAGTCGTAGCCGCCGGCCTCGGTGCGGTGGAGGTCCATGCGGGCCAGCAGGTCGACGGGAGCGGCGCTGTCACCCGACGGGTCGAAGTCGGTGGCCGACTGCCCGGTGGGCCCCACCACCAGGGCCACGATCTTGGCCGCCTGGGCCCCGGCGGCCTGGCCCGACGGCTCCTCCGGCCCGTCGACCAGGGCGTCGATGGCGTCGAACGGGTCCTGTCCGCCCACCTCGAAGCCGCGCACGGCGCCGGCCGCCACGGCCGGGTCCCACGGGCTGCCCACGGTGGCGGCGGCGCCGATGGCGTGGATCACGTCGGGGGTCTCGAAGCCCGGGAACCCGCTCAGGTCGAACCCGCCGTCGGCCTGCTGGCTGGCGGCGAGGTAACCGAGGGCCGCGTCCACGTCGAGTGCGGCGACGACACGCGGCGAGCGAGCCGCCACGGGAGCGGGGAGCACCGAGGCGCCGATGACGGCCGGGGCGAGCAGGGCTGCGCCCAGGGCGAAGCGGGACGGACGACGAGACGTCATGGTGACCTCCTGGGATCCCGTTCCTCGGGGACCCGGTGTGTTGAGGGCGGGTCGACCGGATCCGGTCGACGGCGAGGCAGGTCACCTGGCTCCCGGCCTTGATCGACCGGTTACAGCTGCGGGTCAGCGTCGGACTCTCACCGACTTCCCCTACGGTCCACCGGGGTGGACCGCCCTCGACAACATCCGGGTTGCCGACGGCCTACGCGTGGTGCGTACGGTACGGGCGCCCGTCCCGGCCGGTCAACTGCGCCCCTCACCCCGAACGGACTCCACGGACTCCACGGACTCCAGAGACTCCAGGGACTCAACGACCTCGACCCC
>DAIMFV010000147.1:0-897 GCA_036724365.1 Acidimicrobiales bacterium | reverse complement strand
GTGCATCGACCGGATCGGGACCACCGCCCGGCCCATGCGCACCACCAGCCCGCTCCACGCCGTCACCTGGTCCCTGTGGGCCGTGGCCGCCGCCCTGTCGGTCCAGCTCGCGCCCAGCCCCGTCTACGTGGCGTTGGTGATCGCGGTGGCCCTGCTGGTGGTCAACACCCACCGCCTGGACAACTCCCTCGCCCGGGCCTTCCCCGTGCTGATCGGCATCGGCGTGGTGTTCGCCGCTCTGCGGGTGGTGCTGCCCGCGCTCACCAGCCACAGCGACGGCGTGGGCGGCCCACCGCCCGACACCTGGTTCACCCTGCCCGAGGCCACCCTGCCCCGGATCCTGGGCGGCTTCACGGTGGGCGGCACCGTGGAGGGCGTGGTGGTCCTGGCCGCCGCCAGCCAGGCGTTCGCCGTGGTCGGGATCATGGCCGCCTTCGGCGCGTTCAACGCCGTGGCCTCGCACCACGAGCTGCTGCAGTCCACGCCCCGGGCCTTCCACGAGCCCGGGCTGATCGTGACGGTGGCGCTGGCCTTCGTGCCCTCCACCATGACCGCGGTGACCGAAGCCCGGGAGGCCGACCGGGCCCGCACCGGCGGCCGGGTGGTGCGCCGCGGCCGGCTCGTCCGCACCGCGGTGCCCATCGTGGAGTCCGGGCTCGAACGGGCGCTGGCACTGGCGGAGTCCATGGACGCCCGCGGGTTCGCCCGTCACACCGCCGCACGACGGGAGCGAGCCGCCGCGTGGCTGGGCTTCGGTTCCCTGCTGGCCCTGGGTGCCGCCTTCGTGGCCCTGGTGGGCCGGGCCCCCGGCTGGGCGGCGGTGGCCCCCGTGGTGGGCTCGATCGGTCTGGTCGCCGCCGTGGTGGTGGCATCGCGCGGCTCGGCCGCCAGCCGGTA
>DAIMFV010000146.1:8097-8705 GCA_036724365.1 Acidimicrobiales bacterium | reverse complement strand
CCCACCACGGTGGCCCCGCCGAATGGATCCCCCGGGACCTCGGTGGACCACAGCAGTTCGCCATCGCTGGCGCGCACCGCCGCCACCGCTCCCGGCGCCGTGCCGATCTGCGATCCGATGTAGGAGGTCTGGTCTGGCGCCAGCTCGGTGGGTGCGTTGAGGGTGGCCACGTACACCACGCCCTCGGCGTGGGCGGGGGGCGTGATGATGCCGCCGAAGGTGCCGGGCCAGACCTCGGTGGGACCGTCCAGTTCGGTGAGGTCGTCGTTGCGGTGGGTGCCGACCACGGTGCGCCAGCGTTCCGCCCCGGTGGCGGGATCGCTGGCCACCACCACGCCGCCCTTGCCGGCGCTGACCACCAGGGTCCCGTCATCGGTGGGCACGAGCATGGTGTGGACGTGGTCGCGGTCGAACAGGTCGTGCTCGAAGATCTGGTGGTGCCAGAGCAGCTCGCCGGTGTGCAGGTCGAGCGCCACCACCGAGTCGGTGTACAGGTTGGGGCCGGGCCGGCTCGACCCGTTGGGCGCGTCGGGGGTACCCGGGAACGGGGCCGGGTTGGCGATGCCCCAGTAGACGACGCCGGCTTCCACGTCGACCGCCGGGGGATA
>DAIMFV010000146.1:1516-8087 GCA_036724365.1 Acidimicrobiales bacterium | reverse complement strand
GTTCCCCTCCGGGTCACCCCACAGGTCGCCGCCGGCCACGGTGTCGAACTGCCACACCACCTCGCCGGTCGCCGCGCTCAGCGCCTTGATGGTGCCGCGGTCCCCGCCCGTGTACTGGCCCTCCAGGCTGATCGGCACGGTGCTCACCAGCACCAGCCCGGCGGCCACCTGGGGCTGGATGTCGATGCCGGCTGTGGGGGTGTCCACCAGCTCGGTGGTCCACTGCTCCTCGCCGGTCTCCACGTCGAGGGCCGTGACCGCCTTCATGCCCCTGGTGGCGTAGACGTGGCCCCAGCCCACCGCGACGCCGTTGGGGCCGATCTGGAACTCGTCGACCAGGTGCTCCCACACCAGCTCGCCGGTCTCGCGGTCGAACACCCGCACGTTGGACCCCAGGTCCTGGACCAGGATGCGGTCCCCCAGGATCAGGGGCACGGTGGCGGCGTTGCCGTAGGCCCCGGCTCCCTCCAGGGGTGCGGTCCACACCACCTCCAGGCGGTCGACGGTGGCGGCGGTGATCGGCGAGTCGGGCACGGCCCGGCTGTTGGCGTGGTCGCGGCCGGGCAGCGGCCAGTCCGCGGCGTGGGCCACCACCTCGGGCGGTACCGGCTCGGCGCCGGGGTCCGCGGAGCCGCCGGGGCCTGCGGTCGTGGAGCTGCTCCGGTCGCCCGATGCACCGTCGTCTCCCCGGTCGGACGGCGACGAGCACGCCGCCACGAGGGTGGCGACGACGAGGGCGACCACCAGGGGACGGAGCGCAGCGTGGTGAACCGGTGCCATGGCCCGGCATCCTGGCCCACCGGCGGCCCGGGCGGAGGGACCGGCCGGTGGGACCGGCCGGGCTGACGTGCCACGATCGTCCGATGACGTCATCGCGGTTCCCGATCCTGTTCACCGGCGGGATGCAGGCGATGGGCGCGATCGGCATCCGACCGCACAACTCCTACGTCGAGGTCGACCCGGAGCGCGTGCAGGTGCGCATGGGCTGGTCGTTCCGGGCCACCCTGCCGCGGAGCTCGGTGCGATCGGTGGAGCCCGACCACGACCGCGTCGCCGCGTGGGGCGTGCACGGATGGCGGGGCCGTTGGCTCGTGAACGGGTCCTCGGAGAACGTGGTGCGGGTGTCGTTCGATCCGCCCGGCCGAGGGTTCGTGCTGGGGTTCCCGGTGCGGTTGGCGCAGTTGCGGGTGTCGGTCGTCGATCCCGGCGGGCTCATCGAGGCACTCGCACCGCGGTAGCCCGCAGGGCGTCAGGCTCGCGGCGAGGAGTCGCCCGTGCGGGCCGGGTGGGGCTGGCCCCCCAGGGCGCGCACCGTCTCGGTCAGCTCGGCCACGCCGCCGGCCCGGTAGGCGCGCCACGCCGTGCCCCGGTCCTCCACCGCCGCGGCCTCGGCGGTCCAGGTCTCGAGGTGGCGGCGCGCCAGGTCGAGCGCCCCGCCGCGCTCGTGGGCCCGGACCGCTCGCTGCAGTTCGGCCACGGCCGCCAGGCGGCCTTCCTCGTACTTCACCGTGCCCACGACGTCGCCGTCGACGCGGCACACGGCCCCTCCTCCGGTGGCGGCCACGAGGTCGCGCTCCGCAGCCGACCGCCGGGCCGTCAGCAGGTCGGCCTCGGGCGTCGGTCGGGGCGGCGGGACCGTGGGTACCCGCTCGGTGTCGTTGCCCCAGCGACAACAGCCCATGGTGGTCAGCTCCCGGTGGTGCCGTGGGACGCCGTGTCGAGGGCGGCGGTGAGCTTGGCCGCGGCCGACTCGGCGAGCTCGGCGAACTCGGGCTCGGGCATGAGGGCCCGCGGATCCACGGCGCTGACCCGGGTGCCACCGTCGGGCGCGGGCTCGAGGACCACGTTGCACGGCAACAGCAGTGCGGCGTTGGGATCCAGCTGCAGCGCCTGGTGGGCGAAGCCGGGGTTGCACGCCCCCAGGATCTTCAGCGCCGGACGGTCCACGTCGAGCTTGGCCTTGAGGGTGGCGGCTACATCGATCTCGGTGAGGACGCCGAACCCGTTCTCGGCCAAGGCGGCACGGACGACGGCCTCGGCCTCGTCGAGCGGGAGGGGCACGGTGGTCTCGATGGCACGCATGGTGGCTCGCTTTCTGGGCGGACGAACGGGGCCATCATACCCCATGGGGTATAGCCGTGCCTCCTCAGCCGGCCCCGGGCCGGCGGGGGCGGGCGGCGAGGTAGGCGGCGGTCATCTCGGGGGTCATCACCTCGAGCATCACCGCGTTCTCGATCCACAGCTCCACCACGTCGTGCGGGCCCCGGGAGAGCTGGACCGCCCGCCAGCCCTCCCGCGCCGCCAACGCCTGGATCTCCTCCACGGTGCGGTCCACCGACACCGTGGCGTGGGTGGCCACGAAGCGCGACGCAGTCGGCTCGTGGCGGAACTCGGCCTGGCCCGGGCCGTCGGGCGGCACCATCTCGGTGCCCACCGGGTACACCTCGATGGCCGTGCCCGCGTCGTCGGCGGCCCAGGCGATCCAGGAGTCGCGGTAGGGGCCGAAGGCGGTGAGCACGCCGTCGAACAGCTCCACCAGCACCTCGGCCACGTGGCGGGTGTCGGTGGCGGGCAGCGAGAGGTGGTGGATCACGCGGGCTCGGTGTCGACCATCCACGGCACGCCGAAGCGGTCGGTGCACGCGCCGAAGCCCGGCGACCAGAAGGTGGCCTCGAACGGCATGGAGACCTCGCCGCCGTCGGCCAGCTCGCCCAGCACCCGCTCGCCGGTGGCGGTGTCGGGCGCGGTGTAGCTGATGGCCACGCCGAGTCGGGGGCCGCCGTCGCCGGTGGGGTCGTCGGACCCCATGAGCAGGCCGTCGCCCACGGTGAGCGACGCGTGCATCACGTGGCCGGGCTCGGCCCCGGGCATGGGCTCCCCGCCCTCGGGGCCGTCGGCGAAGGTCATCACCTGCAGCTCGCCCCCGAAGATGTCGCGGTAGCGGTCGAAGGCCTCGGCGCACTGGCCGTTGCTGAAGAAGAGGTAGGCGTGGAACGTCATGGTGGTCCTCCTGTGGCGGACTGGTCGGGAACACCCTGCAGACGGTGCGGAACCCTGCGAATCATCGCGCCGCGTGCGATCGGCTCAACCGGCGTAGGTCGAGGTGCCCCGCCTGGGGTCCGCCGCCGGTGCGGGCGTGATCGGCGTGCTCGGCGGCGGCGCCGGCACGGGCGAGGGCTCGGCGATCGGCGGCATGGTGGTGGCCGGGCCCTCCGGCCCTTCCCCGGAGGTGACCGGTGGGCCGGGCACGATCGGCACCGTGTCCACCGTGGCCGGGGGCCCGCTGGTGGGCGGAAGGGGTGGGTTCTGGGCATCGGCCAGGTCGAGCACCTCGTACAGCCAGGCCGCCGCCAGGGCCTCCAGCTCGTCGGCGTGGGCGAACAGGCCGAAGTGGTCGGCCCCGGCGTAGGCGTGGAACTCACACGGCACGCCGGCATCCCGGGCGGCCTCGCACGACGCCACGGCGTTGGCATAGGGCGCGTTCACGTCCAGCTCGCCGTGGGCCATGAACAGGGGCGGTTCACCGGCCTCGAAGGTGTCGGTGGGGCCCGCGCCGGCGAAGGACAGCACGGCATGCACCCGGTTCTCGGCGGGTGGTTCGCCGTCGGCGAGCACCGGGTCGTAGGTGGCGTGCAGGGAGCGGTAGGCCCCGGCCGAGATGCCGGCGAGGGCGATGCGCCCGGTGTCGATGCGGAACCGGGCGGCGTTGGCTCGGACCCAGGCCACCGCGGCCTGGGCGTGGCCCCGGTACTCGGCGGTGCTCGCGTCGCCCAGCCCGTAGTTGATCGAGACCACCACGGCACCGTGGCGTACGAACCGCGTGATGATCTCCGTGTCGAGCGGGCTGGCCTTGTCCCAGCTGGCGTCGCCGTAGCCGTGCAGCCAGATCACCACGGGACGGGCGGTGGCCGGGTCGCCGTGGGGCTCGAGCACGTCGAGGAGCATGGGCCAGGAGCCGGGGCCGTCGGCCGGCAGGTAGGTGAGGTCGGACGTGAGGTCGACGGCATCGAACACCCGGTCGAGGTAGCGGACGGGCTCAGCTGCGCCAGCGCCCGTGGACCCGCCGGTTCCGGCGACCACGACCGATCCCGTGAGCGCCATGGCGATGATGACGTGGCGGAGACGGGGCCGGCGCCGGGCGTCGTTGGCGTGAGCGGCGGTTCGAGCCATGGCGGGTTCCCCCTCTAGACGGCGTCGGGCCCGCCCCGGCGCCACGCGAGATCCTGGCACCCGCTGGGCCGGGGTGCCCGGGATGGTGTCGACCCGACCTGACCGGGGTCGTCGTAAAGGGAGCGATCCGAGCGTTCGCCGGGCCTGGCCGCCCGTCGCCGACCTCCCCCTCCGGGGTCGGCGACGGGCGCGGCGGGCCAGCGCAGGTCAGACCATGTCGATGGGCGAGGGCTCCAGGCCCAGGGCGATGCGGCCGGCCAGCTCGGCGCAGCGGTCCCAGTCGAAGATCACGTGGCCCTTCAGCACCTCGACGTCGCGCTGCAACCGCTGCAGCGGCGAGGTCTCGGCGTAGATGCTGGCCCCCGAACCCTCGCAGACCGTGGAGATGGCCTGGCGGGCCAGGCGAACGGTGGAGGCCGCCGCCAGGCGGGCGTCCATGCGGTCGGCCACGGTGGGGGCACCACCGGCGGCGGCACCGGCGAGGGCGGCGTCGGTGAGGGCGGCGAGGGCCTGCTCCCACACGGCGCGGGCGGCCCGCACCTCGGCCATGGCCGTGGCGAGGCGGACGCGAGCGGCGGGTTGGTCGGCCTGCTTGTCGCCCAACGTGTAGGCCAGCACCCGTTCGTTCAGCCGTCGGCGGAACAGCTCCACCGCGGCTTCGGCGGCACCCAGTGCGGGGGCGGCGGCCACCAGGGCCAGGACGGCCACCACGGGGTAGCCGGCCATGGGGTCGTCGGCCAGGGTGGCCCCTCCATCCATCAGCGAGGCCCGGGCGATCGTGCGGTGGGTGGGCACGAAGACGTCGGTGATGGTGACCGCGTTGCTCCCGGTGGCCCGCATGCCCGTCGTGTGCCACACGTCCTCGACGGTCGCGTCGGCACGGGGCACCACCAAGAAGGCGGTGGCCAGCTCGTCGGGCCGGTCCACGATGGCGTGCACCAGCACCCAGTCGGCGTGCTCGATGCAGGTGGCCCACTCCCACCGACCGGTGAGGCGGAAGCCACCGTCGACCGGGGTGGCCGTACCGGTGGGGTTCAGCGGCGCGGGCGCCAGGGCGTAGCCGTGCTCGGCGAACAGTTCGGCGTGGGCCCCGGGATCCAGGCGGGCGAGCAGCCAGCTGTGCATCACGAGGAACGAGAGCGTCCAGGCCGAGGCGGGGCAGCCGGTGGCGAGGATGCGGGTGCTCTGGGCGAGGGTGTCGAGACCCAGGCCCAGCCCGCCGAGCGACGGGGGCACCACCATGGCGAACAGCTCGGCATCGACGGCGGCCTGCACGGTGGCGTCGGGGAGCCGGCGCAGGGCCTCGGCCTCGGCGGCCCGCTCGGTCAGACCGTCGACCATCTTCTCGCACCGTTCCACGATCTCGCGGTGTCCGGTCATGGCTGCTCCTCGAGTTGGTTCCATTCGGTCCAGCCGGTCCCGGTTCGGCCGTCGGGGGTGGTGTAGCGGCACAGGGCCCGGGGGAACCGGGTGACCCGGCCGTCGTCGGCCACGAACAGCAGCGGGCTGAACGCCAGTGGCTCCACGGCCAGGGCGAGGTCGCCGGGTTCCAGGCCGAGCGCGGCCGACACCGGGAAGCCGACGTCGTCCACCTGTTCGGTGGCGGCTATGCGGCTGGCCGGGGTGCGCGTGCCGTCGGGGTCGAGCCGGTACCCGAACCCGGCCGCGCCGCGAGGGAAGCGGATGTCGGAGAGGTGGAAGCGCGTGCCGTCGTCCAGGGCCCCGGCGGACCAGCACCAGCCGAACGCCCACCAGTCGCGCACGCCCCACGAGTGGTCGCGCTGGCCCGGGGCGTCGACCTCGATCACCTCGTCGCCCACCCGGATGGGGCCGGGCTCCCGTCGGTAGACAGCGGTGGGGTCGGTGAACGCCTGGGCCGTGCCCGACGCCTGCACCCGCCACCGCTCCAGCGGTACCTCGGCGGACAGCTCGCACGCCCAGGTGCCGGTGACCAGCGACTGGCCGTCGCCCCCGGCGAGCGGGGCGGTCTCGTCGTGCAACGTCACCAGGGGTCGGTCGGGGCCGGCCACGGTGAGCTGGAACCAGGTCTGCGAGCGGTTCGGGTAGAGGCCGAAGCGCAGCCAGGCGCCGAAGCCCCCACCGGGGTCGGCCACATCCGCGTACCACGACTCGTTCCACAACGGCTCGGGCCCCGGGTCGTGACGGGCCTCGTCGGTGGGGGCCACCACGGGCGGGTGGGGGTTGGGGACCTCAGCCACGGCTCGCCCCGGGGATCGTGGACTCGTCGAACCGGTCGAACACGTCGAAGGCGTCGAGGTCCAGGGCGTGGCGCACGTGGCGGTCGATGTCGGTGCTGAACATCAGGTCGCCGCGCTCGGTCTGCTCCACCAGCATGGCGGCCGCCACGCACAGGTAGACGCCGTGCCAGGTGCCGTGGCGG
>DAIMFV010000146.1:0-1506 GCA_036724365.1 Acidimicrobiales bacterium | reverse complement strand
ACCGGGCCCAGCACTCGTCCCAGGTGAGGTCGGCCACGCCCCGGTCCACCAGCGCCTGGTGGTAGTGGCGCACCAGGTCGTCCTCGTGGGCCCGGCGGACCTCGGGCAGGAGGTTGCCGCCCACGAAGTAGGCGGCGTCGGCCACCCCGTTGCCCACCACCACGGTCTGCCAGTCCACCGTCCAGATGTCGTCGGAGCCTTCGCCCAGCAGGAGGTTGTCGAGCCGGAGGTCGCCGTGGAGGACGGTGGCGGCCCCGGGGACACCCCGCCACCAGTCGCCGATGCGGGCCATGCCCCGCTCCAGTCCGTCGAGCACCTCGGGGGCGAGCCCGGGGCCGAACCGTTCCACGAACCCCGGGTAGAGCGACGCCACGATGGCGGAGGTGGCGGCCGCGGCCGCCGGGGTGGTGCGGTCCAGCCACGAGAGGTGGCGGAGCGCGGGGTCGTTCCAGCGGGGGGCGTGCAGGGCGGCGGCCTGGTCCAGCACCCGGGCGGCCAGGTCTGCGTCGCACCCCTCGATCTGGTCGCCCTGGGTGGCGGGGGCCAGGTCCTCGAGCAGCAGCACGAAGTCGTGGGTGTCCAGGTCGATCGCGGCCAGGTGGCACCGCGGGGTGCGGATGTGCACGGTGGCGGCCACCTCGTTGTAGAAGCCCACCTCCACCTCGTAGGCCCGCAGCAGCCGGCCGGTGGTGCGGCTGCGCTCGTCGGTCGACGCCAGCTTGGCGATGACCGACGCCGGTCCGGCGGTCCCCTCGTAGGTGAGGGCCACGCGGAGGGAGTCGGCCATCTGGCCGGTGCCCACGGGGGAGACCTGCACCTCGGCCACGGTGGCGCCGTCGGCCAGCACCCCGGCGTGCCGAAGGGCAGCGTCCATGGCCGCGGCGGTGATCGCCCCGGCGGTGCGGAACGGTAGGGCGGGGTCGGTCATCGGTCGCTGGTCGGTGGTCGGTGGTCAGCGGCGGGCGTTGCGGAGCTGGTCCTTGGCGTCGGCCGTGGACCCCACGGCCACGTAGTGCTCGGCATCGAAGTCCTCGGGCGGGGCCACCTCGACCACGTGCTCGGGCTCGTTGTCCCACTCCAGGCGCAGGGCCCGGGTGACCACCGCGTGCTGGAGGTACATGGCGCTGATGTAGGTGAGCTCGAAGACCTGCTCGTCGGTGAGCTCGTCTCGCAGCGTGGCGAACAGCTCGTCGCTGACGCGACCGCCGTCGAACGCGATGGCGTCCGCGTAGGCCAGCACCGCTCGCTCGGTCCGGGTGTAGGCCTCGGAGGTCTGCCAGGCGCTGATGTCGCGGATCTTGTCGGGGTCGGCCCCCAGGCCCCGGAGGGCCTGCACGTGCTGGGAGAACACGAACTTCGAGCCGGCGCACCAGCCGATGCGGGTCTGGGCCAGCTCCCGCAGCACCCCGTCGACAACCCGGTTCGGGCTGCGGTACATGACGAAGCCGGCGACGGCGTGCTCCATGATGTCGGGCGACAGGGCGTAGGTGGTCCACCAGTCGCCCT
>DAIMFV010000145.1:0-8762 GCA_036724365.1 Acidimicrobiales bacterium | reverse complement strand
GATGGCGCAGCGGAGGCTGTGGCAGATCGACGACGACCCGGTGAGCAGGGCGAAGGGCCACGGGGTGCCGTCGGCGTGGCGGGCCCAGAGGATCTCGCCGCGGGGTTCCTGGAGGTCGAGGACCCAGTCGATGGCCTTCTCCACCGCGGGCCACAGCGCCTCGGCGAACCCCCGGTCGGCCGTGATCAGCCAGTGGTGCCACACGCCGGCCGCGATGTAGGCCACGACGTTGGCGTCGAGCTTGTCCTGCTCCACCCCGTCTTCCACGTAGTACTGGTGCCAGGCCCCGTCGGGGCGCTGGATGTCGACCAGCCACTGGTAGGCCCGCTCGGCCTCGGCGATGCGCCCGCCGATGGCCAGGGCCATGGCGGCCTCGACGTGGTTCCACGGAGCGGCGTGGCCACCCGGCACCCAGGGCACCATGCCCGAGGGGAGCTGCCACTCGGCGATGGCGTCGACGGTGGCCTGGACCTGTTCGCCGGTGATGATGCCGTCGACGGTGGGGAGGCGGAGGTCGGTCACGGGTCAGGCGGCTTCGCGCTGGGGAGCGGGGGGCTTGGTGGCGTAGAGCACCAGGCTCTTGCCGAGCACGGGGTTCAGGACCTTCTCGGTCCACCGGGTGAGCTTGGGGGCCGACATGATGTCCCAGACCAGGAGCTTGTGGTACGCCTGCACCAGGGGGTGGGTGTCGTTGGTGGGGCCCACCGCGCACTTCAGCCACCAGTAGGGCGAGTGCAGGGCGTGGGCGTGGTGGGCGTCACCCGGCTGGAGGCCGGCGTCGCGGAAGCGGCGGCGGAGGGTGGCCTCGGAGAAGATTCGCACGTGGCCGCCCTCCACGAAGGGGGCGTGGTACTCGTCGCTCAGGGCCCAGCAGACCTTCTCGGGGAGCCAGGTGGGGACAGTCACGGCCAGCGTGCCCCCGGGCTTGAGCACCCGGGCCAGCTCACGGGCGGCGGCGGCGTCGTCGGGGATGTGCTCCATGACCTCCGAGCAGATGATGCGGTCGAAGGTGCCGTCGGGGAAGGGCAGGCGGGTGCCGTCGCCGTTCACGGTGTTGGCGCTGGCTCCGACGGGCGCCTCACCCGCCTCGGCCATGGCACCGAACAGGCCCTTCACGTCCTTGAGGTCGGCCAGGTTGTAGTCGAGGGCCACGATGTCGGCCCCCCGGCGGTACACCTCGAACGCGTGCCGACCGGCACCGGCCCCCATGTCGAGGACCCGGTCGCCGGGCTGCAGGCCCAGGCGGGCGTAGTCGACGGTGAGCATGGGGCCACCAGCCTTCACGGTTGTTGACCACTGGGTCAAGCTTGGGCGGATCGAGCATTCGGCCAACCGGCGCCGGTGGACGATGATTCCCGGGTGCGGGTGACAGCGGTCATGGAACGATCGGCGACGGCTCGGGTCGTCGCGGTGGCGGTGGGGCTCGCCGGTGTGGTCGCGGGTCAGGTGGTGCTGGCCCGCGAGGGCCCGACGGTGGTGGCGTCGGTGCTGGTCCTGGCGGGTCTGGTGGGCGTGGTGTGGCCGGCGGGCCTCGAGATCGACCGGTTGGATCCTCCGGTTCCGCCGACCTCGCCCACCTCGTTCGTCGCACCGACCTCCTCCGGGCGTACGGGCCGTGACGGCCCCGGCCTCCCGATGCTGGCGGTGGCCGGTCTGGCCAACTGTGCCTACGCCGCCGGAGCCGCCTTCCACCGGGGCCACGACCGGGCCACCTACGACATCACCGTGGCCTGGGCGGTGGGCTTGTCCCTGTTCTGCGTGGCCGGGTGCGCCGGCCGGTCGCCCCGCCGCCGGCTGGCCCGCAGCTTCAGGCAGGTGCGGTCGGCGCTCGTCGGGCGACGACGGCCGACCGCGCCGGTGGTCGCCGGCGTGGTGGTGGCGATGGTGGGCCTGGTGGCCCGGCTGGCTCTGCCCGGGCGCTTCCCGGCTCTGCTCGACAGCGACGAGGGCTTCTTCCTGATCGAGGCGCGGATGGCGCGCCAGGGCGACCTGCCCAACCCCTATGGCACGGCCGTGTGGGGGATCCCCCGCCTGTACCTGGCGGTGCAGGGCGTGGTCTCCCGCCCGTTCGCCGACCAGTACCAGTCCTACCGACTGGTCGGTGCCCTGATCGGGGCCGCCACCGTGCTGGCCACGTGGCGGGCCGGTCGACGGATCGTGGGGGAGGGGGCGGCCCTGGCAGGGGCCGCGATCCTCGCCCTGCTGCCGTTCCACCTCTGGGCGAGCCGGGTCTCGCTCAACAACGCGGTGAACGGGCTCACCTTGATGCTGGCCGTGTTGTGCACGGGCCGGCTGGTGCACGGCCGACGCCGGGCCGACGCCATGGCCCTGGGCCTGACCCTCGGCCTCGGACTGTTCGGGTACTTCCCGGCGGCCACCTACCCGCTGGTGGTGGCGGGCGGCCTGGCCGTGTCCGCCGCCATGACGGCGGTGGCCACCGGGTCGGTGCGGCGCCCGGGGGGCGCAGCGGTGCGTGACCTCGGCCGGCTGGCGGCGTGGGTGGTCGGCGGGTGGTTCGTGGGCGCCGCGCCACTGCTCGGCCACTACGCGGGCTATCCGGACGGCTTCCTGGGTCGGACCCGGTTGGTGACGGAGGGGGCGGGTTCCCCCGGGGTGGGCACCCGCCTCGGGTGGGTGCCGCGCGGCGTGCTCTACCCGGTGCTCGGGCAACCCGGGGCCCCCATCGGCCACTTCTTCCGGCATGCGGCCCCGTTCGTGGGGTGGGTGGTGGCGCTGCTGGTCCTGGTGGGCCTGGGCCTGTGGGGGCGGTGGCTGGTGGCCGGGGCGCGGGGGATCGGCGACCGTCGGCGGGTGGAGCTCCTGGTGGTGGGGTGGCTGGTGGCCGGGGTGGGGGTGTCGCAGTCCAAGGACATGGCCAGCCAGCGCCTGGTGGGCGTGGCCCCGCTGTGGACGCTCGTCGCCGGGTGCGGTGTCGTCGCCCTGGTGGCGGTGGTGCGGATGCTCCTGGGCGCGGCGCGGGCCGCCCGCTTCCAGCCGCTGGTGGCGGGCCTGGCGGTGCTGGGGCTCGTCGCCCTCGGCGTGGGTGGGGCGCGCTTCTGGTTCGACGACGCCCGCCAGATCGTGACCTATTCCGACGTGCGCTCGGTGGCGGCCTACGACCTGGGCGAGCGCCTGGCCGGCCGGGGTCCGGCGCTGGGGCGGGTGCTCCTGGCGGGCGAGGGGGCGCTGTCCTACCAGGGCTTCGGCAACGTCCGCTTCCTGGCCCCGGGCCTGGAGGCGATGGTGCTGGAGGTGCCGGCGTTCCAACCCGGCGACGGAAGCCCGCAGGGCGTGCCGGAGCTGGAGGCGGGCGACGTGCTGGTGCTGTACGTGGAGCGACCGGACGCCGAGCGCTGCGCCGTGCAGGCCCGCCATCCCGACGCCGTGGTGCACGAGGCCCGGACGCAGGCGGGCGACCTGCTCTACACCGCGTACCACCGAGATGGCCCCGGCCTCCCGGGGGGTTCCACGCCGGCGGGCACGATCCTCCTGCCCGTCGCCCCGGCACCCTGCGGTTGATCGCCGCCGTCGCCCCCTACCCCGACCGCCGACCGGCCGGTGGCGCTCGGCCGGCGGGGTACCGTGCGCCGGTGGACGAGGTCGGGGACGCGTTCGACTACGTGGTGGTCGGAGGAGGATCGGCCGGCTGCGTGGTGGCCAGCCGGCTGAGCGAGGACCCGTCGGTGACGGTGTGCCTGCTCGAGGCGGGCGGCGAGGGGCGGGACCTGTTGATCCGCGCCCCGCTGGGCTTCGCGGTGGGCATGCCGCTCGGCCGCCACAGCTGGGGCTACGAGACCGTGCCCCAGCCCGGGTTCAACGGACGACGGGGCTTCCAGCCCCGCGGCAAGGCGCTGGGGGGCTCCAGCACCATCAACGCCATGATCTACGCGCGGGGGCACCGCTCGGACTACGACGGCTGGGCCGCTCTGGGCAACCCGGGCTGGGGGTACGACGACGTGCTCCCCTACTTCAAGAGGTCCGAGGCCAACGCCATCCACCGCGACTCCCCGTTCCACGGCGTCGACGGTCCGCTGCACGTGACCAACCTGCGGAGCCCGAGTCCGCTCAACGAGGTGTTCCTGGAGGCGTGCCAGTCGCAGGGCATCCCGTTCAACCCCGACTTCAACGGCGAGCAGCACCACGGCTGCTACCACGTGCAGGTCACCCAGAAGGACGGTGAGCGCCACAGTGCGGCTGCCGCCTTCATCCACCCCAACCTCGATCGTCCCAACCTCGAGGTGCGCACCGGCGCCCACATCGCCCGGGTGCGGTTCGACCAGCGCCGGGCCACGGCGGTCGAGTACCAGCGCGGCGGCCGCACCGAGGTCGTGGCTGCCCGCCGCGAGGTGGTCATGTCGGCCGGCGCCTTCGGCACCCCACAGATCCTGATGGCCTCGGGGCTGGGGCCGGGTGCCCACCTGCAGGAGCTCGGGATCACGCCCGTGCTCGACGTGCCCGGCATCGGCCAGAACCTGCAGGACCACATCTCCGCCCTCTTGATCTACCGCTCCCTGGTGCCCGACCACACCGTCGGCATCACCCCGGCCGGCGTCGCCCGGATCCTGAAGGCGATGTGGACGTGGCGCCGGCACCGCACCGGGCTCATCACCAGCTGCGCGGCCGAGTCCGGCGTGTACTACCGGACCAGCCCCGACGTCGAGGTGTCGGACATGGAGATGGAGCTGATCGTGGGCATCGGCGACGACCACGGCCGCAAGCTCCACTACGGCCACGGCTACTCGGCGCACCTCCTGCTGGCCCGGCCCCAGAGCGTGGGCGAGGTGCGCCTGGCCAGCCCCGACACCCGGGTGGCGCCCCTGATCGACCCCCGCTACTTCAGCCACCCCTACGACATGGAGACCCTGGTCAAGGGCACCCAGATCGCGCTCGACATCATGCACAGCCGCGCCTTCGACCCCTACCGCGGCGAGATGCTCATCCGCTACGACCGCGACGACCCCCGCCAGATCGAGGAGACGCTCCGCGCCCACGCCGACACCGAGTACCACGTGTGCGGTACCGCCAAGATGGGCCCCGACCACGACCCGATGGCCGTGGTCGACGCGTCGCTCCGCGTTCGGGGCGTGGCCGGTCTCCGGATCGCCGACGCGTCGGTGATGCCGCGCGTCACGAGCAACAACACCCACGCCGCGGTGATCATGATCGGCGAGAAGTGCGCCGATCTGATCCGCCAGTCCGCCTGATCAGGCGGGCTGACGGGCTGACGGGCGAACGATGCCGGTCGCGGCTGGAGCTACTGCAGCAGGTCGAGGCGGGCGCGGTACTGCTCGACGGTGCGCTCGGCGGTGTGGCGCCAGCTCCACAGGTCGATCACCCGTTGGCGTCCGGCCGCGCCCACCCGGGCGGCGATGCGGGGGTGGTCGAGCACGTAGCCGATCTTGTGGGCCAGGGCGCCGCCGTCGCCGGGGGCCACGCTGAAGGCGGTGTCGCCGTCGACGCCCACGACCTCGGGGATGGCGCCGCCGGTGGTGGCCACCAGCGGGATGCCGGTGGACATGGCCTCGATGGCGGGCAGCGAGAACCCCTCGTACAGCGAGGGGACCACAGCCACCTCGGCCTCGGCGTAGAGCTCCACGATGCGTTGGTCGGAGACGCCGGACACGAAGGTGACGGCGTCTTCCAGGCCGAGCGACGCGATGGTGCGGGCCGACTCGCCGCCCTCCTTGGGGCGGCCGATGACGGTGAGGGTGACCTCGGGGCGCTCGGTGCGGAGCTTGGCCACCGCCTCCAGCAGGTAGCGCAGGCCCTTCATGGCCACGTCGGCGCTGGCCGTGGTGATGAGCATGCCGGCGCGGCGCTTCACCTCGGGCATGGGCACGAACAGCTCGGGGTCGACGCCCACCGGCACGATGTGCATGCGGTGGGGGTCGACCTTGTGGTCGGTGACGATGTCGCTGAAGGAGTTCTCCGACACCGTGATCACCCGCTCGAGGCGGCGGGCCACCTCGGTCTGCATGTCGGTGAAGGCGTACCAGCGGCGCAGCGTGAGCTTCTTGTAGAGGCCCTGGGCGTGCTCGATCTCCAGCCGCCGGTCCACGGTGATGGGGTGGTGGATGGTGGCGATGACGGGCAGGCCCATGCGCTCGATGGCGAGCAGGCCGAAGCCGAGCGACTGGTTGTCGTGCACCAGGTCGAAGTCGTTCTTGCGGTGCTTGAGGTGGTCCCAGGCCCGCATGGTGAAGGCCAGCGGCTCGGGGAAGGTGCCGAACGAGAACGTGGAGACCTCGAGCAGGTCCTTCCAGTTCTTGATCTCCCACAGGCCGGGCATCCGCATGGGGAAGTGCTCGTTGTAGATGTCGAGGCTGGGGAGCGGCACGAGGGGCACGCGCTCGTCGAGCTCGGGGTACGGCTGACCGCCCAGCACCTCGACGTGGTGGCCCAGATCGACCAGGGCCTTGGAGAGGTGGCGCACGTACACGCCCTGGCCACCGCAGTGCGGCTTGCCGCGGTAGGCGAGGAGCGCGATGCGCAGTGGGGAGTCAGCAGATGCCATGAACGCACCAGCCTTTCGGTTCGTTGACCCACCGGTCAAGCGGGAGGTCGACCGGGCCCGTGCCCGGCTGTGCTGCAACCCCGTGGATTCGCTGGCGATTCCCGCGCCGGAAGCGGGCCCGGTGGACGGGCGACCTGTCCGCTCGAGTGCTCAGCGGAGCTTGAGGAAGAGCTCTTCCATGTCGTCGGGGCCCATGCCCTCTTCGGCGGCGCGGTCGGGGTCGATGAGGCAGTAGCGCATGCCGGCCGACATCAGGCGCAGGCCGGCGCGGTGCAGGGCGGCCTGGGCCGCGGTGAGCTGGGTGATCACGTCCTTGCAGTCGGCGCCCTCCTCGAGGAGGCGCTGCACGCCACGGACCTGGCCCTCGGCGCGGCGGAGGCGGTTGAGCACGTCGTCGGACACGTCGTCGGGGAATCGCATGGCTCCACCTTATACCTGATGGGGTATGGAACGTACCCCCCGGGGTAGGTTGCGAAGGTACCCCAGGGGGTATATGGTGAGCGGAGTCCACGAGCCGACCGATCCACGGAGCCACCCGCCCGCATGCCTGCCACCACCCCCCTTCGCCCCACCGACCTGGACCGGCTCCGCGTCGAGCACCCAGATCTGCGCATCGTCGACGTCCGCACCCCCGGGGAGTTCGCCGGCCGCCACATCCCTGGCTCCTACAACGTGCCGTTGCCCCAGCTCCGCGAGCACCGCACCGAGCTCACCGCTTCGGCCGCCGGCCCGGTGGTGCTGGTGTGCGAATCGGGCCGGCGTGCCAGCCAGGCCGAGCAGCAGCTCGCCGACGCCGGCCTGGGCCAGGTGCACGTGCTCGACGGCGGGGTCGCCGCCTGGGAGGCCCGGGGCCTCGAGGTCGTCCGCCCCGAGGGCCCCAGCCCGTGGAGCCTCGACCGTCAGGTGCGGCTGGTCGCCGGCAGCATCGTGGCCGTCTCCGTCGCCGCCAGCGTGGTCTGGCCTCCGGCCGCCTACGTGGCCGGCGTCATGGGCGCCGGGCTCGCCGTGGCCGCCCTCACCGACACCTGCGCCATGGGGATGGCGCTCGCCAAGCTCCCGTACAACACTCGTCAGCGGGGCACCTGCGACCTCCCGGCCGTCGTGTCCCAGATCACCGCCCCTTCGGAGGTCCGGTCATGAGCACCACCAGTCCAGCCGGCGTCGCCGGCGCGGCCACCGTCGCCCAGCTCGACCCCCAGGGCCGGGTGCAGGGCCTGCCCGACCACCTGGTGATCCGCCAGCTCTACCTGGGGTGCCTGTCGCAGGCCTCCTACCTGGTGGGCGACCGCACCACCGGCCGCGCCGTGGCCGTCGACCCGCGGCGAGACGTCGAGGAGATCCTCGCCGCCGCCGAGGACGACGGCCTCACCATCGAGTGGGTGGTGGAGACGCACTTCCACGCCGACTTCCTCTCGGGCCACCTGGAGCTCGCCGCCGCCACCGGCGCCACCATCGGCATCGGGTCCCGCGGCGCCACCGAGTTCGCCTCGCACCCCCTCGCCGACGGCGAGGTGCTCGACCTCGGCGGCGTCCAGGTCGAGGTGCTGCACACGCCGGGCCACACCCCCGAGTCCATCTCGCTCGTGGTGCGGGCCGCGGCCGGCGCCGACCCGGCGGCCGTGCTCACCGGCGACACCCTGTTCATCGGCGACGTCGGCCGGCCCGACCTGCTCGCCTCGGTGGGGGTGAGCGCCTCGGAGCTGGGCGCCAGCCTCTACACCTCGGTCAACCGACTCCTGGGCCTGCCCGACACCACCTTCGTGCTGCCCGCCCACGGCGCCGGCTCGGCGTGCGGCAAGGCCCTCTCCACCGAGACCATCTCCACCATCGGGGCCCAGCGTCGCACCAACTACGCGCTGCAGCCCATGCCCCAGGACCGGTTCGTGGACCTCGTCACCGAGGGCCAGCCCACCGCCCCCGGCTACTTCGGCTACGACGCGTCGCTCAACCGCCAGGACCGGGCTCTGCTCGACGAGCACGAACTGCCGGCCCGCCTCGACCTGGCTGCGGTCGACGCGGCGGTGGCCGATGGTGCCGTGCTGCTCGACACCCGGCCGGGTGACGACTTCGTGGCCGCCCACCTCGCCGGGTCGGTCAACGTCAGCCTCGACGGCCGCTTCTCCGAGCAGGTGGGCAGCGTGGTCCCGGTGGGTGCGCCGATCGTGCTGGTGGGCGACGACACCACCGCCCTGGAGGCCAAGGTCCGACTGGCCCGCATCGGCTACGACGCCGTGGTCGGCCTGCTGGC
>DAIMFV010000144.1:905-8774 GCA_036724365.1 Acidimicrobiales bacterium | reverse complement strand
CCAACGTGCACAACGTGGCCGTGGCCGGCACCTTCGACGACTGCCAGGACCTGGTGAAGGCCCTGTTCGCCGACGAGTCGTTCCGCACCGAGGTCGGCCTGTCGGCCATGAACTCCATCAACTGGGCCCGGGTCATGGCCCAGGTCGTCTACTACGTCACCGCCGCCCGCACCCTGGGGGCGTCGACCACCTCACCGGTGTCGTTCGCAGTGCCCACCGGCAACTTCGGCAACGTGTTCGCCGGGTGGGTGGCCCGCCGCACCGGCACCCCGATCAGCCAGCTGGTGGTGGGCTCCAACAGCAACGACATCCTCACCCGTTGGCTGGCCACCGGCGTGATGGAGCAGCACGGGGTGCACCCCACGATCAGCCCCAGCATGGACATCCAGGTTTCGTCCAACGTGGAGCGCCTGCTGTTCGAGCTCTACGAGCGCAACCCGCTGCTGCTGGTCGACCGCATGGCCGAGTTCCGGGCCGAGGGTCGGGTGGAGACGGGCGACACCCACCTGGCCACCGTCACCGAGGTGTTCGACGGGGCCGCCTTCTCCGACGAGGAGACCCGTGCCGAGATCCGCCGCACCTACGACGAGACCGGCGTGATCCTCGACCCCCACACCGCGGTGGGTGTGGCCGCGGCCCGCAAGGTGCGCCGCGATCCCGAGGTGCCCATGGTCTGCCTGGCCACCGCCCACCCGGCCAAGTTCCCCGACGCCGTGGAGCAGGCCATCGGCATCCGCCCCGAGCTGCCCGCCCACCTGGCCGACCTCTTCGATCGCCCCGAGCGCTTCGAGGCCCTCCCCAACGACCTGGCCGCCGTCCAGGCCCACGTCCGAGGCGTCATCGCCGGCTGATCCTCTTCCGGCCCCGGCCGGGTCACTGCACGGCACGTCTGAACACTCCGACGCTGGTGAGAACGAGGCCCAGGGCGGCCGTCAGCGTCCCCCAGCCGGGCCGCTGGAGTGTGGCGCCGCGAAGGACCATCGTGATGAGGAGCAGTGCGATGCCAGCCACCGCGGCGCAGATCGCGGTCACCCGGCGACCCCACCGCTCGCCGAGGCCGGCGCCGATCAGGACTCCGGCGCCGGCGAGCGAGACGGCGTAGACAGCCAGACCGAGCCACCGGGGCATCCAGCGCTCGACGTCGCCGGAGAGGATCAGGTCAGCCACGTGGTGGGCGGGAGCGGACGATGCCGGTCCTGTGCTCGTGAGGGGCCCGAGCACGCTGAGCACCAGCAGCGCCCCGCCGGGGACCGCCGCCAGGCGGCGGTCGCTCACAACGACGTCATGGTGATCGTGTACTCGATCGGATCCGTGGTGTAGGTGACGACCCGCACCCGGCCTCGCGCCGGTCCTTGGATGGCCAGATACTTGTAGCCGAGGGGGTCCTGACCTGGTGAGCAGACCTCGAAGCACTGGAGGTCGAGCCCGCGGCCTGTGATCACGAGCTCGGCGATGACGCCGGCCTCCACCTCCACCAGGTGGAAGGCCTCGCCCTGCACTCGTCCTTCCACCGTGCGGCCGCCGTCGATGCTGAGGATGGGACCGGGAATGAGCTCCAACTCGAACGGGACCGGATCCGTCTCCCAGGAGCTCACCCGCAGCCGATACGTCTCGCCCGCCTCCAGCCAGCAGTCGTAGAAGCAGTCGTAGTCCTCCGCGCTCAGCACGATGACGAACGAGAGTATGGCGTCGGTCGGGGTGGTTCCGGTGAACCACGGCTTGTATGAACCGGTGGTGGGAACCGTGAAGGTGAAGTCGATCATGGGTTGGTCCCAGCCCACCGAACCACGGGCGATGCCAGAGGCCGGCAGGCGTTCTTCCCGGCCTTCGAACAAGGTGAAGTCGGCCGTTGTGCCCGCCCTTCCGAAGAGGACGATTCGATGGGTTCCGCTCTGCGCGATCTCGAACTGCTGGTACTGGGCCACGGTCTCCGGTAGGGAGCTCGGTTGCTGTCGGCCGGGTCCGACCCGCTGGACGCCCATTCGCAGGACGGCGTCTCCGTGGGGGTCGAACAGCGCCATGCCGGCCACGTCCCTTCCCTCATCGGTCCTGTAGGGCGCGACGTGTTGTCCGGCCCGCAGGTTCATCTCCAACACCGTGAAGCCGGCCTCGTTGAAGCGCACGGTGTTGGTGGCGCCCAATTCGACCTGCTGATCGGCAGGCGCAGCCTGGGTGGTCCCGAGGAACACGTGCAGCCAGTTGGCCGTGAGGTGCGGCAGGTACAGCTCGGCGTAAGACAAGGTCGTCTCCATCGGGCTGACCGCCCACCCGTCACCCGCGGGCTCCACGACCACGAAGGGTGCGTCGAGGCCGCTGGCCCGGGTGAGCGGTGCCAGGATGCCGTGGCGGTGGAGGCAGCGAACCGGATCGTCGTCGATCTCCAGGCACAGACCGTTGAGGGACCACTCCCCGGGCAGGAGGTGGCGACCGCGTTGCTCCGCCGCCTTCGTCCCGCTCGCCCTCAGGACGGTGACCTTCTTTCGACCGTCGGAGAGGTCACTCACGCGCAGGTCGGACTCATCGAGCTCGATGGTGAAACCGCCGCCGGAGGCGTACCAGCGGCCGAACCACTGCTCGACTCCGTCGCGGTGGTTGCGCACGAGCTGGGCCTCGTGCGGTGGCAAAGCCCTTGCCGCGCGTTCGGGGTCTGCCTCGCTGAACGCGCGGGCGAGCCAGAGCACAGCTTCGGTGGGCGAGGACGCTTGTGAGGCCTGTGGGGCCGAGGCTTTGCTGGCATCGTCATCGTCGGTGGGAAACGTGCCAGCCGGTAGTCCCCAGATCTCCGCGAGGTGGTGGGCGAGCGTGTGCAGGAGGCTCACGTACCATCGCCCGCCCTGCCGTACCGTGATGAGGAACGGCCTTGTTGTCTCCCCGTCAGGTGTCTGGCCCCCGAACGCGGCGCTGGTGTCGATGACGCCGCCGCGCCCAGCGCCCGCGGCCACGAGTCTCTCTGCGGTGGGGCCGAGGTCCTCGGTATTCGGTTCCCATCGTGCTTCGAGGTTCGGTACGTCCACTCGAGCAAGGTCGTCGGTGAGGTGGGTGACCGTCAGGGTTCCGGGCCCCACGTGGAGATCGAATCCAGATAGGACGTCGCCGCTCCCGGTGAACCCGGCATCCCGGGCCACCTCACCGGCCGGCTGGAGCAGCTGATCGAGCCTGCGGGTCTCCTCAGGTGCGATGGCACCCACGATGCCCGCGACGTCCTCGTGGTCGATCGCCCGTGCCAGTTCCCGGACCGCCGCCTCGGGGCTCTCGCCACCGGGTCGATGTCCCATGAAGGCCCGGACACCTGCCAAGGCCACGAGCGCGGCGGCCACCAGTCCAGCGGCGACGGCCACCCTGGGCGCCCACCGCTCCCAGTCCGTCGTAGCCCGTCCCACTGGACGATCTTCGCGCCGCGGGCAGGCCCGCGCCCGGGTCACTGCACGGCCGACCAGGCGTACCAACCGTGGCCGAGCGGCCGGAAGGTGATCGTCTCGAACCAGGCGATGCCCAGGTCCGGGCTGGGCGGCAGCGGACCCAGGCCGCCGGGCGGTCCGTCGGGCAGGTGGGCGAACCCGCCGTCGCTGAACCCGATGCCCCCGCCCCCGGTGTGGAAGAAGACGCCGGCCGGCACCGTGCTGCCACGGGACACGCGGTACGAGCCGAGGCGGTCGGGCACGTCGAAGGAGATCGGGTCGTGCGGTCCCCTGTCGGTCGCCGTGGGCGCGGGCCCGTCGCTCCAGGGCGGCGCCAGGGCGACCGCGTCGTCGAACTCGCCCCGGGCCAGGGCCCAGCGCGCCTCCAGTGGGGCACCGGTGGCGGCCAGCGCCACGGTCGCCAGCGCGGCGGCCGGTGCGACCAGGAACCAGAGCGCGCGCCGTTGGCGGATGGGACGGGCCCGCGTCAGCCAGAAGCCGGCCAGCGCCAGCCACACCAGGGCGGCGACTACTCCCGCCCCGAAGGCGAACACGGCGAGCAGCACGCTGGGGCTGGGGTTGCTGAGAACCGCCAGCATGGCGACCATCGGTACGAGGAGGCCCCCGTTCACCGCCACCGCGGGCAGCGTCCTGAAGCCGGGCCACCCAGCGGAGCTCACCGCGCCAACATACCGGCCGCGGTACGATCGGCCGCCGGCGCACCGGCGCCAGGACGGGGGAGACGCGATGGCGTCGGTGAGCGACCGGGTGGCCGACGGCGGGGTTCCCGCGGGCCCGCGCCGCAGGCGCCTCGCGGCCGCCGGTGTGGTCGTGCTGGTGGTGGGTGTGTTGGGGGTGGCGGTGTTCGCCGCCACCAGGCCCGACCGGGCTCGACGCGAGGCCGCCGGGGTGGTCACCGACACGGCCCCGGAACCCGCCGCCGGCCCCACTTCGGCCACCACCCCTCCACCGGTGGGGTGGTCGGCCCTGCCCGACTCGCCGTTGTCGAAACGGACCCGGCCGATCACGGCGTGGACCGGCACCGAGCTGGTGATCTGGGGCGGCGAGGGCTTCACCACCGACGTGTGCACGCTGCTCGACGAGGGGGTGTCGCGCTGTGGTGATCAGGCCCGGAACGACGGCGCCGCCTTCGACCCGGTCACCGACACGTGGCGCATGCTGCCGCCCGCCCCGCTCTCCGAAGACCTGGGTTCCTGGCCCACCTACCGGGGCGCCTGGACGGGGGAGGAGCTGGTGGTGTGGGGTGGGCCCGACGCCTCGGGTGCGGCCTACGACCCCGAGGCCGACACCTGGCGCCCGATCGCCAACGGCCCGCTGGGGCCCCGCACCCACTTCGCCATGGCCCTGGTGGCCGGCGAGCATCCGGAGGTGGTGGTGGCCGGCGGCGCCGCAGGTTCCGAGGGGCGGCCGTCGGTGGAGGTGGCCGCCTACGACCCGGCGACCGACTCATGGCGGTCACTACCCGACCTGCCCGAGGGCCGGGTCGATCCGCTCGTGGTCCACCCGCACGAGAGCCCGGTCCTCGTGCTCGGTGGGTACGCGGCCTCCGACGTCGCACCCGACGGCAACCTGCGGTTCCCGCCAGCGCTGCGTCTCGGTGCGACCGAGTGGGAGGAGCTGCCGGCGGCGCCGATGGGTCGCGTGGAGGCCGCGGTGGCGGTCGAAGACTGGGTGGTCGTCACCGGTACCGACCCGCGCACCCCGTCGGACCCTGCTGCGGTGCGGGCGGCCCGTCTGGCCCCGCTGTCGGGGACGTGGACGGCGCTCGCCGCCCCCCGCGACGGCGTGGCGGCCGACGCGCTGTGGCTGCTGGGCGACGAGCTGCTGCTCGCTCCCGAGTGGGGTGTCGGGGCTCCGGGCACCCCGGTGCCCCGCCAGGTGCTGGGCCTGGATGCCGTCTCCGGTTCGTCATCGACGGGATGGACCGAGTTGCCGCAGGTCGGGCTGTTCGACGGCGCGCTCGACGGCGTGCAGGGTTCGGCCGTGGTGTGGACCGGGATCGATCTGCTGGTGTGGGGCGGGGGCGCCGACGGTGGTTACGGTGCCGACCCGGTGGCCGTCGGGGCCCGCTACCGGTTTGCCGATGCCGATGCCGATGCCGATGCCGACGGGTGACGTCAGCTCAGCTCGGCGGTGATGGCGGCGAGGAGGTCGTCGAACTCCTCGTGCGCGGGGAGCTGGGGGAACTCGGCCTTCACGTTGTCGGGGGCGTGGAACAAGAAGCCGGCGTCGGCCTCCAGCAACATGGTGGTGTCGTTGTAGGAGTCGCCGGCCGCGATCACCCGGTAGTTGAGGCCCTGGAAGGCCTGCACGGCGCGGCGCTTGGGGTCGTCGATGCGGATCCGGTAGTCGGTGATGCGGTCGCTCTCCACCACCAGGCGGTGGCACAAGATGGTGGGCATGCCGAGCTGGCGCATCAGCGGGGCGGCGAACTGCTCGAAGGTGTCCGACAGGATCACCACCTGCGTGCGCTCCCGTAGCTCGGCCACGAAGTCGGCGGCCCCCGGCAGCGGCTCGAGCCCGGCGATCACGTCCTGGATGAGCGCCAGCGTGAGGCCGTGCTCGGCCAGCAGGTCGAGCCGGTAGCGCATGAGCACGTCGTAGTCGGGCTCCTCGCGGGTGGTGCGGCGCAGCGCCTCGATGCCCGTGCGCTCGGCCACCGCGATCCAGATCTCGGGCACCAGCACCCCCTCCATGTCGAGGGTGACGACGGTCTGGGTTCGCTCGGTGGAGGGGGCGGCGGAGGGGTCGGTGGCCGGTGCGGTCATGCCGGTCAGTGTCGCAGGTCGCTACCATGCCCAGCGGGTCCGAGACGCTGCGTCCGGAACCGCTCCGATCCGTCGGACGGCGATCGCCCCTGGTGGGCGCCGTCCCGCGCTGGGAGTCCCGAGTCCTCCGCGGCGGCGGCGCATCCGTCGCCCGCCGCACCGAACCCCGACCACCTCAGAGAGGGTGCCCCCATGGCCGATGGCCCGACCTTCGATCCGTCACTGCTCGAACGAAAGGACCGCGCCGAACTGGTCACCATCGTCGAATCGCTCGGCGGCAAGGTGCCGGCCCGGGCCAAGAAGGCCGACATCGTCGGTCAGATCCTGACCCTGGTGGGCCACGACGAGGCCGAGGGCGACGCCGACGAGCCCGATGAGGACGAGGCGGCGGTCGAGAGCCACGACGACGCCGACGAGACCGACCACGACGCCGACGACGACGCGGCCGGACGGGCGGGCGAACCCGACGACGACGCCGCGGATGCCGCAGGTGACGAGCCGGGAGCAGACCTCCGATCCGGCGCCGCTGGTGGTCGTCGGGGTGGCGGGCGCGCCGGGTCCCCGGACCAGGGTCGAGCCGACCAGTCCACCACCGGCGGTGGGCAGGGCCCGCGGGGTCGCGATCAGCACGGGCAGGACCAGCCCGGGCAGGACCAGCCCGGTGAGGGCCAGGACCAGCCCGGCCGGGGTGGCGAGGGCCAGCAGGGCGGCCAGGGCGACGACGTGGAGAGCGGCAACCGCCGCCGCCGGCGTCGGGGCCGTGACCGCGATCGCCGCAGCGAGCAGGACGACGTGGTGTTGGCCGAGCCGGTCGACGTCGAGGGCTTCGTGGACCTTCGGGAGGAGGGCTACGGCTTCCTCCGGGTGAACGGCTACCTCCCGTCGCGGGACGACGCCTACGTGTCGGTGAAGCAGGTGCGCCAGTTCGGCCTGCGCCGGGGCGACGTGGTCAAGGGTCGGAGTCGCATGGCCAACCGGAACGAGAAGAACCCGGCCCTGCTGCAGATCGACGAGGTCAACGGGGCCCCGGCCCAGATGGACCCGCCGGAGCGACCCGACTTCGACGATCTCACCCCGCTGTTCCCCGACGAGCGGCTCACCCTCGAGCAGACCGAGTACCCCGAGAACATCACGGCCCGCATCATCGACCTGGTCGCCCCCATCGGGAAGGGCCAGCGCGGCCTCATCGTGTCGCCGCCCAAGGCGGGCAAGACCACGGTGATGAAAGACATCGTGCGCGCCGTCGAGCGCAACCACCCCGACGTCCACGTGATCGTCCTCCTGGTCGACGAGCGTCCCGAGGAGGTCACCGACATGAAGCGGTGGCTGCTCAACGGCGAGGTGGCGGCCTCCACGTTCGACCGCCCCTCCGAGGAGCACATCGCGCTGGCCGAGCTGGTCATCGACCGGGCCAAGCGCCTGGTGGAGCAGGGTCGCGACGTGGTGGTGATCCTCGACGGCATCACCCGCCTGGCCCGGGCCTACAACCTGGCCGCGCCCGCCACCGGCCGCGTGATGGCCGGCGGCATCGACGCCGGGGCCCTCTACCCGCCCAAGAAGTTCTTCGGGGCGGCCCGCAACGTGGAGGAGGGCGGCTCGCTGACCATCCTCGCCACCGCCCTGGTGGAGACCAACACCCGCATGGACGAGGTGATCTTCGAGGAGTTCAAGGGCACCGGGAA
>DAIMFV010000144.1:0-895 GCA_036724365.1 Acidimicrobiales bacterium | reverse complement strand
CCCCGGCCATCGACGTCCACGCCCCGCCCCCCCGCCACGAGGAGCTGCTCTACGACCGCAAGCACCTCAACCACGCGTGGAAGCTGCGGCGGGTGCTCGGCGGCCTGAAGGACGAGACCGGCTCCAACGCCGCCGGCCTGGAGATGCTGGTCGAGCGGCTCAAGACCGTCCGCACCAACGAGGACCTGCTCACCGAGATCGGCAAGGCCTGATCGACACCGGGGCCCGTCCGGGCCCCACCTGACGCGGGAATGGCGGGGCGGTGTCCCATTTGGAAGCGCTCCGCCCACCCGCCACACTGGAGAGAACTATGAGAGCTGACATCCACCCCGACTACCTGGTGACCAACGTGCGCTGCTCGTGCGGCAACACGTTCACCACCCACTCCACGCAGGCCGAGATCTCCGTCGAGCTCTGCAACGAGTGCCATCCCTTCTACACCGGCAAGCAGAAGCTGGTCGACACCGGCGGCCGGATCGACCGGTTCGAGCGCCGCTACGGCCGACGCGGCAAGTAGCACCCGACCTCGTTGCCACGTGCGCCGGCACCGTCCGGCGCACGTGGCGCGCCCGGACCCTGCCGGCCCACCCCTGATCCCCCCATCCGTGCACCGATGACCACCATCGATCCCGACCGCCGCGGCGCCCTCCTGGCGGGCCGGCTGCGCGCCATCGTGGGCGCGCGGTGGGGGGTGCCCGACGGTGCCGCCGTGGGCACGTCGGCCATCGGGGCGTCGCTCACCGACCGGGAGGGTGGCCGCACCTGGGTGCTGGTCGACGACGATCCGGCGCGCCGGCTCGGCATGGCCCTGGCCCTGGCCCTCCGCGGGGGTGACACCGGCCGACCCCACCAGCTCCACGTGATCGTCGACGAGGCCGCGGCCGAGGCGGCCGGC
>DAIMFV010000143.1:0-8813 GCA_036724365.1 Acidimicrobiales bacterium | reverse complement strand
TCACCGGCGAACCGTTCCAGGTCGTCTCCGAGTTCCAACCGGCCGGCGATCAGCCGAAGGCGATCGAGCTGCTCAGCGAGGGCATCCAGCGCGGCGACCGGTTCCAGACCTTGCTCGGCATCACCGGTTCGGGCAAGAGCGCCACCATCGCCTGGACGATCCAGAACGTGCAGCGGCCGACGCTGATCCTGGCGCCCAACAAGTCGCTCGCCGCCCAGCTCGCGCAGGAGATGCGCGAGTTCTTCCCCGACAACCGGGTCGAGTACTTCGTCAGCTACTACGACTACTACCAGCCCGAGGCCTACATGGCCGCGTCCGACACCTACATCGAGAAGGACTCGTCGGTCAACGACGAGATCGACCGGCTGCGCCACTCGGCCACCGCCGCCCTGCTCACCCGGCGAGACGTCATCGTGGTGGCGTCGGTGTCGTGCATCTACGGCCTGGGCGACCGCGAGGAGTACCGCGACCAGATGCTCCACATCGAGGTCGGCCAGGAGATCGACCACCGGGCACTGCTGCGGCGCCTGGTCGACATGCAGTACGACCGCAACGACGCCAGCCTCACCCGCGGCAAGTTCCGGGTGCGGGGAGACGTGATCGAGGTGCACCCGGCCTACGACGAGACCGCGGTGCGCATCGAGCTGTTCGGCGACGAGATCGAGCGGATCCTGGTGGTCGATCCACTCACGGGGGAGCAGGTCCGCTCCGAGCAGGAGTTCGTGTTCCTCCCCGCCACGCACTACGTGGCCAGCCAGGAGCGGATGACGGCCGCCATCACCCGCATCGAGGCCGAGCTGCAGCAGCGACTGGCGCAGTTCGAAGCCGAGGGCAAGCTGCTGGAGGCCCAGCGCCTCCGCATGCGCACCCAGTACGACCTGGAGATGATGCAGGAGGTGGGCTACTGCAACGGGATCGAGAACTACTCAGCCCCCATAGACGGGCGCGGGCCGGGAGAACCGCCCGGCACCCTCATCGACTTCTTCCCCCGCGACTTCGTGGTGGTGATGGACGAGAGCCACGTCACCGTGCCCCAGCTCCACGGCCAGTACGAGGGCGACCGCTCCCGCAAGGAGCAGCTCATCGAGCACGGGTTCCGGCTGCCGTCGGCGGCCGACAACCGGCCCCTGCGGTTCGAGGAGGTCATGGAGCGCGTCGGGCAGACCATCTTCCTCTCGGCCACACCGGGTGCCTACGAGCTGGAGGTGTCCACCAACGTGGTGGAGCAGATCGTGCGGCCCACCGGGCTCATCGACCCCGAGGTGATCGTGAAGCCCACCAAGGGCCAGATCGACGATCTCCTCGACCAGATCAACGACCGGGTCACCCGGGGAGACCGGGTCCTGGTCACCACCCTCACCAAGAAGATGGCCGAGGACCTCACCGACTACCTGCTCGAGCTGGGGGTGAAGGTTCGGTACCTGCACTCCGAGGTCGACACCGTCCAGCGGATCGAGATCCTGCGAGACCTGCGCCTCGGCGAGTTCGACGTGCTGATCGGCATCAACCTGCTGCGCGAGGGCCTCGACCTGCCCGAGGTGTCGCTGGTGGCCATCCTCGACGCCGACAAGGAGGGCTTCCTGCGCAGCGAGACGTCGCTGATCCAGACCATCGGCCGGGCGGCCCGCAACGTGGCCGGCCAGGTGATCATGTACGCCGACGTGGTCACCCCGTCCATGGAGCGGGCGATCTCGGAGACCAACCGGCGCCGCGGGTTGCAGGAGGCCTACAACCGCGAGCACGGCATCAACCCCCAGACCGTGCGTCGGGCCGTCACCGACATCCTCCAGTACCTGCGGCCGTCGCAGACCGCGCCGGTGCCGGGCAAGGACCGGCGCCGGGACTCCGAGGCCGACAAGCAGCGGCGGCGCCACCTGGCCGAGCTGCCGGGCGACGAGCTGGAACGTCTGATCCGCACCCTGGAGGAGGAGATGGCCGACGCCTCCGCCGAGCTGCGCTTCGAGTACGCCGCCAGGCTCCGAGACGAGATCAAGGAGCTGCGGCGGGAGCTCCAGCAGGTGCAGTGACGGCGGGCGCGGCCCGGTCCACCCCGAGGTCCAGGCCCGGGAACGCCACCAGGTCGAGCGTGGTCACCACCCACAGGGCGGCCACCACCACGGCCAGGCCGCGGACCCGGCCGCTCCGGGCCCCCAGCGCCACCACCCACCCGATGAGCACCGGTTCGCACGCCCACCGCAGGTAGGCCTGGCCCCGCTGCCACACGGGCAGGCACACGAACAGCGCCAGCAGCAGGGCCAGGGCCACGCGCTCGTGGGGCAGGCCGCCGGTGCGGTCCCGCCACGCCAGCGCCAGCAGCACCACCGCGGCGATGGTGAGCCCGAGCTGGGCCAGGTTCACCAGGCTGGCGGCCCCCGGGTCCTCCACGACCCGGCCGAGGTACTGGAGCAGGCGCACGAACGGCGGCGCCAGCAGGGCGTCGCTCTCGGTGCCGCCCTCGATGGCGCCCACCCACCGCTGGTTGATCACCGCCCGCCACGCCACGTAGCCCACGATCGGGACGAGCGGTACCCACACCGGCACCTTGGGGCCCCGGGCGGGGGCGCCGTCGGGGCCCCGGGCGGCGGCCAGGCGGCGCACCACCGGTGAGAACGAGGCCGCCAGCAGGGCCACGGAGAACACCAGGGAGGTCTCCCGGGTGAGGGCGGCGGCCAGGAGGCAGGCGGTGGCCGCGGCCCACCGCTGCCGGCGCAGGGCCAGCAGCGCGGCGACCAGGAAGGCGCCCACCACCGCCTCGGTGAGGTTCTGGGAGATGGCCACCACGTACCCGCCCCAGGCGGCGGGCACCAGGCCCAGCCAGGGCGAGCGGTCGTGCATGCGGGCCAGACGGGCGGCCAGGGCCGCGATGACGCCCACGGCGGCCACGTTCACCACGATCAACATCCACGGGACCACCGCCTGGCGGCCGAAGCCCGAGGCCAGCCACACCACGAACGGGTAGCCGATGCGCTTCTGCCAGTAGGCCGGCCGGTCGAAGACGATGCCGAACTCCTCCACCTCGGAGGTGAAGGGGTTGCGGGCCAGTCGGTAGTACCGCTGGCCGTCGTAGCCGAAGGCCCCGGCCACGATGAACAGGTCGGGGTTGACGGCGGGATCGGTGACCTCTTCGCCGGCGAGGATGAAGACGGTGGGGTCGTTGTCGTGGTTCCCCAGGCGGATCCCCACGAACAGGGTGCACAGCGCCACCATGACCAGGGCCACCAGCACCTCGGCCCGCCAGCCCGTCACGGCCCGCCCCTCCGGCGGCCGGGCGTCGACCGGGTCGGCACCCACCCCGGCCCCGGAGCCGGGTTCGGGCGCGTCGGACGGGACAGCGGACATCTGAGGACCATCGGCAGGTGAGGGGGCAGGTTGAGCGCGGGAGTCGCCGACCTGGGGTCCGCCCGCGTGCCGGGCCCGGTGGCACAATGGCTCGATGGTCGACGCGGGTCACGAGCCCAGCCCGTGGATCCCGGCCCCGATCCGGTGGGGGGTGCTCGCGGTGCTCACGGTCTTGTTCGTGGGCATCGGGTTCCAGCAGGCCCGCCTCGACGCCCCTGCGGTCGACGAGGGGGTCGACGTGTCGTCGGGCGTGGCCGCCCTGGTGCATCGCGACCTGCGGATGGTCCCCGAGCACCCGGCGCTGCCCAAGGCGCTGGCGGCCCTCCCGGCACTGCTCGCCGGGCCGGTGGTGCCCGAGAGCGAGGCCTGGCACGAGGGCGAGTGGTTCAACTGGTCCGACGACTTCGTGGCGGCCAACGAGGACGCCGGCAGCCTGGACGCCACGTTCCTGTGGGCGCGGCTGGTCGTCGTGGCCCAGGGGGTGGCGATCGCGGCGTTGCTGTACGCGCTGGCCAGCCGGTTCTTCGGACCGGACGGCGGGCTGGTGGCGGCGGCGGCCTGGCTCACCACCCCGTACTTCGTGGGGTTGGGCCACTTCGCCATGCTCGACGTGCCCTTCACCCTGGCCACGTTGGCCCTGGTCCTGGTCACGCTGCGCTGGCTCGACCGGCCGACCCTGGCCCGGACGGCGGCGGTGGGAGCCGTGCTCGGGTTGGCGTTGGCCACCCGGCACACGGGCCTGGTGCTCGCGGTCTGGGTGGTGCTGGTCGTGGTGGTCAAGCTGCGGAGCCGCCCGTTCGAGGCCCTGCAGGGGTTGGTGGTGGTGGGCCTGGTGTCGGTGCTCTGCCTGTGGGCGGTGTACCGGGGGCTGTCGCCGTCGGGTCCGCCGCCGGAGGTCACGGCCCGGTTCGAGGGGCTGGTGGCCACGCAGACGTCCTCGGTGGCGGTCGGGCTGGTGGGCGCGATGCCGCTCCCGTTGGAGTGGCAGGCCGGCTTCGCCTCCATGGACCAGGCGGGAACGAACCGTCCGGCGTCGCTCGCCGGACAGAGCTGGTCCGGCGGTCGGTGGTGGTACTTCCCGGTGGCGGCGGTGCTGAAGCTGCCGGCCGGTCTCCTGGCGGCGGTGCTCGCCGGATGGGTGGTGGCTCGGCGGCACCCGGCTCGCCTCCGTCTGGCCGGCGTGGTGTTGGCCCCCGCCCTGTCGCTCTGGTTCGTGGTGCTCGTGCAGCCCCTGAACCTCGGACTCCGGGTGGTGCTGCCGTCGGTGGCGCTCGCCCTCGTGGGGTTGGGTGCCCTGGTGGCCCCGGTCCGGGCCCGGTTGGCGCCCGGCCCCGTCGAACCCGCCACCGGGGCCCGCCGCCTGGCTCGCCCGGCGGTGCTGGGCGTGGTCGGGCTGGTCATGGCGTCCCAGGTGGCGGCCATGGTGACGGCCGCCCCCCACTCGCTGGCGTGGAGCCCGCCGCCGTTCCGGCCCGCCTACCGATGGGTGAGCGATTCCAACGTCGACGTCGGTCAGGCCCTGTACGAGGTGCGCGACTGGGTCGTCGGCCACGACCGGCCGTTCGTCGCCGTCGGCAGCACCCGGGGTCTCACGGTGGGCGGGGGCAGCCGTGAGCTGGTGGGCGCCGACCCCGCCGACGTCCAGGGCTGGGTGGCCGTGGGGGTCACCCCGTTGCTGGACACGTGGCGCGAGCAACTGAGCTGGGTGCGGGCGTACTGCCCGGTGGGCACCCTCGGCGGGGGCAGCGTGCTGGTGTACCGCTTCCGGACGGTGCCCGACACCGCTGTCGGTCCCATGCGTCCGGTGGAGCCCTGCTTCGGCGACGAGTGGTCCTCCCGTGGCTGACGACGCGGCCGCCACGGCGGTGGCGCCGGCAACGGCCGGCCCCGGATCGCGCCGCGGCGACCGCCCCGAGTTGCTGGTGCAGATCTCGATGGTGGCCGTCATCGTGGCGGTGGTGGCGGGCGCGGTGGTGTTCAGTTGGTTCAACCGTCGCCTGGCGATCCCCGACCCGACCACCTGGGAGCCGGGTCGGCTGGTGACCGCCACGTTCGATCCGCCCACCAACAAGGTGGAGCTCTTCCACAACCAGGGCGATGGCCAGTTCTACGTGCACATGGCCCAGGATCCGTTCCTGCGCCAGCCGGAACGGATCCAGGGCGGCCCATCCGAGCAGGCCTACCGCCTGCAGCGCCCGCTGTACGGCTGGGTGGGCTGGGCGCTCACGTTGGGCGACGCGGGCCGAGCGGCCTGGGTGATGGTGGGGCTCACGGTTGCGTCGGTCGCGGCGCTGGCCGCGGTGGTGGCCGCGCTGGCCGCCCGGCTGGGTCGCAGCCCGATGTGGGGTCTGGCCATCCTCGGGTTCCCCGGCATCCACGTCGACCTGCTCCGGTGCGGCCCCGAGGCGCTGGGCACCGCACTGCTCGGACTGGCCCTGTTGGCCCTGGCCCCGGCCTGGCGGGTCGGGCCGTGGGGGGTCGACCGTCATCGGCTGAGCAGTCGGCGCCTGGTGGCGTCGCTGCTGTGCTTCGCCCTGGCCGGCCTCACCCGCGAGTCGTTCCTGGCCGTCCCGGTCGTGCTCAGCGCGGTCTGGTGGTGGCAGACCCGGGCCCGTCGGTCGGTCTCGGCCGGGGGGTGGTTCCGCTCGTGGGGATGGCCGCTGGTGAGCGTGGTGCCCTTCCTCGTGTGGGTCGTGGTGTTGCGGCTGGCCCTCGGGGCGTGGTCCCAGGGGTCCGGTGGCGGCGAGGAGCTGGCCGGCGAGCGGATGGCCTCGGTGCCGTTCGGGGGGCTGGTCGATGCGCTCTCGGCCTGGCGCGTCGGCGAGGCGCTGTCGCTGCTGTTGATCGTGGGGCCGGCGTTGCTCGGGGTGGTGCGCAGCCGGAGCCTGGAGTGGCGGTCGCTGATCGCCGTGCACGTCGGGTTGTCGGCCACGTTCGGGTTCGTGGTCTGGTACACGTGGGTCGGGTTCTCGCGGGTGCTGCTACCGCTCTCGCTGGTCGGGTTGCTCGCCGTGCTCGACCACCGGGCCGCGTCGCCGGGCCCCGCCCCGGCCGCGCCCGACCCCCCGGTGTCCACCCGGCGAGGCTGACCGCGAACGGGGGCGCTCAGCCGGCGTCGGCCTGGGTGGCGCCGTCGGTGGCGGCGCCGGTCCTGGCGGGTCGCCCGGCCGGATCAGCCTCGGACGGTTCGTCCCCGGCCGATCCGTCCCCGGCGGCGTCATCCCGGGGCACCTCGTCCGCGGCCACCTCGTCTCCGGCGCGGCTGGTGGCGTCGGCGACCACCGCGAGCACGAGGAGGGGCATGGTCATGCGGGTGCCGTTGGCGTCCAGGGCGAGCACGTTGTGGCCGAGCACGGTCAGGAACGCCAGTTGCACCGCGATGGCCGGGCCGAGCGGGTGGCGGAACCGGACGCGGACCAGCACCAGCACGGCGAACAGCACGGTGCCCACCATGGCGGCCATGGCGATCGGCGCCGAGCCGCCGGCCCAGACCCGGACGGCGCTCACCAGGCCGCCGAACGGGTAGGTGAACTCGATCACCCCGGCGCTGTGGTCGGTCACCAGCAGCCGGAGGGCAACCCACCAGGCGGCCGCCACGGCCCCCGGCACGGCCACGAGCAGCAGGCGGGCCCGGTCGCGGTGGTAGAGGAGCAGACCGAACGGGAGCAGGATCAGCGACTCCTTGGCCAGCACGGCCAGCACGGCGGCCGCCACGGCCCATCGGTGCCGGCCACGGAGCGAGAAGGCCAGCGCGGCGAGCGCGGCCGCCAGCGCGTAGCTGTCCGCCATGGAGAAGCGGAGCGCGAACCAGGCGCCGGGGGCCAGGACGAAGGCGAGGGTGGGCAGCGGCCCGCCGCCGAGCGCCCGCGAGAGGTGGCCGGTGGCGAGGCATCCGGCCAGCACCGCCAGCACGCCGGTGGCGAACACGGCCAGGACCAGGCCCTCCCGGCCGCCGGTGGGGTGGAGGGCCCACGCCGTCAGCGGGTAGGCGATGCGCTGGAGCCGGTACCGGGGCCGGTCGAGGTGTTCGGCCACCTGCTCGGGGTGCAGGGGGTCGCGGGCGATGGCGTAGAACTGCTGGCCGTCGTGGCCCAGCCCGGGTGGCAGCGGGTCGTCGGGGAAGTCCTCGAGGATGGCGGCGGCCGACGGTCCCTGGGCCCCCGGGTGGACCACGTTGGCGGGGTGGACGCCGGGCACGAAGGCGTTGCGGTACGCCCCGTAGCCGAGCAGGAGGGCCCCGAGCACCGCCAGCAGCACCCCCGCCTTGGCGTCATCGGCGGCACGGGGTCGGGGGCGCGCGGCACCGGTGGCGGACATCGCCATCCTGTCGGCGCCGGCGGGCCCTGGTTGATGGAACAGGTGTTCGGCCGGGCCGGTCGCCGGGCCGGTAGGCTCTGACCTCGTGTCCGACTCACTGGTGATCCGTGGTGCCCGAGAGCACAACCTGCGCAACGTCTCGCTCGACCTCCCGCGCAACAAGCTCATCGTGTTCACCGGGTTGTCCGGCTCGGGCAAGTCGTCGCTGGCGTTCGACACCATCTACGCCGAGGGCCAGCGCCGCTACGTGGAGTCGCTGTCGTCCTACGCCCGCCAGTTCCTCGGTCAGATGGACAAGCCCGACGTCGACTTCATCGAGGGCCTGTCGCCGGCCATCTCCATCGACCAGAAGAGCGCCTCGCGCAACCCGCGCTCGACGGTCGGCACCGTCACGGAGGTCTACGACTACCTCCGCCTGCTCTATGCCCGGATCGGCGTTCCCCACTGCCCGAACGACGGCACCGTCATCACCCGCCAGACCCCCCAGCAGATCGTCGACCGCATCCTCGAGCTGCCCGAGGGCACCCGCTTCCAGGTGCTGGCGCCCGTGGTCCGGGGCCGCAAGGGCAACTACACGACCCTGCTGGCCGACCTCGCCACCCAGGGGTACGCGAGGGCACGGATCGACGGTGAGATCCAGGAGCTGACCGAGGCGATCGAGCTGGCCCGCTACGAGACCCACACCATCGAGGTCATCATCGATCGCCTGGTGAAGCGCGAAGGTATCGAGCGGCGCCTGACCGACTCCCTCGAGACCGCCCTGCGCCTCGCCGAGGGGGTGGCCGAGGTGCAGGTCGTGCCCAAGGAGGGTGAGGGCAGCGAGGAGACCCTCACCTTCAGCCAGCACCTGGCCTGCCCCACGTGCGGCGCCTCCTACGACGAGCTGGCCCCCCGCAACTTCTCGTTCAACTCGCCCTACGGCGCCTGCCCCCGCTGCGACGGGCTCGGCACCCGCTTCGAGGTCGACCCCGAGCTCGTCGTGCCCAACCCGGCCCTCACCGTCGACGAAGGCGCCCTGGCCCCCTGGGCCCGCGGCCACAACCAGTACTTCAAGCGGTTGGTCGAGTCGGTCGCCGCCGAGCACGCCATTCCCACCGACGTCCCCTTCGCCGACCTCAACGACGCCCAACGCGAGCTGCTGCTGTTCGGCGCCGGCG
>DAIMFV010000142.1:0-8904 GCA_036724365.1 Acidimicrobiales bacterium | reverse complement strand
CTGACCTGAGGGCGGAATTTGGCATGGCCGCCTTGTTGGCCAGGCGCCGCACTCAATGCTGGTTGCTGAGCGCCCTCGGCAAGATTCGAACCGGGGTACACCGTCGGCCGCTCGTGGTGAGCGCCCGGAGCCGGCCTCGGCGCCCGAGGTGAGGCGAGGTGTGAAACTGCCAGCGTGCGTGAGCGGGAGGTACTTCGGAGTTCACGTGTGCCGGAGCACGTCGCACCGGTCGTCGGGTCCGTATCCGCCATGGCGGACGCGACAACAGCCGACGCATACCTGCGAGTCGAGCACCGCAGCCGGCTGCTGTTGCGACTCGTCGGTGGAGCGGCCATGGTCGCATGGGGGTTGGCGTGGCTGGCTGATCGAGCCGGCGCAGGGCATCTCGCCGGCGTCCTGGCGGTTGCCGGGGCGTTACTCGTGGTTGCGGTGGTGCTAGTCATCGCGACGCAACCGGTCAGGGCCCATGACGTGCGCACCCTCCGGCGCGCGCTCGGCTGCCCTTGGAGACGCGTCGAGATCGTGTCCATGGCCGGAGCGCCGGCAGACCCCACGCGACGGGTCGTGATCCTCCTCGACCCGCGTACGGGAGAGCCGACGGGCACCTGGCTCGTGGCCATGATCCGGACACCCAGTTGGCTCGATGTGGACGAACGCCAGTGGGCCTACCTCGCGGTCGAGGCCGACGGGACCACCGCCGTGCTCGCCCCGCTCGACCGATCGTCGTTTGCGATCCTGCGGACGCGGGCGGGTCTGGGGAGCCAGGCCGTCCACGAGTGGGCCTGGAACGCGGCCAACGACCGATGGGTGTTCGAGCCACCGGCGGAGCCCGGCTCGGCCGCCGAAGGGTCGGACCTCGGTGTCCGAGTGGAGCCCGGCGAGCCGCGACGGTGGCCCAACCGTCCCCTCACGACGCGCGGCCAGGTCGTCGTCGTGGGGAGCCTGGTGGCGCTGGCCGCGCTGCTCACGGCGACCGGGATCGCGACCGAGCGCAGCGATGCCCACCACGCTGCCGGTCTCCTCGAAGACGGCACCCGGACGACCGCGGTCGTGGTGTCCTCGTCCGACGGAGGCGGCCGGAACCCAGCGCAGATCGAGGTGAAGTACGACACGGGGGACGGCTGGACCTACCAGGTGCGTTTCTCCGTCGCCAGGGATCAACTGCCGCCAGAGGGCGCCGTCGTGCGAATTGCGTACGACCCGGCCGATCCGGCCGACCCGGTGCTCGTGGACATCGACGAGGCATCCGACCTCGCACTCGCGTTCGTCGCCTGGGCCGCCGTGGTCGCCGTGGGCGGCCGTTTCGCGTGGCGGGCGCTTCGTCGACGGTCCTCAACCACAGCGCCAGAGTGACTCGCCGATGCTCGGCGTCCGGTCCCACACTGGCCCCACAGATGCCGGTGCATCCCGGTGGACCACGGATTGCGGTGGAGCGCCGCCGGGTGCCCGCGGCGAGCGCCGACGGGACGGTGGGTTGGTGCCCTCGGGGCGATTCGAACGCCCGCACACGCCTCCGGAGGGCGATGCTCTATCCCCTGAGCTACGAGGGCGGGGGAGGGTCACCCTAGTTCCTCGCAGGGGTGGCCTCTCAACCTCGATCCCGGTGGATCGAGGTCGTTACCGATGGGAGGCCGATCGGGGGGTCCTCGTAGGATCGGGCGACCCCCGTCCGGCCTCACCCGTCCCTCGGAAGGACCCCAGTGATCCGCAACGCCCTCGCCTCCGCCGTGCGCGACGCCCTCGCCGCGCTGGCCGTCGAACCGCTGCCCGAGCGGGTCGAACTGGAGCGACCGGCCCGCAAGGAGCACGGCGACTGGTCCACCAACGTGGCCCTGGCCACGGCCAAGAAGGCCGGCCGCAACCCGCGTGAGCTGGCCACCCAGCTGGTGGAACATCTCACCGCCGACCCGCCGGCGCACGTGGAGCGGGTGGAGATCGCCGGTCCCGGCTTCGTCAACTTCCACCTGGCCCCCACCTGGCTCCACGACGTGCTGGCCGAGGTGGTCACCCAGGGCACCGACGGCTTCGCCCGGCACGCCGTGGGCACCGGGCAAACCGTGAACGTGGAGTTCGTGTCGGCCAACCCCACCGGCCCGGTGCACGCCGGTCACGCCCGGGGCGCGGCCTACGGCGACTCGGTGGCCCGGCTGCTCGAGCGGTGCGGCTACGCCGTGACGCGGGAGTTCTACATCAACGACCGCGGCGTGCAGATGCAGACCTTCGGGGCGTCGCTGGCCGCTCGCAAGAAGGGTGTGGAACCACCCGAAGACGGCTACCAGGGCCAGTACATCATCGACTGGGCCGCCGAGATGCCCGACGACGCCGACCCGGTGGCCTGGGGCGAGGACCGGGCCCTCCAGGACCAGCGCGAGGCCCTGGCCGCCTTCGGCGTGCACTTCGACGTCTGGTACCGGGAGCTGTCGCTGGTGGAGTCCGGCGCCATCGAGGAGACCCTGGCCGAGCTGCGGGAGAAGGGGTACGCCTTCGACGACGACGGCGCCACCTGGCTGCGGTCCACCGACTTCGGCGACGACAAGGACCGGGTGCTGGTCAAGAGCGACGGCGAGCTCACCTACCTCACGCCCGACATCGCCTACCACCGAGACAAGTTCTCGCGGGCCGAGCGGCTGATCAACGTGTGGGGTGCAGACCACCACGGCTACGTGCCCCGCATGAAGGCGGCCATGCAGGCGCTGGGCCACGATCCGGCCGAGCTCGAGGTGGCCATCGTCCAGCTGGTCGACCTGTTGAAGGACGGCGAGCCGGTGAAGATCTCCAAGCGGTCGGGCAACCTCATCGAGCTGCGGGACATCATCGAGGAGGTGGGCGCCGACGCCGCCCGGCTCACCTACCTGCTCCAGTCCATCGACTCGCGACAGACCGTCGACCTGGCCGTGGTGGCCAGCGAGGGCATGGACAACCCCGTCTATTACGTCCAGATGGCGCACGCCCGCATCCACGGCATCACCCGCAGGGCCGCCGAGGCCGGGTTCGAGCGGGTGCCCTTCGCCGACGTCGACCGCTCGCTGCTGGTCCACGAGCGCGAGCTCGACGTGTTGCGCTCGCTCTCCGAGCTGCCCGACGTGGTGCTCAGCGCCTGCACCGACCGCGCCCCGCACCGGGTCACCACCTGGGTGCGGGAGCTGGCCAACGACTTCCACGGCTTCTACCACGACTGCTACGTGGTGGGAGATGGCGTGTCGCCCGAGCTCACCCAGGCCCGACTGTGGCTGGTGGAGTCGGCCCGCATCGGGCTGTCGATCGGCCTCGACCTGCTGGGCGTGAGCGCCCCCGAGTCCCTGTAGAGCCCGGCGTGACCGATCGATCCGAGCACGTGCTGCCCTTCGGGCTGCTGCCCGACTCCGCCGAGGTGGGTCCCGACGGGCAGCTGCTCATCGGGGGGTGCGACCTCGCCGACCTGGCCGAGCAGTACGGCACGCCCCTCTTCGTCTACGACGAGGACCAGCTGCGGGCCCGCTGCCGCGAGGCGGTGGCCGCCTTCGGCGACGGCGTGGCCTACGCCACCAAGGCGTTCCTGTGCCGGGCCATGGCCCGCCTGGCCCACGAGGAGGGCATGCACCTCGACGTGGCCAGCGGCGGTGAGCTGCACGTGGCGCTCACGGCCGGGGTCCCGGCCGAGCGCATCGTGTTGCACGGCAACAACAAGAGCGACCACGAGCTGGAGCGGGCCCGGGCCGCCGGCGTGGGGCGCATCGTGGTCGACAGCTTCGACGAGCTCGACCGGCTGGAGCGCCTGCACGCGGTCGACGGCATCGTGCCGTCGGTGCTGCTGCGGATCACCCCGGGGGTCGAGGCCCACACCCACGAGTTCGTGATGACCGGCCAGGACGACTCCAAGTTCGGCTTCGGTCTCAAGGTGGGCGACGCCGCCCGCGCCGTGGCCCGGGCCGCCACCAGCCCGGCGGTGGAGCTGGTGGGCCTGCACGCCCACATCGGTTCGCAGGTGTTCGTGGCCGGCTTCTTCGAGCAGGCGGTCGAGGCGCTCGCCCCGTTCGTGCACGAGTGCGGTCTGCCCGAGCTGTCCATCGGCGGCGGCATCGGCGTGGCCTACGTGGAGGGCGAAGAGGCGCCGTCGATCTCCGAGTGGGGCGCCGTGGTCCGACGGGCGTGCGACGAGGCGGGCATCACCGCCCGGGTGTCGGCCGAGCCGGGCCGGGCCATCGCCGCCGCGGCCGCGGTCACCGTCTACCGGGTGGGCACCGTCAAGGAGGTGCCCGGCATCCGCACCTTCGTGGCCTGCGACGGCGGCTTCATCGACAACCCGCGGCCCGCCCTCTACGGCAGCGGCTACGAGACGTTCCTGCCCCGGGCCGTCGCGGCACCCCGCACCGAGACCGTGCGTCTGGTGGGCAAGCACTGCGAGTCGGGCGACATCCTCGTGGCCGAGGCCCGGGTGCCCGAGGGTCTCGTGGTCGGCGATCTCATCGCCACCCCGGTCACCGGGGCCTACGGCCGGTCCATGGGCTCCAACTACAACCTGTTGCCCCGGCCCGCGGTGGTGTTCGCGTCGGGCGGGTCGGCCCGCCTGGTGATCCGCCGAGAGACCGACGACGACCTGCTCGCCACCGACGTGGGCTGACGTCACGACCGCGTCCGGCGCGGGCGCCGCCTACCCTGCGGCCATGGAGATGCACCTGCCGGGTGGGAGCAGCTGGTTCGACGAGTTCTTCGACGACGGCCACGACGCGTACGACGGGGGTGATCAGGCCGTGGTGCCCGACGTCTCCGGGGAGGAGCTGGACGCGGCCCTGGCTGCGATGCAGCGGGGCGACATCGAGTTCGTGACCCTGGTCGACGGCGACGAGTTCGCCCAGGCGGCCGGCGACGGCGACGGCCCCTACCTGTTGGAGCACCACGGCGGCCCGCGGGGGGCGGTCACCGCGGTGTCGAACGCACCGTTCGACGTGGTCACGGCGGTGCTCACCAGCTACCGCAGCGGTGACGGTGCCTGGCGGCAGGTGTTGCCGGCTCCCGAGCCGGCGCCCGCCGATCCCGACGCCGACGGCGGGGGTCTGTTGTCGCGGTTCCGCCGCCGTCGCTGAACCCGCTCAAGTCCTTAGCCTGGTTCCCGGTGCACGACGACGATCCCGGGCTCGAGGCGATCTACGACCCTGACACCCTCGCCGCGCTCGACGGCTGGGAGCCCCCGGACCGGGGTCCGTCACCGATGTCGTCGCGGATGGTGCGGTGGAGCCGCACCTCCACCGTGGGCGCGCTGGCCGCCGGGTTCGCGTTCGGCTTGCGCGAGGTGCTGGACCCGCCCCGGGACGAGGCCATCGTGATCGAGGTCGACGCCGACGGGGAGCCCCATGACCTGCCCATCCGCCTGCTGCTCGACCCCGACGATCCGGCCGGCAGCCTCTGCATCATCCGGCGGGACCCGCCACCGCCCGTCACCTGAGGGTGGCGGTCGGTCGCGGTCGGTCGGGTCAGGCCGCCGGCCACCCGGCTTCGACCATGTCGGTCATGGCCCCACCGTCGACCACGTCGAGCCCGGCGCCGGCCATCACGCTGGCGGCCTGGGCCGAGCGGTTGCCGCTGCGGCAGTACACGACGTAGGTCTCGGCGGGGTCGAGGGCGGCGATCCGCTCGGCGAAGTCGGGGTCGGCGAGGCCGATGCGCTCGGCGCCGTCGATGTGGCCGGCGTCGTACTCCTCGACGGTGCGCACGTCGATGACCGTGCGGCCCTCGTCGAGCGCCACGGTGGCGGCCTCGATGCCGGCCGCGGGCCCCGAGGCCTCGGCCCCCGGCGCATCGGCGGCGGCCGTGGTGTTCGGGCTGTCGTCGTTCGAGCAGGCGGTCCCACCGGCCAGCACGAGGGCTGCGGTGAACACGGTGGCGGCGAGGGGGTGCGGGCGCTTCATACCCGCCAGGGTATCTGGCACTGCGGGCGAACGCACCGAGCTCGCGGCGGTCAGCGCCCGAAGGCGAAGAACATGATCTGGGTGGCGTAGGCCACCGGTTCGCGCCGCTCGCCGTCCCAGAGCGTCATCTCCACCGAGGCGTAGCCGTCGCCCGCCCACCGGGCGCGGGAGTGGCCGAGCAGCCAGCCGGGTTCGGCGCTCCTGAACAGGTGGATCGTGTAGTCCGCGCTGGGGCCGAACCAGATCTCGTCGGAGGGCTGGATCTTCTGGAACACGGCCGACGGCATCATGTCGCACAGCACGACCGGGGCCAGGCGGTCCAGGCACCCGTCGGGGCCGAGCGGTGGCTGGTCGATGCGGAACCACGAGGCCGCCTCGGCCGGGCCCTCCTCGAACGCGTCCCACGGTGCCCGGCCCAGCGCCGCCCGCCCGTCGACGATCCGCTCCCAGTACGCCATGGGCGGCCGGGCGAACTCGAAGTCGACGCCGTCGGGTGTCGGGTCCCGGAACGACCGCAGCTCCTCCGGGCCGGCCACGTCGGGCGGCGCGGCATCCACGAAGGTGAAGCCGCGCCGCTCGGCACCGAACACGGCCACGGCGGTGAGCCCGGCGGCGGCCCCGGGGTTGCGCACGGTGGCGGTGCACTGCGACATGGACCGCCCGCGGCGGAGCACCTCGACCGCCACCTCCACCGGCCCGGCCGCCACCTGACCGGCGAACACGCTCGTCATGGTGCGCAGCGGTTGCGTCGGTTCGCCCAGCTCGGCCTCCATGGCTCGGGCGGCGATGGCGGCCACGATCCCGCCCTGGGGCACGGCCACGAGCTGCCAGTCGTCGGCGATGGTGGTGTGGAAGGTGCCGGGCTCGGACCCGGCGGCCACGTCGAGGTCTGCCCACGGACTGGTCACGCCGCCAGCCTGCCCGCTGGCCTCCCGCCACCGGACGGGAGTTTCGCGTTCGGGGCCTGTGGGAGCCGACCGGTAGCCTCGCCGCCGTGGGTGACCAGGATGCAGTGCCGGAGTCGGTCGTGAGGGTCGGGTTGCTGGGCTGCGGGAACGTGGGCGCGGCCCTCGTGCAGCTCGTCGAGGGTCGGGGCGCCGAGATCGAGGCCCGCACGGGGGTCCGTCTGGAGCTGGCCCGGGTGGCGGTGCGCAGCCTCACCCGCAAGCGCCCGGTCGACCTCGACGACGGGGTGCTCACCCTCGACGCCGGCGAGGTGGTCACCGATCCGTCGGTCGACGTGGTGGTCGAGGTCATGGGCGGCATCGAGCCGGCCCGGGAGCTGATCCTGGCCGCCATGGCCGCCGGCAAGCCGGTGGTCACGGCCAACAAGGAGCTGCTGGCCAACCATGGCGCCGAGCTGTTCGCCGCCGCCAACGCGGCCGGGGTCGACCTGTTGTTCGAGGCGGCCGTGGCCGGCGGCATCCCCATCATGCGGCCGCTGCGCGAGTCGCTGGTGGGCGAGGACGTGCGCCGGGTGATGGGCATCGTCAACGGCACCACCAACTTCATCCTCACCCAGATGTCCGAGCACGGCACCTCCTACGCGGAGGCCCTGGCCGAGGCCCAGCAGCTCGGCTACGCCGAGCGGGACCCCACCGCCGACGTCGAGGGCTACGACGCCGGCGCCAAGGCGGCCATCCTCGCCTCACTCGCCTTCGGGGCCAAGGTGGTGGCGGGCGACGTCTACCACGAGGGCATCTCGGGCGTCAGCAGCACCGACATCGACTTCGCCGAGCGGCTCGGCTACGTCATCAAGCTGCTCGCCATCGCGGAGCTGGTCGAGGTCGCTGACGGCCCCGCGGAGGTGGCCGTGCGCGTCCACCCCACCATGGTGCCGGTGGCCCACCCCCTCGCCGGCGTGCGCGACTCCTTCAACGCCGTGTTCGTGGAGGGCGCCGCGGTGGGCGACCTCATGTTCTACGGGCGCGGCGCCGGCGGCGACCCCACCGGCTCGGCCGTGCTGGGCGACCTCATCGACGCCGCCACCAACCTGCGCAAGGACACCCACGCCAGCCTCATCAGCCTGGTGCGGCGGCCCATCCGCCCCATCGACGAGCTGCTCACCAGCTACTACCTCAACCTCGACGTGGTCGACCGGCCCGGCGTGCTGCGGGCCATCGCCGAGGTGTTCGAGCGCCACCGGGTGTCGATCCGCTCCATGGAGCAGGAGGGCACGGGAGACACCGCCCGCCTCATCCTCATCACCCACCAGGCCCGTGAGGCCGACGTGCAGGCCACACTCGAAGACATCCGCGGCCTCGACGTGATCCTCAACGTCACGTCGGTGCTCCGGGTGATCGGCACGGATTGATGGGAGTCGGGCTGATGGGAGCGGGGCGATGAAGTACGTGTCGACGCGGGGCCAGGCCCCGGTGCTCGAGTTCGGCGACGTCCTGCTGGCCGGGCTGGCCACCGACGGCGGGCTCTACGTGCCCGACACCTGGCCCGCCCAGCCCGACCTTGCCGACCCCGCGCTGGTCGGCGCCGGCTACCTCGACGTGGCCACCGCGGTCATGGCCCCGTACGTGGCGCCCTCGATCACGGGCGACGAGCTGCGGACCATGGTGAGCGATGCCTACGCCACCTTCACCCACCCCGAGATCTGCCCGGTCACGCCGCTCGGTGCCGACGGTCTCCACCTGCTGGAGCTGTTCTGGGGCCCCACCATCGCCTTCAAGGACGTGGCCCTCCAGCTCCTCGGGCACCTGTTCGACCACGAGCTCACCGCCCGGGGCGAGCGGGCCACCATCGTGGTGGCCACGTCGGGAGACACCGGGTCGGCCGCCATCGAGGCCTGTCGGGGGCGAGCCAACCTCGACATCGTGGTGCTCCACCCCGCGGGGCGGGGGAGCGACGTCCAGCGCCGCCAGATGACCACCGTCGACCTGCCCAACGTGCACAACGTGGCCGTCGACGGCACCTTCGACGACTGCCAGGACGCGGTGAAGGCGATGTTCGCCGACGCCGCCTTCCGCGACCGAGTGCGCCTGTCGGCCATGAACTCGATCAACTGGGC
>DAIMFV010000141.1:0-9042 GCA_036724365.1 Acidimicrobiales bacterium | reverse complement strand
CGACCGCCGGGGTCGACGCGCAGTTCCCGCCCGGCTGGGTCACCGACACCAGGCGAGACGCCTCGTCATAGCCATAGGCCGTCGTCGCGTCCGCGGGATCGGTCTGGGACTCGAGGCGGCCCAGATCGTCATAGGCGTAGACCCAGCCGTCGCCCGGTTCGTTCACCTCGTTCACGAACCCCGTCCGGCGGCCATCAGCGTCATAGGAGTACGTGCGGGCACCCGGCCCCGGCGGATCCACCGTCGTCAGCCGATCGACCGCGTCGTAGCCATACGTCGTCACGTCACCGGCGGTGACCGTGGCCGACAAGCCCGTCTCGGTCGAGATCACGTTGCCGTTCGCGTCGAACGTGGTCTCGACGCGGTTGGCGAGCGGGTCGACCTCCGCGACCACTCGGCCCCAGTCGTCGTGCTCGAAACGCGTCATCCACTCCGCAGGGGTGGCACCGGTCTCGTTGCCCTTCGGGGCCACCACCGACGTCAACCAGCCGATCCCGTTGTAGGCCATCGTGGAACGACCGCCCTCGGGATCAACAGCTTCGACTAGGTCACCCGTGTCGGGCTCGTAGACGTACTCCCAGCGCTTCCCGCGGCCATCAACCACCGCCACCAGATCCTCACGACGGACCGTGTCGTACTCGAACGTCGTCGTGGCCTCCGCCGCCGTGCCCACCGCATCCACCATCACCGTCGGCAGGCCATCCGCGTTGTACGCCACCGTCGAGGTCACCACCCCAGCGGTCGAGGGCGCCAACGGGGCCGCCGTCTCACCCACCGACACCGACGTCACCTGATCAAAGCTGTTGTAGGTCCAACGCGTCACCCGCCCCGACGGATCCGTCGCCTCGGTCCGGTTCGATCCGTCGTTGTCGAAGGTCGTGACCTGACCATCAGGGTGGGTCACCGACACCAACGCCATCGTGGCCGGATCACGCTCGAAACTGGTGGTCGCTTCATCCGCGGTGCCCGGAGCCATCACCGTCGAAGTGTGCACCCCCGAACCGTCATGATCGTAGTAGTCGATCTTGCGGCGACCTGACGCCATGGTGATCGTCGTGGCCCCCGGCACCGGCGTGAAGTACTCGAAGGTGACCGTCTCGGCGTTCTCGTTGGTCTGGGACGCCACCCGGCCGAGATGGTCATAGGTGTTCGTCACCACCGCTCCAGCCGCACCGCCATGGTGGCGGGGCTTGCGCATCGTCAACAGGCGGTGCGACCCGTCATAGGTGAACGACCACACCCCGCCACCCACATCGGTGAAGCTCACCAGGTCACCGTTGCCGTCATAGCCCATCTGCACCGAACGCTGGCCCCCTTCCAGGGCGGCCCGATCGTCAGTCACCGACACCAGCCGGCCGCTTGCCCAACCGAAGGTCAACCGGCGGCCGGCCTCGTCCTCCATGAACGAAGCCACCCCGGCGTCGTAGCCGATCGTCGTCTCGTTGCCGAACTGATCGGTGATCGCGACCAGCTTCCCCGCGGCGTCGAAGGTGAACGCGTCGAAATGGTTCCTGGTGAACAACCAGCCCCCGCCCGACAGCTCCTCCAACTCGGCGGTGAACCGAGCGGGCGCTGTCCACACCCCACCGATCGACTCGAAGCGCACCGTCGAGCCGCCCTCCTGGACCACCACCATGTCCGCGCCGTCCTCGACCACCGCCATGCCCAACGACGACGACCAGCCATGCCCCAAGAGCCCGTCCGCATCGGCGCCCGACGAGTTGTACGCCAGCGAGAACCCCAGACCTCCACCCCGACCGGCAACCCCGATCCCCGGCAACGCCATGTGCTGATTACCGGTCCTGGTGTCCACCGGATCCGCCGCGACCTGCTGAGTCGCGCACGGTTCGCACAACGCCGGATTCGAACCTCGCGTCTCAGACTCCTCGATCAACCCGTTCGGACACCCCGGCGGGTCATACGCCGCACCATTGGTCACCGTGAACCCCGCCGACCAGCGCAGATCCGCACCGCCCAGGCCACGCTTCGTCTCAATCGAGATTGTGAACCGCTGCGACACACCCGTGCCATTCGTATACGCGTAACCCGTGTGGCCAACTATCGGGAACACCCCAAACGCGCCACCCGTCTCCGCTGCCAACCCGAACGCCGAATCATCATGAATCTTCGTCGACAGATCCGACGTCTTGTACACCTTGATCCGACTATCGAACTGAACCCACGTATGCGCCCCGCCAACGGTCGCCTTAGCCGAGCCCTCCTGATTCGTCCACAACGTCGCCCCCGCAGGCACCCACACCGTCACCCACTGCGGCTCCGTCCAACCCCCCGCACCCGAATCAAACAAAGCCACCCGCTGCGACGACGAACACCACAACTCCGGCGCACCCTCAGCCCCCGACCCCGGATCGATTGCCGCCACCACCGGCCTCGGAGCCACCGCCAACACCCCGGCCACCAACCCCACCACCACCAGCCACCCCACCCACCGGCGAGACGGCCCTACCCCGCCGCCAGCCGGTGGCCAGCCATCACGAGAGAGAGAGAGAGAGCACCCGACCCACCTTCACGTCCGAACATCCGACCACCATCGGCCGCCACCACGGGCGACTTGAGTGGTCACGTGCGACCGGGGGGCCTCCATGCCCACCGGAACGCTGAGGGGCCCACCCCACCGATGTCGCCGGGACCACGGGGGCCGGTCGGGCGTCGGTACGATGCCGGGTCATGACCAACCCCTGGACCGACCGCCGTGTGCTCGTGACCGGTGGGGCCGGGTTCCTCGGTCGGGCGGTGGTGGCCCGCCTGGAAGCGGCCGGTGCGCAGGTGGTGGTGCCCCGCAGCGCGGAGGTCGACCTGCGCGACCGCCGGGCCACGGCGGAGCTGTTCGCCTCCGTGCGCCCCGACCAGGTCATCCACCTCGCGGCCCGGGTGGGGGGCATCGGGTACAACCAGGTGCACCCCGCCGAGCTGTACCTCGACAACCTGCTCATGGGCACCTACGTGGTGGAGGAGGCCCGGGCCCACGACGTGGACAAGACGGTGCTGGTGGGCACGGTCTGCTCCTACCCCAAGGAGCCGCCGGTGCCGTTCCACGAGGAGTCGCTCTGGAACGGCTACCCCGAGGAGACCAACGCCCCCTACGGCATCGCCAAGCTGGCCCAGCTCGTGCACGCCCAGACCGCCCGCGAGCAGTACGGCCAGCGGGTGATCTACCTCATCCCCACCAACCTCTACGGGCCCGGCGACAAGTTCCACCCGGCGGTGAGCCACGTGATCCCCGCCCTCATCAAGAAGTGCGTGGAGGCGGTGGAGTCCGGCGCCGACCACATCGAGCTGTGGGGCACGGGGTCGGCCAGCCGGGAGTTCCTCTACGTCGATGACGCGGCGCGGGGCATCGTGCTGGCGGCAGAGCGCTACGACGACCCCGACCCGGTGAACCTGGGCACCGACCACGAGATGCCCATCCGCGAGCTGGTCACCCACATCGCCGCCGCCACCGGCTTCCATGGCGAGCTGCGCTGGGACGCCTCCAAGCCCGACGGCCAGCCCCGCCGCCGCGTCGACAACCACCGGGCCCGGGAGCGCTTCGGCTTCCAGGCCGAGACCACCTTCGCCGACGGCATGGCCACCACCGTGGCCTGGTACCTCGACCACCGCGACGAGGCCGAAGCCCGCGCCAACTGAGCCGGGCGCCGCGTCGATGGCGGGGCGGCATGACCTGGTGGTGGTGTGAGAGCGACCGTCAGAGGCCGAGGACGCGGCGGAAGTACTCGGTGGTGCGTTCGATGCCGGTGCGCAGGTCGACCTCGGGCTCCCAGCCCAGCTCCTGGCGGGCCAGGGTGATGTCTGGTTGGCGCTGGGTGGGGTCGTCGACCGGGAGCGGTTCGTACACCAGCGGCACGCTGGACCCCGTCACCTCCAGCACCGTCTGGGCCAGCTGGAGGATCGTGTACTCCACCGGGTTGCCGATGTTGACCGGGCCGGTGATCGGGCCGTCGAGCAGCGCCAGGAACCCGCGCACCTCGTCGTCGACGTAGGTGAAGCTGCGGGTCTGGCTGCCGTCGCCGTACACGGTGAGCGGGTCGCCCCGCAGGGCCTGCACGATGAAGTTGGACACCGCCCGCCCGTCATCCGGCCTCATCTGGGCCCCAAAAGTGTTAAAGATGCGCACGATGCGGACGTCGAGGCCGTGGTGGCGGTGGTACGCCATGGTCATGGCCTCGGCGAAGCGCTTGGCCTCGTCGTACACGCCGCGGGGGCCGATGGGGTTCACGTTGCCCCAGTAGCTCTCGGGCTGGGGGTGAACCAGCGGGTCGCCGTAGACCTCGCTGGTGGAGGCCAGGAAGAACCGGGCGCCCTTGGCCTTGGCCAGGCCCAGCGCGTTGTGGGTGCCCAGGCTGCCCACCTTGAGGATCTGGATGGGGATGCGGGCGAAGTCGGCGGGCGACGCCGGGCTGGCGAAGTGCAGCACGGCGTCGACGGGGCCGGGCACCCAGATGTAGGTGCTCACGTCGTGATCGACGTAGGTGAACCCGGGCCGGCCGAACAGGGCCTCGATGTTGGAGATCGAGCCGGTGATGAGGTTGTCGAGGCAGATCACCTCGTCGCCCCGGTCCAGCAGGCGGGTGCAGAGGTGCGACCCGAGGAACCCGGCGCCGCCGGTGACCACGATGCGGGCCACGTCAGCTCCGGCCGAGGCCCTCGTACTCGAAGCCGCGCCGGTGCAGCGCCGCCCGGTCGAGGAGGTTGCGGGCGTCGACCACCCGGGGCTGGGCCATGACACCGGCCACCTTGTCGAGGTCGACCCACCGGAAGTCGTCCCACTCGGTGAGCACCACCACGGTGGCGGCGCCCTCGGCGGCGCCGTAGGCGTCGGCCACCACCTCGATGCCGGCCAGGCGGGCGTCGGTGGCACCCTGGGCCACCTCGACGGCCGGGTCGAACGCCCGGACCACCGCACCCCGGTCGAGCAGGCGGCGCACCACCTGGAGCGACGGAGAGTCGCGCAGGTCGTCGGTGCGGGCCTTGAAGGTGAGCCCCCACACGCCGACGGTGACGCCCTCGAGGGACCCTCCGACGATGCGCTCCACCTTGTCGGCGACCCGCTCGAACTGCTCCTCGTTGACGGTGATGACGCCCTTGAGCAGGTCGAAGTCGTAGCCGGCGTCCTCGGCGATGCGGACCAGCGCCCGGGAGTCCTTGGGGAAGCACGAACCACCCCAACCGGGACCGGGCCGCAGGAAGGCGTCGCCGATGCGCTTGTCGTAGCCCATGCCCAGCACCACGTCGTTGACGTCGGCCCCCACCGCCTCGCACACCGCGGCGATGGCGTTCACGAAGCTGATCTTGGTGGCCAGGAAGGCGTTGGACGCGTACTTGATGGTCTCGGCCGAGGCCGGGTCGGTGACCTGGAGCGGAGCCGGCAGCCCGATGTACAGGCCGGCCACGCGGATGGCGGCGCTCTGGTCGTCGGCGCCGATCACCACCCGGTCGGGGTGGAGGAAGTCGTGCACCGCCGAGCCCTCCCGCAGGAACTCGGGGTTGGACACCACGGCCACGTCGGTACGCCCCAGGGCCTGCTCCACCACCCGGGTGGAGCCCACGGGCACGGTGGACTTGTTGATGACCACCGACTCGGGCTGCAGGTGCGGGCCGATCTCGGCGGCGGCCTCCTGGATGTAGGACAGGTCGGCCGACCCGTCGTCGCCCTGGGGGGTGGGCACGCACAGGTACACGAACTCGGCCTCGGCCACCGCCGGCGCGGCGCCGAGCACGAACGACAGCAGGCCCGAGTGCAGCCCCTCGTGGACCAGCTCGTCGAGGCCGGCCTCGAGGATCGGTACCTCGCCCCGACTCAGCGCCTCGACCTTCTCGGGGATGACGTCGGCGCAGACCACCCGGTGACCGAGGTGAGCCAGGCACGCACCGGTGGTGAGCCCCACGTAACCGGTGCCGATGATGGCGACGTTGCTACCCACAGACGATCCTCAAGCGCGACGACACGAGCACGAGAACCCTACCGTGCCCCCCACCCCGCCCCCGGAGGCCGGCAACCGGGCGGTGGCCTCAGCCGCAGGACTCGCCGGGGGGTGGCTCGCCGGGGAGGTAGGCGCGACCCTCGCCCGCCGGGCCGATGCCCTCCACCAGGGGGATCGACACCTCGGGCTCGTCGGCCTCGTCGTCGGACTCGTCGTCAGCCGCAGCCTCGTCGTCGGGGGCGGTGGTGGTGGTCGTGGAGGTGCTGGTGGTCGTGGTGGTCGAGGTCGACGTGGTGGTGGGCACGGCCTCGGGCGGGCGGGGCGTGTCGAGCACGCCGACCAACTCGGGGCCGGTGACCACGGTGATCTCGGTGACGTCGGGATCAGGGATGAGCTGGGGCTCGGCGTCGAGGTAGCGGGCCACCAGGTGGGCTTCGGCGTCGGAGCCCGGCGGGTAGCGGACCTCGGTGACCCACACCGGATCGGCCGAGTTGGGGCTGGCCACCTGGAAGCCCAGCTCCTCGAACCGGTCGGTGAGCTCGGACGCCTGGTCCTGCACACCGGTGCCGTTGAGCACCCGCACCGTGACGGTGGACGGCAGGATCTCCCGGTCGCCCGAGCCACCGGTGCCCCGGAACTGGGCCAGCACCGGCTCCGAAGCCCGCTCGTCCAGCTCCAACACGTCGGCCCCACCCCGGTAGACCTCGCGCACGGTGAGCGACGACTGGCCCAGCTTGTCGGGGTCGAAGCGCTGGAAGGCACGGCCCAGGGTGATCAGGTCGGCGGCGGTGGTGTACGGGTCGAGCTCGATGTGCTCGACGCCGGTCTCCACCATCCGCGAGAGCACCACGGGGTTGCGGGCACCCTTGCTGATGGCGCGGTGCATGACCCGACGCAGCAGGTCCTGCTGGCGGCGCATGCGGCCGTAGTCAGACGAGCCGTCGCTGCGCCACCGACCCCGCTCGTCCTTGTAGTGGAAGTGGCGGCTGCGGGCGTAGCTGAGCGCGCCGTTCTGGTCCAGCACGGTGCACCCGGGTTCCTCCACCAGGAGCCCCGAGTAGGTGTCCTTCACCGGCGTGGGGAACCAGATCGGCACGCCGCCGATGATGTCGATCAGGCTCTTGAACCCGGCGAAGTTCACCTGGACGTAGTGGTTCACGTCGATGTCGAAGTTGTCCTTGATGGTCTTCACCAACAGGCCCGGGTTGCCGTCTCCGTAGGTGAGGGCGGCGTTGATGCGGCTGGTGCCCTTGCCGGGGATCTTCACCAGCAGGTCCCGCGGGAACGAGAGCACCTGCACGTCGAGGTTCCCGGGATCGACCCGCACGATCATGATCGTGTCTGAGCGCAGGGTGCCCTGGGTGGCGGAGTCCCGGCCGTTCTTCACCGGGTCGTCGTCGGGCAGGCCCTCGTCGTCGTCGACGCCCACGATCAGGAAGTTCTGGGGTTCACCGGGGGGCAGCTCGTCGGCCGGGGTGAGCACGCTGCGCCCGATGTCGGTGGTGCGGTGGACGTTGGCCACGGTGCGCTTGGCGTAGGCGATCGTGCCGGCCCCCACGAGCGCGCCGATGATGGCGATGATGTTGACGCTGATCAGGAGGCGTTGGGGCCAGGTGCGCCGCAGTCGGCGCCCGGCGGCTCGGGCCGACACGGGGCGCCACGCTACCAGCGCCCCTCCGTCGCTCTACCGTCACCCCCGGTGGCGACAGCGCGGTGGGCCCGTGAACGGACGGGACCTCGACCCGATGCGTCCTCGGGCCCATCAGGGCCCCCGGCCGATCAGCTGATGATCAGGTGACGGGCAGGCCCAGGCCCCGGGCGATCACCAGACGCTGGATCTCCGAGGTGCCCTCACCGATCTCCAGGATCTTGGCGTCGCGGTACTGGCGGGCCACCAACGTCTCGTCCATGAAGCCGTAGCCACCGAAGATCTGGGTGGCCATGCGGGTGGCGGTGACCGCCGACTCGGTGGCGTACAGCTTGGCGATGGCCGCCTCCTGCTTGAAGGGGCGGCCCTGGTCCTTCAGCCACGCCGCCCGGTAGGTGAGCGTGCGGGCGGTCTCGACCATCACGGCCAGGTCGGCGCAGGCGAACGCCACCGCCTGGTTGGTGCCGATGGCCCGGCCGAAGGCATTGCGCTCGTTGGCGTAGCGCACGCTCTCTTCGAGACAGCACTGGATCACGCCGACCGCCAGGGCGGCGATGGCCACCCGACCGTCGTCGAGGATGTTGAGGAAGTTGGCGAACCCCCGACCCCGCTCCCCCAGCAGGTTCTCGGCCGGCACCCGGCAGTCCACAAAGGAGAGGCCGTGGGTGTCCGACGCGTGCCAGCCCATCTTGCGGTAGGCGGGCTGCACCTCGAAGCCGGGTGTGCCGGCGGGGACGACGATGGCGCTGATCTCGGGCCGACCGCCGGCGTCGGGGTCGTCGGTGCGGGCGGTGATGGTGACGATCGAGGTCATCTCGGTGCCCGAGTTGGTGATGAACGCCTTCTCGCCGTTGATCACCCACTCCCCCGCGGCCTCGTCGAGCACGGCGCGGGTGCGGGTGCCGCCGGCGTCGCTGCCGGCGTCGGGCTCGGTGAGCCCGAACCCGCCCAGGGCCCGGCCGGCGCACAGGTCGGGCAACCAGCGCTGGCGCTGCTCCTCGGTGCCGAACTGGAAGATGGGGTTGGCACCCAGGCCCACCCCGGCCTCCAGGGTGATGGCCAGCGACTGGTCGACCCGGGCGATCTCCTCGATGGCCACGCACAGGGTGAGGAAGTCGCTGCCCGAGCCGCCGTACTGCTCGGGGAACGGCAGGCCGAACAGGCCCAGCTCCCCCATCTGCTCCACCACCTCGATCGGGAAGCGGTGGTCGCGGTCCCACTCCTCGGCGTTCGGGGCGATCTCCCGGTCGGCGAAGTCGCGCACCACGGCACGGAACTGCTCGGTCTCGCTGGGCAGGTCGAAGTCCATCCCGTGAGCGTACGGAGGATGCCGGCAACAGCCGAACCCGACCGCGCCATCCGAGCGGTCCCGGTCCCGGTCCCACCAGGTCCACCGAGTCCGCCAGGTCCGCCAGGTCCGCCAGGTCCGCCAGGTCCGCCAGGTCCGCCAGG
>DAIMFV010000140.1:0-9088 GCA_036724365.1 Acidimicrobiales bacterium | reverse complement strand
CGAACGCACCGAACGGCACCAGCTTGGTGACCCGGCCGTAGACCAGCTCGCCGACCCGGTGGCTGGAGGCGAACTCCTGCCACGGATCCTGCTGGGTGGCCTTGAGCGAGAGGCTGATGCGCTCGCGGTCGAGGTCGACCTCGAGCACCTGCACGGTGATCTCGTCGCCGACGGCCACCACCGAGCCGGGGTGGTCGACGTGCTTCCACGACAGCTCGGAGACGTGCACGAGCCCGTCCATGCCACCGAGGTCGACGAAGGCGCCGAAGTTGACCACGCTGGACACCACGCCGCTGCGGATCTCGCCGGGCTTGAGGTTCTCCAGGAACTCCTCGCGCTGCTCCTTCTGCGTCTCCTCGAGCCAGGCCCGGCGCGACAGCACCACGTTGTTGCGGTTCTTGTCGAGCTCGATGATCTTGGCCTCGAGCGTGCGGCCCACGTAGGGGGCGAGGTCTCGCACCCGGCGGAGCTCCACCAGCGAGGCCGGCAGGAAGCCGCGCAGGCCGATGTCGATGATCAGGCCGCCCTTGACGACCTCGATCACGGGGCCGGACACGACGCCGTCCTCTTCCTTCTTCTTCTCGATGTCGCCCCAGGCACGCTCGTACTGCGCCCGCTTCTTGGACAGGACGAGACGGCCGTCCTTGTCCTCCTTGGTGAGCACCAGGGCCTCGATGAGGTCGCCCATGCTGACGACCTCGGACGGGTCGACGTCGTTGCGGATCGACAGCTCACGGCTGGGGATCACGCCCTCGGACTTGTAACCGATGTCGAGCAGGACTTCGTCCTTGTCGACCTTGACGACCGTGCCCTCCACGATCTGCCCGTCTTCCACGCTCACCAACGTGCCGGAGATGGCCTCCTCGAAGCTGACCTCGAGGTCGTTGGCGGTGATCTGACGGGGGACGTACTCCTCGAACTCTGAGGGGGGCGTGATGGTCGACTGGTCGGACAAGGGTTTCTCTTCTCGGTGGACAGGACGTCGAGGGATGCAGGACGGTCGATGGACGATGGATGGGGATCGGGCGCGCCAAGGGTGCGACCTGGAACGTGAGGCTACACAGGGGGCCGACGCCACAGCCAGGCCACCGCCCTGGTGGACGGCCGCGACCCGTGCCCGCCCCCGCCCGGCGGCCGGTGGTCAGTCCGGCCGGCGGGCGACCACCAGGAACTCCTCGTGGTCCAGATCGGGCGGGTTGGGGCCGTACGCACCCGGCCGCACCGACCACAGGTGCTGCAGGTCGAGGCCGGACCGGGCCACCAGGAGGCGCAGCTCGCGTGGGGTGAAGCACGTGGTCCACAGGTCGACCTCGGCTTCGGCCCCGGACTCGTCCTTGATGACCGTGCGCTCGTGGTTCACGCCCCGGTCGGCGTCGAACGAGCCCCGATCGGGGTCGAGCCAGCGCACCTGGAAGTAGGCGCTGAAGGCACTCAGCGCCAGGCGGCCGCCGGGCCGGAGGGCGCGGGCCATGCCGTCCAGCACGGCGGCGTCGGGATCGAGGGGCACGGTGCGGCCGGCGTCGGCACCGCCGTCGGCCTGGCCGAAGGCGCCCTGGCACAAGGAGATGACCGCGTCGAACTCCCCCACGGCCTGCAGGTGGCGGGCGTCGGCCCGCTCGACGGTCACGCCGGGCGGCGCCCCGGCCCGGGCCAGCTGCACGAACCGCTCGCTGATGTCGATGCCGTGCACCTCGATGCCCCGGCGGCCCAGGGCGTGGGCATGGCGACCGGGCCCGCAGCCCACGTCGAGCACCCGCATGCCGGGCTCCAGGCCCAGCGCCTCCACCAGGAAGGACACCTCCTGCTCGGTGCCCTTGGTGAACGAGTACCGCAGGTAGGCCCCGCCGAGGTGGTCGGCCAGGTCCTCGAACCAGTGGTCGCGTGGGGCCGCGGGCACGCTCAGCGCTTGTCGCAGTTGGCGTTGATCGACTCGTTGATCTGCGCGGCGTAGTAGTTGAGGTCGGTGCGGAAGGTGTCCATGATGACCACCGCCAACTCGTACTCGTCGGCCTCGGGCGTCACCGAGTCGACGAGGTTGGTGTAGACGCGGACGTAGCGGTCCATGGCCACGTCGAGACGGGGCGGGGCGTTGGCCGACATCACCGTGGCGTCGATCCGCCACTTGTCGCGGCCCTGGAGGATCACGTCGCGGATCGGGCCGAGCGACTCGAGGTTGGCGGCCTCGATCATCTTGGTGTCGAACTCCATGGAGGCGATGGCCGCCTTGCAGAACTCCCGGGTGTTCCGCGGCACATCGATCGGATCGACGGCAACGGTGGTGCTGGTCTCGATGGTGTCTCCCGAGAGCCCGCCGGCGATGTCGCACGGTGGCAGCGCGCCGGCGGCGGTGGTGGCCGTGCCCTGGCCGATGGCGCCCGCCCCGATGCCCGATGCCGGATCGCACGGTTCGGTGGTGGTGGTGCTCTCCGCCTCCACGTCGTCGCCCGACGCCAGCGTGGTGCCGCCGTCGTCGCCGCCGGAGTTGGTGACCATGTAGGCCACGAGCAGCACGACCACCAGCCCGGCTCCGACCACGGCCAGCAGTGCTCCGGTGCTCAGCGGCCGCTTGTCGCCCAGGACGACGTCGGTGGGGGCCGCCACCGGGGCCTGCGGCGCGTGCCTCGCCTTGCCGTACGCCTCCCGGAGGCGGGCCACCTGCTCGGGCGTGAGCGGGTCGGTGGAGCTGACGTTGATGCCCAGCGCGTGGGCACGGTCCATCAGTGCGGTGGATCGGACCCCCAGCTCGAGCGCCAGTTCGTACAACAGCATGGAGACCTCCCCGAGGTGCCAGTCGAACTCACCGGCGATGGCCCGGGTCTAGCAGGCGCCGTCTCGCGTCTGCACCCGCCCCTGGTGAGCGGGCCGCCGACGGGGCCCCCTCAGGGCTGCTCGCGCAGCACCACCGCGGCCCGGCGGGCGTCGAACACCGACGCGACCGGGTCGAGCCGGTAGCCCAGGGGGTGGTCGAACGAGGCGAGGTCTTCGGGATGGCGGGCGCCGGTCTCGGCGAGCCAGCGCACCAGCGACCCCTTCAGCAGCTTGTTCCAGTGCGAGACCACGCGGTCCGACCGGTCCACGAACCGCACGGTGGTGCGGCGGGCCGGCGCCAGGTCGGACCAGTCGACCGCGGCGGTGTGCTCGGCGGGGAGCAGGTCCCACACCGAGGTGCTGCGGACCCGTTCACCCAGGGCGGCGGTGACGTGCGGTCGCCACCAGGGGGCCAGCCGGCCGATGCCCTCGACCCGCGCCGACATCTTGAGCCGGTAGGCGGGGATCGGATCGGTCGGGGCCACCAGACCCCACAGGCCCGACACCACCAGCACGTCGCGGTGGAGCCGGCGACGGGCCGGTCCGCGCAGGCTGGCGGGGTCCAACTCCCGGTACAACACGCCCGTGTAGCGACGGATGGCCGGAAGGGTGGGGCCGAGGGGGTCGACCACCGTCGGCGGCACCGCGCCGAGCAGGAGGCCACGCGGCGCGTCGAGCGCGCCCACGGCCATCGACCCCGCCGACCACGGAGGGCCCTCGCCGCCGGGGGCCTTGCCCTCCGAGGGCGGCAGCAGGATCAGGGTGCGTCCGGCCATGCGGGTGGACGCTACGGAGCCGGGTCGAGCCGTGGGAAACCGGGCGCAGGAGCCGTGCCGACCGGCAGGGCTCCTGCGCCCGGCCCCGTACGATCGCCTGCATGGCCCGCGCTGACACCGACGACCTGCCCACCGGCGAGACCAAGGTGAAGGCGGTGCAGTCCATGTTCGACGCCATCGCCCCGCGCTACGACCTGGTGAACCGGGTGATGACCTTTCGCATGGACGTCGGGTGGCGCCGTCGGACCCTGCGCGAGCTGGGGCTCCCCCACGGGTCCACCGTGCTCGACCTGGCCTGCGGTACCGGCGACCTGTGCCGGGGCCTCCGGGAGCAGGGCCTTCGGCCGGTGGGCATGGACCTCTCGTTCGGGATGCTGGCCGCCGCCACCGTCACCACGCCCCTCGTGCAGGCCGACGCGCTGCGGCTCCCGGTGGCCGACGAGGCCGTCGACGGGGTCACCTGTGGGTTCGCACTGCGGAACTTCCGCGAGCTCGACCCGTTCTTCGCCGAGCTGGCCCGGGTGGTGCGACCCGCCGGCCGCATCGCGCTGCTGGAGGTGGCCGAGCCGGCGAACCCGGTGCTGCGCTGGGGTCACGGCATCTACTTCGGCAAGGTGGTGCCGGTGATCGGCGGGCTGTTGTCGGACCCGGCGGCGTACCGATACCTGCCCCGGTCGGTGGCGTACCTGCCGGATCCCGCCGACATGCTCGCCATGCTCGCCGGCCACGGCTTCGAACGGGTGGAGCGCACGCTCCTGTCCACCGGGATCGCCCAACTCGTCACCGCCACCCGGTCATGACCCACCATCCGCCGCTGGTGGCGGTCACCCGGCTGCTCGACCGCCCGGTCGACCTCGTGGCCTTCGCCGGCTCCGACGGCGTGCTGTTCAGCCGCGCCGGCCGGGGCTTCGCCGGTCGGGGCGTGGCGGTGCGGGTGCCCCGGGCCGGAGTGGCCGAGGCGCTCGACGCCATCGGGGTCGACGACCCGGTGGAGCGACCCGGCACGGGTCCGGTGGCCGTGGGGGCGCTGCCCTTCCGACCCGGGGGCCATGCGGAGCTGGTGGTTCCCGCCCTCCTGGTGGGCACCGACGCCCAGGGGGCCACGTGGGCCACCACCGTGGCCCCCGCCGGGGCCACCCCCGACCCGGTCCGCGAGGTCGAGGCCGCCCTGGCCGGGCAGGCCGATCAGGTCCGTCCGGCGGGGCCGGGCGGTTTCGAGGTGCGGGCCACCCGGTCCCCGACGGAGTGGATGGACGCGGTGGCGGCCGCGGTGTCCCGCATCCGGGCCGGCCACCTCGAGAAGGTGGTGCTGGCCCGTGAGGTGGTGGTCACCGCCGACGCGCCCATCTCGGTGGCGGCCGTGCTCGCCCGCCTCGCCCGCAGCTACCCCGACTGCTTCCTCTACCTGGTCGACGGCTTCTGCGGGGCCAGCCCCGAGCTCCTGGTCAGCCGGGCGGGCGACGTGGTCCGGGCCCAACCCATGGCCGGGACCGCTCCCCGCAGCGGCGAGCCCGAGGCCGACCACCGGGCCGCGGCCGCGCTGTTGGCGTCACCCGGCTACCGCCACGAGCACCAGGTCACCATCGACGCGGTGCACGACACCTTGCTGCGCTTCTCCTCGTACGTGGACTACGAGCCCGAGCCCTCCGTGGTGGCCCTGGCCAACGTGGTGCACCTGGCCACCTCGGTGGAGGGCCGGCTGTCGCACCCGCCGGCCTCGGTGCTCGAGCTGGTGGAGGCCCTGCACCCCACGCCCGCGGTGTGCGGCCGGCCCACCGACGTGGCGCTGCAGGTCATCGACGACCTGGAGGGGTTCGACCGGGGGCGCTACGCCGGCGCCGTGGGTTGGGTCGACGCCCGGGGCAACGGGGAGTTCGCCGTGAGCATCCGGGGGGCGGCCATCGACGGGGTGCGGGCCGTGGTCGTGGGCGGCAACGGCATCGTGGCCGACTCGGACCCCGCCACCGAGCTGGTGGAGACGCGGGCCAAGATGCAGGCGATGCTGTCGTCGATCGTGCGTCCCTGACCGGGGCCCGACCCGGCCTGGTCCGTCTGGTCCGTCTGGTCCGTGTGGTCCGTCTGGTCCGTGTGGTCCGGCTTCAGGGGGCCGCGGCGTGCACCGCCCGGTGGAGGGCGTCGTGGGCGGCCACGTTGGCCGCCCGGTCGGTGCGGGCCACCACCACCTGGACCCCACCCCCGTCGACGGCCTGGCGCAGCACCCGGGTGAAGCCGCCGACGCCGTCGCCCGGCGCCACCTCGGTGACCGGCAGGTGGTGGGCGCGTGCGAGGGCCGGCAGGTCGGTGCCGTGGGGCGTGCCGAACAGGAGCTCGAAGCGCTCGGGGGCCAGCTCGCGCGCGGGCGGCAGGAACGAGAAGATGGCTCCCCCGTCGTTGTCGACCACCACCACGGTGAGGTCGACACACCGGCCGGCCAGGCCGATCAGGGCGTTGGTGTCGTGGAGGAAGGCCAGGTCTCCCACCAGGGCCACGGTGGGGGCGCCGGTCCCCCGCCGTTGCAGGGCCACGCCGACCGCGGTGGAGACCACGCCGTCGATGCCGTTGGCCCCCCGGTTGGCGAGCACCCGGGTGGAGCCGGTGGAGCCGCCGTACCACTCCAGGTCGCGCACCGGCATCGACGACGACACCACCAGCGCGGCATCGGCGCGCTGGTGGAGCTCCCGGGCCACCGCCCGGGCCACCGCCGGATCGGTGAGATCGACGGCCTCGTCGGCGAGGTGACGCTCCAGGACCTCGACCGCCGCGCGATCGAGGTCGTGCCAACGGCCGGCCCACGTCGGATCGGCGGTGCCGACGCCGGCCGAGGCCAGCCGGGTCACCACCTCGGCCGGATCGCCCCGGAGCACCACCGCGGCGGACCGGTCGGCATCGAGCCAGCGACCGTGGCGCTCCACCGCCACCTGCCGGGCGCCGCAGGCCGCGAGCCACGAGGCCACGACCTTCGAGGCCGGCGGCTCCCCCAGCCGGAGCACCAGGTCGGGCCGCAGCTCCTCGGCCACGGCCGGCAGGCGGAGCCAGACGTCTGCGGTGGTGACCACCACCGGATCCCCGGTTCGACAACCCGACCTCGGGTCGGCCAGCACCGGCCAACCGAGCCGCGCCGCGGCGGCCAGGAGCACAGCCGCGTCGCCGCAACCCGCGCCCGCCACCACCAGCACCCGGGCTGCGTCGTGGCCCACGGCGCGTTCGAGGGCGATCGCATCGGCCGACGGGAGGCCGGTCACCGGCAGGTGCCACGGTTCGCCGTCGGGCCGACCCTCGGGGAGCCGCCCGGCGACGCCCAGCAGCGGCTCCCGGAACGGCAGGGTGAGGGGGGCCCGGCCCCGCGCGGCCCCGCCCGCCCCGCGCGCCTCCACCACCGCCCGGGCCCCGAGCGAACGCCAGGACGGGCCCGCCTCGGCGGCCGGCGGGCCCGGATCCACGAACCACCGAACGGCCGACCCGAACAACCGGTCCTGGTCCACCGTCTGGGGCGCACCCACGTGGTGCAGCTCGGGCGGCCGGTCGGCCGTGACCACCAGCAGGGGTACGGCCGCCTGGTGGGCCTCCACCACCGCCGGGTGCAGCTCCACCGCAGCGGTACCGCTGGTGGCGAGCACCACCGCCGGCACCCCCGACGCCAGGCCCAGACCGAGCGCCACGAACGCCGCCGCCCGTTCGTCGAGGTGCACGTGCAGGGCGATCTCGGCTCGGTCGGCGAGGGCGAGGGCCATCGGCGTGGACCGGGAACCGGGCGCCACCACCGCGTGACGCACCCCGGCGCGCACCCACTCGTCGACGAGGGTGGCACAGAACCTGGCGTTGAGGACCCCGGTGGGCTCGGTGGGAGCGGACATCGGCGGCCATCTGAGCACAGCCCCCCGCCGCCCGCGAACCGGACGGGCGGGACCCGGGCCGTACCGGGTGGCGGCGGGTTACCGCCCTAGCCTGCGCCGCGTGGCGCTGCACCGGGTGGAACGAGGCGACGGGCCCCGGGTGGTGCTGGTGCACGGGTTCACCCAGACCCTGGCGAGCTGGCGCCCGGTGGCCGACGACCTGGCCGCCGACCACCGGGTGGTCCTCGTGGACGCTCCCGGTCACGGCGCCTCGGCGGCGGTGCGAGCCGACCTCGCCACCACGGCCGGGCTCCTCGCCGAGGCCGGCGGTCGGGCGGTGTACGTCGGCTACTCGATGGGTGGCCGCATGGTGCTCCGCCTCGCCCTCGACCGGCCCGACCTGGTGGCGGGGCTGGTGCTCATCGGCGCCACCGCGGGCATCGACGACCCGGTCGGGCGGGCAGCCCGGCGCCGATCCGACGAGGCCCTCGCCCGGCGCATCGAGGACGAAGGGGTGACGAGCTTCCTCGAGGGCTGGCTGGCCCAGCCCCTGTTCCACGGGCTCCCCGACGACCCCGCCGAACGCCGGGCTCGCGCCACCAACACCCCGGAGGGCCTGGCCTCGTCGCTGCGCCACGCCGGGACCGGCACCATGGACCCGCCCTGGTGGGACGACCTCCCCCGGGTGTCGGCCCCCACCGTGGTGCTCACCGGTGGGCACGACGCCAAGTTCACCGCCCTGGGCCGCCGCCTGGTGGCCGGGATCGGCAACCCAGCCGCGCTGCGGGTGGTGCCGGACGTGGGCCACGCCGTCCCCCTGCAGGCTCCGGCCGCGGTGGCCGCCGCGGTGCGGTCGCTCACGGCGTCAGGTGGCGGAGCTTCTCCGGGTTGAGCTGGCCGTAGATCCGCCGGATCCGCCCGTCGGGCGTGAAGGAGGCCGTCATCACCATCTCCAGCCGGTCGCCGTCGGAGAACAGCAGGCCCGGCGCGCCGTTCACGGTGGCGAACTGCACGGACAGGTGCGACGACCGCCGGGCCAGGTTGATCCACAGCCGGGCCACCCGGTCGGCGCCCACGACCGGCCGGCGGGCCGCCCGGCGGGCGGGGCCGCCGTCGTCGACCTGGACCACGTCGGGGGCCAACTCGGCGAGCACCCCGTCGACGTCACCCGCCACCAGCGCCAGCATCGGCCGGGCCAGCACGGCCTGCACGGTGGCGTCGTCGGGCCGCGGTTCGGGTGGCTCCGACCCCGAGACCTTGCGCCGGGCCCGGCTCGCCACCTGGCGCACCGCCGCGTCGGACCGGTCGACCATCTCGCCCACCTGGGTGAACGGGTACCCGAACACGTCGTGCAGGAGCAGCACCGCCCGTTCCACCGGATCCAGCTCGTCGAGGAGGACGAGGAAGGCGTAGGTGAGCGAGTCGGCCAGCTCGGCCACCTCGGCCGGATCGTCGGCGGCCGGCGAACCGGGCAGGGCGACCACCGGCTCGGGCAGGTAGGGCCCCACGTAGGTCTCCCGCCGGTGGCGGGCCGACCGGAGGCGATCGAGGGCCAGCCGGGTGGTCACGGTGACGAGGAACGCCTCGGGGTCCCGCACGGTGGCCCGGTCGGCGGCCGCCCCCCGGATCCACGCCTCCTGGCACAGGTCGTCGGCGTCGCCCACGCTCCCG
>DAIMFV010000139.1:0-9112 GCA_036724365.1 Acidimicrobiales bacterium | reverse complement strand
GAGCGGGCCACCATCGACGGCGCCCTGGGCGAGGGCTTCGAGCTGGTGGCCATGGCCCGGGCCCTGCTGCGCGAGCCCGACCTGCCCAACCGGTTCCGCGACGAGGGCCGAACCGGCAGCCTGTGCATCCACTGCAACAAGTGCCTGCCCACCATCTACACCGGCACCCGCTGCGTGCTGGTGGACCAGGCCTGATCCGGACCACCTGAGCCGGACCACCCGTCCGGACCACACGCTCAGGGATCGGACAGGCGCAGCTCGGCGGTGGCCCGGGCCCGCACGGGCTCGGTGGGCGCGGCGCCGGGCACCCCCGGAGCGAACACCAGATCCACGGTTCGCTCCAGCTCCACCACCACGTCGTCTCCCTGCAGGTACCAGGTGACCGTCGTGCCCGGCTCGAAGGTGGTGGCAGCCAGCGCGATCGCCTGGTCGATGGCGGCGAGGTCCGGTTCGATCTCCCCGTCGGCGCGGAGCCGGTCGAGGTCGACGCCGAGCGAGGCCCCGTTGTCGGCGGCGGCCTGCGCCGATGCCACCAGATCCCGCTGGGCGCCGAACACCACGGCGCGATCCACGGCGATGGCGCCGAGCATCACCACGATCAGCACCGCCGCCGGCATCAGCATCAGCACGCTCCCCGACTCGCCGCGGGAGGGGCGTTCAGAAGCCACAGACGTTCGTCCTGCCGTTGCCCGAGGCGTACGGGTCGACGACGCTGCGATGGACACCCCGGACGGTGATGCCGCTGCCGAACGAACCCAGGAACGGCACGGTGAGCGCGGGCACCAGGTAGGTGGCCGTGTGCTCCACCACTGCGCAACGCACGTAGGGGCCGCCGCTCACCGACAGCCCGAGACGTCCCGGGTCTCGCCCTGCGGCGGCCATCGCCTGTTCGGCGGCGTCCCGGGCGTCGCCGGGAGCCGTGGCCGGATCATGGGCCTCGACGTAGGCCCGGCCGGCCTCGCGGGAGGCCGACTCCACGGCGAGCTTGGCGTCGACCACCGCCCACGCGTTGGCGATCACCAGCGTGAAGCTCACGAAGATCAACACCCCGAACGGGATCACCTCCAAGCCGCCGACCACGCCCCGCTGGCCCGCCCCGGAGGTCGCTCGGACCGGGGTCCGGCGGTGGCGGCGGTGTGCTCCGATCACCGCAGCTCCTCGACCCGGACCACGAACGTGCGGTCGATGTGCCCGAAGGCGACCTGGCGGCCGAGCGTGCTGGGCAGGATCCCCGGCGGGGTGGCGATGACGTGCAGCTGGACCGCGTCGGCGGACACCGTCCAGCTCAGCTCGGCCCGATCCGCCGCTCGGCCGAGCAACGCCCGAAAGCGCGACTCGGCCCGGGCCTGGGCGGCGGCCACCGCTGCGCTGTCGTCGTGGTCGACCTGGCGGGATGCCACGGTGCGAGCCGCGTCGAACCCCGCGGCCGACACGGTGGTGACGGCGTAGAGGTTCACGAGGAGCTGGACCGCGAACAGGAGGAACAACAAGAACGCACCGACGCCTGCCACGCTGGCCAGCAGGCCCGTGCCCCGCTCCGTGCCGCGAGAGACCGCCGGCCGGCGCCCCGTCGGACGAGCGGGACCGAACCCTCCCGGGCGGCGTCGATGAGAGAGGGGCACTCAGCTGCCGATCTGCTCGACCTGGGTGCTGGTGCGGTCGGTGGTCGACGTGAAGATGTTGTCGAACGCCAACCACATGGCCGCCCCGAGGAACGCCATGACCAGTACGGCGATGGCTGCCGAGATGACGCCCTCGCCTCGTTGGTCGCGGTGGAGGCGCTCGGCGAAGAGGTGCCGCATGGCGTGCAGGGCGGGGTGCGTCACGGCGAAGAGGGTGATCATCGGGGCTCCTTGAGGTGGGTGTGTGGTTTGGTCTGGATCGGGGGAGTGGGGGTAGGCGAGGGGATGCGGCGGGAGATCAGGATCCGAAGAGGCGCATGGCCTGGAGGAACGGCACGGCGAGGAACAGGGTTCCGGGCACGAGGGTGGCAACCGTGACGGGGATCCGGACCTGCTGGGCCCGGCGGTCGATCTGGGTGATGAGCTGGCGGTGCACCTCCCGGCGGACCGCCCGAGCCTCCTCGGCGATGAGGCGACCGAGGTCGCCCGTGTCGCGGTTGAGCGACAGCACACCCACCAGCCGGTGGAGCGCAGGGACGTCGGCGAGCTCCGCCCACTCCTCGAGCGCTTCGGCCTCGGACAGGCCCTGGCGGATGCGTCGACCGACGCGCTGGAGGTCCCGGGCGCAGGCCCCGCTGCCGCGACGACTGATGCGCTCCAGCGCCCCGCCGAGGGAGTACCCCGCCGAGAGCAGCATGCCGATCTGCTCGCTCACGACCGGCAGTTCGAGGAACAGCCGTCGTTGCCACCGGGTGGAGGCGGTGATGACCTGCTGTTCGATCACGAGGAAGGCGAGCAGCGGCGCGCCCACCACGGCGAGGGCACCGAGCACGGTCGGCGGGCCGGCCAGCAGGACCAGTGCGGCGGCGGCCACGAAGACCCCACCCGCCCAACCCAGCTGACGAACGCGAAGGGCGGCGGCGTCCAGAGGGCTGTGGATGCGGGCCAGGCGGGTGGGCAGGTCGTCACGAACCCCGAACACCTGGCCGACGAGGTCGCCGACGGCGGTGGCGAGTGGTCGCACCACCTCCCGGAAGGTGCCGACCGACAGCACCCCGAGCCGGGGCGGGCGCTTCCAGCCACCCGGCACGTAGGGCAGCAGGCGCTCGTCGAGCGGCCGGCGGGAGAACCACCGCAGCTCCGAGAGCACCAGGGTGGTGCCCACGCCCGCCAGCAGGGCCACGAGGACGATGGGTCGGCTCATGCGGCGAACACCCGCTCCTCCTCGGGGATGTGCATGATCCGACCCGCCCAGACCCAGCAGGCCACGACGAGCAGGATCGCCACGCCCACGATCACCTGGGCCATCGGTTCGCGGTAGGCGGACTGGCCGTTGCCGACCGACATGCCCGCCAGGGCCATGCCGAACGGCACGATGAGCACGAACTTGCGGGCGAAGCGGACGCCCGCCTGCTGGGCCCGGGCATCGCGGCGTCCCTGCACGTCGTGGATGCGATCCTCGGCCAGGGCCTCCAGGCGTCGGTCGAGGTCGGCGCCGCCCACCTCGTGGGCGACCAGGAGGGTCTCACACGCGGCGTCGGCGGTGGGATCGGCGAGGCGGCCCTTCAGCACCGCCACCGTGCGGGCGAAGTCGGTGGTGATGAGCCACTCCCGGTGGGCCGCGTCGAACGCGGGCCGGAGCTCGACGGGGGCCCGTCGTCCGGCTTCGAAGAGCGCCTGGGGGATGGATCGCCCGACGGAACCGGTGAGGATCCGGATCTCCTCGATGATCCGGGGCCACGCCTCCTGGGCCCGTTCGCGGGTGAGCTTGCGCCGTCGCCGTAGCACGCCTGCCGGCGCCGAGGCGCCGAACACTCCCATCACCACCGACGGGAGCGGGGAGGCGAACAGGCCGTAGGTGATCACGGCGGTGAGGAGCCCGATGGCCACGGTGGCCGCCAGGAACTCCCGGGGCCTCAGGTCGTCGAGGCCGGCCTGCACGAGCCAGTCGGTCACCGAGGTGCGGGGTCGGGACCCGTCGGTGGCTCGCATCGGGCGGCGTAGGCGGCGGTGGCCCATCGCCAGCGAGGTCCAGAGCAGGTGGACGCCGCTCCCGGCGAGCACGGCCGCGACCAGGGCGGTCACGTCCGTACCCCGGCGGGTTCGTGCCAGTCCTCGACCAGGGCGCGCAGGTCGGCGCCGGTCTGGCCGAACAAGGCGGCGAGGCGGACGGGGAGCTGGCCGGTCCACACCAGGGGCGCGTCTGGGGTGTGCCTGGCGAACACGGGCGTGGTGGTGAACTGGGTGGCCTCCACCCCGCCGGCCAGTTCCTCCACCGCGAGGATCTCCATGACCCGGGGGCCCTCGGCGGTGCGGGCGCAGTGCACCACCACGTCGACCGCCTCGGACACCAAGGTGTTGAGGGCCGACATCGGCAGGTCGGTGTCGGCCAGCTGGCAGATGAAGCGCAGGCGGGTCAGGGCCTGGCGGGCCGAACCGGCGTGGATGGTGGTGAACCCCTTGACGCCCGACGACAGGGTGAGGAGGAGCGGGAGCGCCTCGCGGTCACGGACCTCGCCCACGATGGCCACGTCCGGCGCCATCCGCAGGAAGCCGGCCACCAGGCGTCGGAGGTCGACGGCCGGCCGGTCGGCCCGCGCCGGTCGGGTCTGCATCTTCGCCACGTTCGCCACTGGGATGTCGGCCTCGAACACCTCCTCGGCCACCACGACCCGGAGGCTCGGGTCGAGCTCGGCGCAGCAGCACGACAACATCGTGGTCTTGCCCGAGCCGGGGGCACCGGCGAACACGATCGACGATCGGGCTCGCACGCAGGCGGCGAGGAAGCGGGCGGCCTCGGGGGTGAGCATGCCCCGGCTGACGAGCTGGTCGAGGTCGTGGAACGCCACGTTGGTGAACCGCCGGATGTTCACCATCACGTGGCCGCCGAACCCGATGTCGCCGTGCACGATGTGCAGGCGCGATCCGTCGTCGAGCTGGGCATCCTGCAGCCCCTCGGTGGGATCGAGCTTCCGGTGGGCGCCGGAGGCGTCGGCGAGCACCTTGGTGAGGGTTCGCAGCACGTGGGCGTCGTCGTGGAAGACCTCGTGGTGGTACCCGCTCGGGCCCAGGTGCCGCTTCACGAAGATCTCCGCTGGGGCGTTGATCATGATCTCCCACACGTCGTCGTCGGCGAGGAGGGGTTGGAGCGGGCCGTAGCCGGTGAGGTTCCGCATCGCCCGTTCGACCACCGAGGGCGGATCGGCGAGGTCGAACGCCCGCACGCCTCGCTTGTGGTCCACCGACCACTGGGCCACGGTGTCGACGACGAGGGCGCGGAGGGCCTCGGGCTCACGGTCGGTGTCGAGGGCCAGGTCGCGGGCCCGCTCCTGCACGAGCCGTTCGATCTCCTGGAGTGGTGACGGCTCGGTCACGAGCTGGCCTCCTCGTCGTCGGTCCATCTCCCCAGAGATCCGGGCGCGACCGGCTCTGGTTCCAGCTCGACCTGGTGGCGACCGCCCTCGCGCTCGAGCACGGCGGTGGTGGCGTGGGCGAGGGGCGCGGTGATCGGGCCGGGGAACCGGACGAGGTCGCGGTGGAGGTGGTCGAGGTTGCGGCGCTCGGGCAGGTAGACGGGCCCCACGTGGGGATCGGGTCGTTCGGCGCCGCCGGCCAGCTGGGTGATGCTCCGGGTGATCTCGGCCCGGGCCCGTGCTCCCCGCGGCGCCCGGTTCACCACCACGAGCAGTCGGGAGCCCGGTACCCCGTGGGCGCGCAGGGCGTCGAGCTGGCTCACCAGGCCGTGCAGCCCGGTGGTGGTGGCGGTGGCGACCACCACGACGACGTCGGCGTCGCGGGCGACGGCGCGGGCCATCTGGTTGCGGTCCTCGATGTCGACCGAGCCGGTTGCGGCCTCGCCCTCCAGATCGGCGTCCACGTCGGCCACCACCAGACGGGAGGCGCTGCGCAGGCTCGCGAGCGCGGCGGCGAAGGCCTGGGAGCGGATGGTGACCCAGTCCGATGGCCGCCGCAGGCCGAGCAGCAACCGGTAGCCGCGGGTGGGGACGGTGTAGAGGAGGTCGCGCACCTGCTGGGTGGTGGGGTGGCCGTTTCGATGGGCCTCGACCAGCTCCTGGACGCCGGGCACCACGTCGCGGGCGTCGTGGAGCAGGGCGTGGTGGGCGTGGTGCGCGAGGTCGGCGAGGACCACCTCGTTGCCGTGGCGGGGGGCCTGGGCCAGGGCCACCGCCACGGTGGAGGCCCCGCAGCCGTTCCTCCCGGTGACCGCCACCAACCGACCGAGCCAGGCGGGGGGCAGCGCCGAACCCCGGCGGTCGGCGAGGTCGTGGGCCATCGTGCCGATGGGACGGGCGTGGTCGGTGAGCGCATCGACCAGTTCGGTGCGGTGCAGCACCGGACCGAGCGCGGCGGCGGCCCCGAGCTGGTCCCAGTCGGTGGTGCTCCGCTCGGCCTGCACCACCAGCGGCGGGATGCCGACGTCGCGGAGGGTGGCGAGCAGGTCGCGGGCGACCGTCGGGAGGCGACCGTCGAGCAATGCGGCGGAGAAGGGCCGGCCGCTCTGGATCCGGGCCCGGAGCTCCTCGGTGGAGAGGCACTTCACGAACTCGATCGGCAGGGATCCCGAGGTGGACCAGCGGGCCACCTCGGTGAACCAGTCGGACCGCACGTGGGCCAGGCCGATGACCACGTAGCGCTCGGTGGTCATGGCCCGTTCACCGGTCCGGGGCCGTCGGGCTCGGTGGTCGGGCCGGTCTCGGGCTCGGTGGTCGCCGACGGGGTGTCGGGGTCCAGATCGTGCTCGGCCCGGTAGCGATCGGTGGTGGGGTCGAGCGGGGCGCCCACGGTGCCGGTGACGCGGACGACGGTGACCTCGGCGGCGCGGGTGGCGTTGACCACGGTCTCGATCGACACCTCGCGGTCGACACCCACGGTGATGGTGGGGCCGGCGCCGTCGCCCAGCCCGGAGCCGTCCGCCTCGGTCGTGCGGCGGACCGTGGCACCCGCCAGCACGCGGAGCGTCTGCGACGAGACGCCGTCGCCGTAGGTGGCGAACACGTCGATGCGGTCTCCGGGCTGCAGCGTGCCGCCGAGCGCCCACCCGGGGGCGACCGGAAAGGTGAGCTCCCGTTCGCCCTCCGGCGGGGGATCGTCGGTGAGCGAGCCGGCGGCGCCCAGCTCGCCGGCGCCGAGGGGGCCGAGCGCCACCCGCCCGACCACCGAGGTCGGATCGCGGAACACGGTGGCCCGCACGCCGGGTGGCAGGTCGGCCACGATGAGTCGTAGATCGTCGGCCTCGATCACCTGTCCGGGCCCGATCGGCCCGGCGGCGACCACGTACCGGGTGGTGGGGGGACGACCGGCGGCGGATGCGGCGACCCACGCCACCAGGGCGGCCAGGGCCACCAGCAGGCCGCCGACCACCGACCGGCTCCCGGGCAGGGACGGGCGGGGTCGGATCTCGAGTCGGGGGGCCGGGGTGGGCCCGTCGACCGTCGGGGCGCGATCGGGCCGCGCCGAGGACAGGGGTGACACTGACAGGGGTCTGCTCCTTGGTTCCGCCGTGGTGCCGCCGTTGGACCACCGCTGGTTCCGCCGTGAGCGGGGGATCGTTCCCAGCCGATCCGGCGGTCAAACGGTGGAGGGTGAAATTGAACGAAGATTCAGGTGAAGGGCCGAAGGTGTCGTCGGGATCCGAGTGAGGAGTCCGCTCGCGGTGCGCCGTGAGGGGGGAGGGGCATGGTCACGACATGAAAGGGACCGCGAGGTATAATCGCGCTATGTCCACCCCCATCCACTGGCTGAGCACCGCCGATGCGGCCAAGTACCTCGGCATCACGTCCCGCACCCTCTACCGCTTCATCGACGAGGGGCTCATCGCCGGGTACCGGTTCGGGCGGGTCATCCGCCTCAAGCAGACCGACGTCGATGCGTTCATCGACGCCAGCCGCATCGAACCCGGCACGCTCGAGCACCTCTACCCCGAGGTGGTGGGAGACAGCCGCAGCTGACGTCGGCTGGTGGGTGGGTGGCGCGCCGGGAGGGGTCAGCCCAGGGTGAGGTCGTTCAGCGCCGCCAACGGGATGTAGCTCTCCGTGGCATTGGGGCCCCGCACCGCGGCGACATCGCGGCGGCCCCACCACAGCCGGCCGGAGATCCGGTCGCCCGCCGCGGTGTGCACGGTCACCGGTGGGCGGTCGCCCGCCAGCGCCGCCAGCGCCACGTCGAGGGTGGCCGAGGTGTGATCGGCCCGGTCCCCGACGGTGGCCGCCGTGCCGGGCTCGGGGTGCACGCTGGTGACCACCGCCAGCGGCACCACGGTGCGCTCCCCGGCCGGGCCGGCGAGGGCCAGGAAGTCGTGGCCCAGGGTGTGCAACGCGCCGCGGGCCACCCTGGTCGATCGGGTGTGCACCGCCAGCAGCGGACCCCGCTCGGCCAGGTCGGTGAGGACCCCGTGGAACGTGCCCTCCTCCTCGCTCTGGCGCCGCAGCCACTGCTCGCGGCGCCGGGCCGCCACCGCGTCGGCGCGCCGCTGCTCGTCGGTGAGGTCGCGCAGGGCCCGGTCGAGGGGGCCGGCCCGGCGTGCTCCCGCAGGGCCGTCCGCCGGCTCGGGTGTCACGGCGGGCGACTGTAGCCCCACCATCGTCGGGCCCGGCTCGGCCACCGCTCGGCCACCGCCCGGGTCCGACGCGGGTCCAGGGCGGGTCCAAGTCGTTCGTCGACGCCGACGGGTTCGGCGGTACCATCGGGGAACACCGTTTTCTGAAAGCACACGTTGACCAGCACCCAGCTCACCATCCACGTCCCCGGCAACCACCTGATGGGGCCCCTGCTCGGCGAGCGAGACGAACTGCTCCGCATGGTGGAAGCGGCGTTCCCCCTCGCCGACATCCACGTGCGCGGCAACGAGGTGGGCATCGGCGGCGACGACGCCGACCGGGCCAGCCGCGTGTTCGGCGAACTGGTCACCCTGCTGCAGAGCGGCCAGCCGCTCGACGGCGCCCTGGTGGCGCGCACCATCGACATGGTGCAGGCCAACGAACGCCCGTCCGAGGTGCTCACCCACGAGGTGCTGCGCGCCGCCCACGGCCGGCGGGTCCGGCCCAAGACCGCCGGGCAGAAGCGCTACGTCGACGCCATCGCCGAGAACATCATCACCTTCGGCGTGGGCCCGGCCGGCACCGGCAAGAGCTGGCTGGCGGTCGCCATGGCGGTGCAGTCGCTGCACGCCAAGCAGGTCGACCGCATCATCCTCACCCGCCCCGCGGTGGAGGCGGGGGAGCGCCTGGGCTTCCTGCCCGGCGACCTCATGGCCAAGGTCGACCCCTACCTGCGCCCGCTCTACGACGCCCTCCACGACATGGTCGACGCCGAGGCCGCGGCCCGCATGCTGGATCGGGGCACGGTGGAGGTGGCGCCGCTGGCCTTCATGCGTGGTCGCACCCTCAACAACAGCTTCATCATCCTCGACGAGGCCCAGAACACCACGCCCGAGCAGATGAAGATGTTCCTCACCCGCATCGGGTTCGGCT
>DAIMFV010000138.1:7080-9177 GCA_036724365.1 Acidimicrobiales bacterium | reverse complement strand
ACGGGCGGCGCGCCGGTACCGTGCCCGCCATGGATCGCGACTCACCCGATGCCGACGCGGCGGTGCGGGTAGCCACCGTGGCCGACGCCGAGGGGGTGGCCCGGCTGCTGCACGACTTCAAGACCGAGTTCGACACGCCGAGCCCGGGCGTCGACGTCCTGGCCGATCGGCTCCGCTCCCTGCTGGCCGGCCCCGACACCTTGGCCCTGCTGGCGGGCGAACCCGCCGAGGGCCTGGCCCTCGTAACGTTCCGACCCAACGTCTGGTACCCCGGACCGGTGGCCCTGCTCGACGAGCTGTACGTGGTGCCGCACCGCCGGGGCCACGGCATCGGCACGGCCGTGATCCAACGTCTGCTGGTGCTGGCCCGCGAGCGGGAGGTGTGCCTCATCGAGATCAACGTCGACGAGGCAGACGTGGACGCACAACGCTTCTACGAACGTCACGGCTTCTCACTGGCAGACCCCGACACCGGCGAACGCGCCTACTACGTCTCCCGGGAACTGGAGTCCTGACAATGGCTGCTACGTACGAAGCCGCTCCCGGCACCACGCGGCGCGCGCTTTCGGCGGCGGGGGCGGTGAGCCTGCTGGTGGCCGGTGCCTACGCACTGGGCGTGGTGCGGATCGGCGCCGACCTGATCGGTGAGTCCACCTGGCCGGTGGAGCTCGGGTTCGACCGAAATGGCGACTACACCTACCCGCGGGTGTCCGAAGCAGCAATCGGTGCAGTGGTGGTCCTGGTGGGGGTGCTGTTGGTGGTCGTAGTTGCTCGGGCGATCCGTGGCTCCCGATCAGCGGCAGCCGGGGCGGCGGTGTTCCTGGCTGTGGTGGTCGCCGCCGGCCTGGCGAACGCGGCCTGGGGTTCGGAGACAGCGGACAACTGCGTGCGGGACGCCTACAGCGGCGGTGAGGACTGCATCGCACCGAGCCGGGCGGCGCTCCGCGACGGGCTGCTGCTCGCCGTGCCGGCCGGGCTGGCCCTGGTCGGCGTGGGCCTCGAGACCCGGCGCCCCCGCCATGGGTCGCCAGCCGGGTTCTGACGGTGCGAACCACACCGCGACCTCGATGTGCTGCTTCGGGCCGACGAGGCGGCCTGGCTGGGGGCGCGACTCGGGTCAGGTCGATCGGCGCGCCGGGGTCAGGCGCTTCCTGAGTAGGGCGAGGTGGGCCTGCACGGTGGCCAGGTCGTCGGGGGAGGTCTGGTCCTCGGCGGGGAGCAGCTCCAGGTCGGCGGCCAGGGCGGCCATGGCGACGGCGCCGGTGAGCCAGTCGAGCGACCGGGCCTGGAAGGTGACCCGGCTGTGGGTGGGCTTGCCCCGGATGGGCTCGACGGTGGCGCCGGTCCAGCGCACGGCTTCCCGGGCTTCGTCGACGGGGAGCGAGAGCACGGCCGACACCTGGTGGGGCTGGGGCGCGGCGCCGATGGACTGGCGGACGAAGTCGGCCGGGTCGCCGCCGGGGATCCGGCGGGCCTGGAACCGGACGCCGGCCAGGCGGGCGTCGGCGAGGCGGTCGACGCGGAAGGTGCGCCAGCCGTCGCGTCGCACGTCCCAGGCCACCAGGTACCAGCGGGTGCCAGCGCTCACCAGGTGGTGCGGCTCCACCAGGCGGCTGGCCTCGTCGCCGTCCCGCCGGGTGTAGTCGAAGCGCACCTGCTCGGTGTCGCGGCAGGCCTGGGCGAGGAGCGCCAGCGCCCCGGCGTCGACGGGCTCGCGGGCCGCCCCGCCCCACTGCAGCGGGGTGACGCTGGCGTGCAGCGCGCCGACCCGACGGCGCAGCCGGTCGGGTAGCACCTGCTCGATCTTGGCCAGGGCCCGGGCCGAGGTGTCGCCCATGCCCTCGATGGCGGTGGTGGCGGTGGAGCGCAGGCCGAGGGCGATGGCCACGGCCTCGTCGTCGTCGAGCAGCAGGGGCGGCAGGTGCGAGCCGGCGGCGAGCCGGTAGCCGCCGGCCACCCCGGGCGTGGCGTCGACCCGGTAGCCCAGCAGGCGCAGGCGGTCGATGTCTCGGCGCAGGGTGCGCTGGCTCACCTCGAGGCGTTCCGACAGCTCCTCGCCCGACCAGAAGCGGTGGGTCTGCAGGAGCGACAGGAGGG
>DAIMFV010000138.1:3683-6980 GCA_036724365.1 Acidimicrobiales bacterium | reverse complement strand
GGGGCCAGCAGGGCGGTGTCCCAGTCGAACTGGTCGCCGCGGCTGTACCAGCAGATGCCGCGGGCCGGCAGGCCGTCGGCCCGCTGGGCATCGACCACCGCGGTGAGCTCGGCCAGCCAGCGTGACCCGTCGTGCACGTCGAGGCCGAGGTTCGACGTCTCCGCCACCCAGAACGGTCGGCGATAGCGCTCGTACCACCGGCGGGCCTCGCGGTCGTAGGCCTGCACCCGCTCGGTGATCGACAGCGGCTCGGCCCGGTGGCCGTGCACCTGCACGCTCACCGGGTAGAAGTCGTGGCCGGCCACCAACCGGCCCCGGCCGTGGGCCGGGCCGGCCAGGGCGTCGATGCGAGCCCGGACACCGGGGTCGATGGCGTCGAGCGCCCGGTCCACGTCGCCGCCGGCGGGCAGCCCGGTGGGCGGCTCCACCCCGAGGTGGAGGTCCCACACCAGCTGTTCCAGGGCTCGGGCCGCGTCGGCGGCGGGCTGGTCGTCGTCGGTCACGGCCACGTGGCAACCGAAGCCCTCGGCACCGATCCACCAGCCATCGCGGTCGGCGTCGATGCGGGCGACGGCCTCCAGGTTGGCCAGGACCACGTGGGACAGGGCCCGGCCGTAGTCGGCGGCCGAGGTGCGCCGGTCGTTCCAGAAGCCCAGTCGTCCCGAGAACATGGCGGTGATCATCGGCTCGTTGACCGGCGTGAACAGGTGGGGCTCGGGGTAGCGGGCCAGGAAGGCGTCGACGTAGCGGGCGAACCCGTCGACCCACGCCGGGTCGCAGAAGCCGGGGTACTGGTCGGGGAGGCCGAAGTGGCACAGGTCGACCACCGGGGTGAGCCCGTGCCGCTCGCAGGCCGCCAGGGCTCGGTCCCACAGGGTCCAGTCGTAGACGCCGGGCTCGGGCTCGGTCAGCCGCCACGGCATGCCGTACCGCCAGACCCGCACGCCCAGCCCGGCCACCGCGGCCAGGTCCTCGTCGAGGTGGTCGAGGTGTCCGCTGGCGGCCAGCTCGTCGACCCGCACCTCTCTGCCGTCGTGGAGCACGAGCGGATCCGACGCCTCCTCGCCGCACGACACCACGAAGTCCGGGAACCCGCTCACCTCAGCCTCGGGCGGTGGTGGCGGTGGGCATCGGCAGCTCCGCCAGCAGGCCGTCGCGCCGCAGCAGGGGGGTGACGCCCTCGCCGAACCAGTACGCCTCCTCCAGGTGGGGCTGGCCCGAGAGGATGAAGTGGGTGAAGCCCACCTCGTGGTACTCGCGGATGCGCTCGGCCACCTCGTCGTGGCTGCCCACCAGCGCCGTGCCGGCGCCGCCGCGCACCAGGCCGAACCCGGCCCACAGGTTGGGCGCCACCACCAGCTTGTCGATCGACCCGCCGTGCAGGGCGTTCATGCGGGCCTGGCCCACCGACGCGCTCTGGACCGCGATCACCTGCTGGCTCTCGGCGATGGTCTCGGGCGTGAGCGACTCCAGGATCCGTTCGGTCTGGGCCCAGGCATCCTCGGAGCGGTCCCGGGCGATGGTGTGGAAGCGGATGCCGTACTCCAGCGTGCGGCCCTCGGCCTCGGCCAGCGCCCGCACCCTGGCCAGCTCCTCGGCGGCGGCCTCCAGCGGCTCGCCCCACATGAGCCACACGTCGGACTGGCGGGCGGCCACCCGCAGGGCGGCGTCGGAGCTCCCGCCGAAGAAGATCGGCGGCCGGGGAAGGTCGGGGTCGGCCACGCGGGCGTCCTCCACCCGGAAGTGGTCGCCGGTGAAGTCCAGACCGGCCTCGCTCCAGCAGCCGCGGAGCACCTCGAGGAACTCGTCGCAGCGGGCGTAGCGCTCGTCCTTGGATAGGTGGTCGCCGAAGCGGCGCTGCTCCACCTCGCTCGCCCCGGTGACCACGTTGAGCAGGAGTCGACCGCCGCTCATGCGCTGGAAGGTGGCGGCCTGCTGGGCGGCCAGGGTGGGGGAGATGAGGCCGGGGCGGAACGCCACCAGGAACCGCAGCCGTTCGGTGGCGGCCAGCAGCGCCGCCGTGGAGATCCAGGCGTCCTCGCAGAACGTGCCGGTGGGCGTGAGCACCGCATCGAAGCCGAGCCGGTCGGCGGCCTGGGCCACCTGGGTGAGGTAGCCGAGGTCGGCGGGGCGGCTGGCGTCGGTGGCCCCCCAGCCGGCCACGCTGCGGCTGTCGCCGGCGGTGGGCAGGAACCAGTGGAGGTGGATCGACATGGCGGGTTCCTGGGTGGTGCGCGGTGGGTGGGTCGCTGGAGCTTACGAAGCGCGCCGGGTGCGACCGGAAGGCGGCGGGACCATCGCGGGACCATCGGTGGGCCGGTCCGGGTCCGAAGACCCTGTCGGCTCCGGTCGGGCCCGTCGTACGGTCCATCCATGGTGACGGCGTTCTGTCCGAACTGCGGCAAGCCGGTCGGGCCCGGCGCCGCAGCGTGTGCCGAGTGCGGGGCAGCGCTCCCCGCCGACGGACGTGCCGCCACCCCGGTCACCCCTGCTCCGGCGTCGGTGCCCGCCGCACCACCGCCCCCGACCCCGGCGGGCCGGTTCCCGGTGGCCCCCGTCGTGTTGGTGGTGGTCGGCGTCCTGGTGGCGCTCGGGGCCGTGCTGGTGGTGCGCAACGAGGACGGCGGCACCGGCGACGGCGGGGCGCCGATGGTGGGGGAGGTCTTCCTGGAGGCGGCCGCGGCCCCCGGTCCCGACCCCTTCACCGAGCCCGTGGATCCGGTGGCTCCTGCGAGCTCGGTGGTGGCCACGCCGGTCAGCGGCCCGCTGCCGGTCGCCCCCGCCGGGGTGACGCCGCTGAGCGGCACGGCGCCGCCCCCGGGATCGCCGCCCTACGGCGGCAGCGGCGACGACACCGTCTGCGACCGTGAGCGCCTCGTCTCGTTCCTCACCAGCCAGCCGGACCGGGCCGCGGCCTGGGCCGGGGTGCACGGGCTCTCGCTGGGCGAGATCCCGGCCTTCGTGCGGTCGTTGACGCCCAGCGTGCTGCTCTACGACACCCGGGTCACCAACCACGGGTTCGCCAGCGGCCGGGCGACCCCGCGCCAGAGCGTCCTGCAGGCCGGCACCGCCGTGCTGGTCGACGCGAACGGGGACCCCGCTGTCCGGTGCCGGTGCGGCAACCCGCTGCTGGCCCCGGTGCCGGTGAGCAGGCCGGCGGCCGCGGCTTGCAGCCAACTGGCCGGCAGCCAGCCTGCCGGACCTGCGCCGCGGGGCGGCCCAAAACGGCGGAGCACTTGCCGGCGACGCAGCCCGCCGTCGCCCCGCTGCACCCGGCCTTCGAGATCGTGTGCTCGG
>DAIMFV010000138.1:0-3673 GCA_036724365.1 Acidimicrobiales bacterium | reverse complement strand
CACGCCGTGGCCCGGCTACGACCCCGCCGCGCTGGTGGCCGTGCAGGCCGGGGTGACGGTCACCGTGGTCGTGGAGGTGACCGACCCGGGGACCACGGCCACCACCGCCGCGACCGGCTCCACCGCCGGCACCGCCGCCACCGGGTCGACCGCCACCCCCGGAACGTCCGCCGCCACCACCACCACCGGGACGACGGCACCCTCGCTCACCCCCGACGACCTCGCCGCCGCCGAGGGCCTGGTGGCGGCCGTCTCCGAGTGCCGCCCGGGAGCCTCGGTGGTGGTGGTCGACGTGGAGCCCCTCGAGGGCTTCACCGGGAGCTTCACCGTGACCCTCGACGTGGGAGGAACCCGCATGCTCTTCGTGTACGAACCCGCCACCGGCACCATCACCGAGGGTGATCGGGCCTCGGCCGAGCTCATCGCCGAACGCGGGGTGCTGTGATGCGCCGCGGCCGACTGGTGCGGGCCGCGGTCGCCACCGCCGTGGCCGGGGCCCTGATCCTGCCCGTGGCCCCCTCGCCCGCCGCGGCCCAGGTCACGGGCGGGTGCTCGGCCACCATCGACGGCCAGGACGTGGGCTCGGCCCGGTCGGCGCGCGACGCCATCGAGGTGGCGGCCGACGACACCGTGACCATCGTCGGCAACGCGCCCGGGCCGATCACCGGCTACGAGGTCTTCCTGACCTTCGGCGGGATCCGCTTCCCCGCAGCCGACGGCGAGGTCACCGACAACGCCACCAGCTACACCACCGACGTCGACATCGCCGACTACGCCCGCTACGGCGTGGGGCTGTACCGGGTGGAGGGCGAGACCACGGGCACCGAGTGCTCGACCTGGGCCTACGTGAAGGTGACCGGGCGGTTCCCGCTGTTCACGGTGGCCGGTGCCCTCGGCGGCGGTCTCACCGTGGCCGGCGCGGTCGGGCTGGTCCGAACCGCCACCCGCACCGGACCGAAGGGAGCATCCGCATGAGCACCCCCACCCCCGATCAGCCCGCGGTCGGCCCGGCGGTCTTCGCCGCTCCCGGGGAGGCCGCGGTGGCGGGCCCCCCGGCCCACGGCCACCGGGTGCAGGGCGCCGTCTCCGGCCTGGTGTTCGGCCTCGGCGTGGCGATCCTGCTCCAGCAGTTCGCCATCGTGCCCCTCACGTTGCTGCTGCTCGTCTTGGTGCCGCTGGGCGGCGCCCTGGTGGGCGTGGGGCTCGGCTGGCCCCGGGGCGGTCCACGGTGAGCGGGCGCCGTTCCCGCTGACCAGCGTGCGCGGATCCCAGGCAGGGTCCGGGGCGATCGCACTACCGTGCCGTTGCACAGGACCGTCGACCAGGGGTGTGTGTGATGGGGCCGTCAACGAGGAAGCAGTCGCTCGCCCGCGTGGTGCGGGCCGGGCTGGTGGGGGCCGCGGTCGCCGTGGGGCTCGTGCTTCCCGCCGCGCCCGTCCGCGCCGCGGCGCCCGTCGCTCCGGCGGCGTTCGCGAGCGAGGACGAGGCGTGGTCGGCTGCCGCCGTGCTGGACCTGGTCGGCCGACCGGCCACCAACCGCGAGGTCGTGCTGATGCTCGACCGGCTCGACCGCGGGTGGGGCCACCACGGCATCGCCCGGTCGCTCACCCAGGGCAACGAGTGGGCCGGCGGCGTGGTCGACGACCTCTACCAGCAGATCCTGCACCGTGGGCCCGACCAGTCCGGCCGGGCCCACTGGGTCCGGGAGCTGGCGGGCGACGCCTGGACCCGCGACATCGCCGCCTTCCTGTTCGCGTCGCCCGAGTTCGAGGGCCTGTCGGGCGGCACCACCGCCGGCTACGTCGACGCGGTGTACGACCGGGTGCTCGGCCGTGATCCCGATGGTTCCGGGCTCGCCTACTGGGTGCAGCGCATCGATGGCGGCGGCCCCCGCACCGAGGTGGCGCTCGCCGTGTACACGTCGGTCGAATCCAACGGCCAGCGGGTCGACGACCTCTACGACTCGCTCCTGCACCGGGCGCCCGACGGCGCCGGCCGGCAGTTCTGGGCCCAGCGCCTGGTCACCATCGACGACCTCGACCTCGCTGCAAGGCTGGTGGCCTCGGGCGAGTACCGCACCGCCGCCGTGGGCCGCACCGACACCACGCCCACCATCACCGGACCGGGCGCCGAGTGGACCATCTCCGATCCTGCGGCCGAGGGGATGGACGCCGCAACGTTGGCCGGGGCCCGTGACTACGCCTTCGTCGACGGTCGCAACACCCAGGGTGTGGTGGTGGTCCGCAACGGCAAGATCGTGAGCGAGTGGTACGCCCCGGGGGAGGACGCCGACTCGTGGGCCGCGAGCTGGTCGGTGGCCAAGAGCTTCACCAGCGCCGCCATCGGCATCGCCCTCGACGAGGGCAAGATCCCCAGCATCGACGTGCCGATGTGGCACTACTACCCGGACTGGAAGGGCACCCCGCGTGAGGGCATCACCCTCCAGCACGTGCTGTGGATGTCGTCGGGCCTGAACTTCACCGAGAGCTACGACCCCGACACCTTCGACACGTCCGACATCATCCAGATGGTGCTGTACCAGGTGGACCAGCTCGCCCACGCCGCCACCCGGCCGTTCCTCAACGAGCCGGGCACCACGTTCAACTACTCCAGCGGCGACACCATGTTGCTGTCGGGCGTGCTCCAGCAGGCCACCGGCATGCCGGCCGACGAGTACATCACCCGCAAGCTGCTCGATCCGATCGCCATGGAGAAGGTGGAGTGGTGGCGCGACGGTGCCGGCCACACGCTCGGCTACTGCTGCTTCGACACCACCAGCCGGGGCTATGCCCGCTTCGGCCAGCTCTACCTCCAGGGCGGCGAGTGGGGCGGCGAGCAGATCGTGCCCACCGAGTGGGTGGAGGCGTCGTGGTCGCCGTCGCCCGCCTACGACGGCTACGGCCTCCAGTGGTGGCTCGACGCCGCCGTACCCGAGGAAGGGATGCCGGCCGTCTACTCGGCCCGCGGCCACGACGGCCAGTTCATCTACGTGATCCCCGACCTCGACCTGGTCGTGGTCCGTAACGGCAGCTACGGCAAGTACGCCGGTGCCCCCGTCGCCGATCCCAACCTGTTCGGCTTCTACCCGCCCCAGAACCTGGTCCCCGGCCAGGGCACGGCCCCGCCCGACGAGTGGGACGACTGGGCCTTCCTCCGCCCCGTCATCGAGTCGATCGACGAGTGACCTGACCGACCGGGCGGGCGGCTGGCCCGCTGGTCGACGCACCCCGGTCACGCCAGGGCGGCGGCGACCGCGTCCGACTCGGCGCGGACGGTGGCCTCGTCGACCAGGTCGGTGGCCTGGTCCACGAGCACCTCGGTCTGCGCGTCGAGGATCTCCTGGGCGCGGCCGCTGTCGAACAGCTCGGCCCGTAGGGCGGTCAGCTTCTGTTGGTAGAGGGCCTCGAACGCCTCGTTGGCGTGGAAGCGCTCCACCAACACGTTGGATCGTCCGAACCCGCCGGGCATGCCTTCGGGCATCCCCTCCGGCATGCCCTCGGGCAGCTCACCCGGCACGACTCCCTCGGGAAGCTCACCTGGCACGACCCCCTCCGGAAGCGCTCTGTTCGGCAGGCCCTCGGGCATCCCTTCCGGGCGCTCGCCCCCGCCGGGGAACCCGCCCCCTCCCGGGCCGCCGCCAGCGCATGGACGGGTGTGACGGCCTCGCGGGCGC
>DAIMFV010000137.1:5050-9242 GCA_036724365.1 Acidimicrobiales bacterium | reverse complement strand
GCCGGCGTTGAACTACTGGCCGGTCACGCCCGCACTCGCGGCGGACTCCACCAGCAACACGGGGACCTGTGACGGGGCCCCGTGCGGGGTGGTCCCCGCGGGGGAGACCGACGTGACCGTCGCCGGCGTCGGCGGGATCCCGACCACCGGTGCGGCGGCGGTGACGGTCACGGTGATCGGCCAGAACCCGACTGCCGGTGGCCGCCTGCGCGCCGCGCCGAACGGGGATGCGTCGGCGGGTGACATCTCCTGGGACGTTGGGTCGGTTGGCGCGTCGGGTTCGTTCACGGTGCCGGTCAACCCTGATGGCACCATCACCATCGAGGCTGGGACTGCGACCACGCTGCGCTTGTCGGTCACCGGCTACTGGAAGCTGCCATCTGGTACCGACACCGGCCTCGGCTTGGAGCTGTTAGACGCCCCGGAGCGCCTCGTCGACACCACCACCACCCCCGGCACCGGCACCTGCAACGACGACCCCTGTGACCGGCTGACCGCGATGGCGCCGGTCGTCATCGACGTGGCCGGCCAGGCCGGCGGGGTCGGCCTTCCCGAAGACATCGATGCGGTGATGGTCGCGGTCACCGTGATCGACCCGGCCGCCACCGGGCTCGTCGGTATCAGCCCGGACGGGGTCGAGTATCCGGGGATCATGTTGTTCGACGCCGGGCAGAACGTGTCGGCGTCGATGATCGTCCCGGTCGAACCCGCGACGGGCACCATCACCGTCGTCGCCTGGGCCTCGACTGACCTGGCGATCGACGTGATCGGGTCGTTCACCCAACCCACTCGGACCTGGCGCTACGACTACGACACCAGCGGCCTACGCAGCGCCAAGGAGCTCGTGACCGCTGATGGGACCGGGATCGAAGCCCGCCAGGAACACACCTGGACCGCCGCCGGCGGCCTCCCGCTGCTGCTGGCCGAACACCAAGGAAGCACTACCAGCTATCTGGTGTACGGGCCGGGCGGCACGCCGATCTACCAGATCAACCACACCGGCGAAGTCATCTACCTCCACCAAGACCACCAAGGCTCGACCCGCCTGGTCACCAACGCCAACGGCACCGTGCGGGGCGCGATGGCCTACGACGCCCACGGCGCCATCACGGCGAACACGAACCCGTGGATCCTGCAGCAGCCGATGGCCGGCTACACCGGCCAATACCACGACACCGAAACCGGCTACATCTACCTGAGAACCCGCCACTACGACCCAGCAACAGGCCAATTCACCAGTGTCGATCCGATAGTTGCTGTGACCGAAGAACCCTACGGCTACGTCGGCGGAAATCCGGCAAACGGGGCCGACCCTACCGGGTATGGGTGCAGCCTGTATGAAACAGCCCAGTCCATATTCAGCACTAGGAACATTCTTGGCCCCAGAGAATGCGGACCGGAACGCAAAGTCGTGGAGGAGGCAGGGAAGAAGCTTGAACGCCCGATCGAAAAGTATGCTGATGATGCAGCGATGGCCGCCAGCGGAGTTGGTTTGGCCTGTCTCGCAGGATCTGCGATCAATCCAGGTTTGCTTACCTGCGCGTCTGTCGCCGGAATCGTAAGCAATACCCTGAGTATCATGCACATGGCTGCAACGTGCGCTGGTGGCCTTGATAAGTACTGTCGTAATGCGATGACAAATGTCGGTTTGAGCCTGGTGACCGCAGGTCTAGCGAAGGCTGTTGGAGTCGGCGCGCGAGGATTCGCAACGTTCGCGGAGATGTGTGCTGCTGAAGTTGATGTCTTCTCCAAGACATTCGACAACGTGGCTAGCGTTATGGGCCTGCCTCTTTCGATAATCCCTGACACAACCGAGAGGCCAGGGTAATGCGGCTTCTTGGCATTCTCTCGGCGGGGCCACTAACCCGATTTGTCTTTTGGTTGTCTGTCGGTATGGCGGTCGCTCATCTGTGGGGCATTCTTCTTATAAAGGTATTCCGAATTGAACCCGAAGACGATTGGCTGGATTACCGATCGCCATTCGATATGCAGGCCCACTTCTTTGCCGGTATTCGACCGCTCATCGCACTACTTGGTATACTGGCGGTCTTGAGTTTCATTGGGGGCCTCTGATTTGCGTAACCCCTTGTCAGCTGCGGCGGTGTGAGATTTCCTTGGAGCGACTATCAGTTGGAAAGGACCACTTCGACTCAGGCAAGGGCCGGGGTAAGTAGGCGGACCGACGGCGAATTCAAGGGGTGACGGCAACACGCTGAGGCGATGGCTCGGCGAGTTCCACCAGCCGATCGCGGCCGCGCTCAGCGGTCCTCGACTCACCGGTCCCGCTGCTTGGTGGCTGGGCGGCCACGGTCTGCCCAACCGCGAGGCGGCGGTCTCGGGGCTGAAGCTGATCTTCGAGCCTGGAGCGATCGGCGGTGTCGGGCCCTCCGGCCGTGTCGGGGCAGAATCGGGGGTGTGGAGCACGGGCGCCGGGTGGCGGTCACCCTCGAGCAGTGTTGGCCCCGGGTGCCGGGTGGTACGGCCACGTCGATCCTGGGCACGGTGGCGGCGCTGGCCCGTCGTGACGACGTGGAGGTGGTGGGGGTGGCGGCCCGACACGGCGAGCCGCCGCCGGCGCCGTTCCGGCCCGCGGTGGACGTCCGCCACCTGCCGCTGCCGCGGCTGGCGCTGTACGAGGCGTGGCACGGACTGCGCTGGCCGCCCGTCGAGCGGGCCACCGGACCGGTCGACGTGGTGCACGCCACCGCGGTGGCGGTGCCGCCCACCCGGGCCCCGCTGGTGATGACCATCCACGACCTGGCGTTCCTGGCCGATCCGTCGCTCGTCACCCGTCACGGCAACCGCTTCTTCCGGCGGGGCACCGAACTGGCCCGCCGTCACGCCCGCCTGGTGCTGGTGCCGTCGGAGGCCACGGCGGCGGAGTGTCGGGAGGCCGGGTTCGACCCGGACCGCCTCCGCATCGTGCCCTGGGGGGTGGACCCCCAGCCGGTGGCGCCGGGTGACGTGGAGGGCGTGCGTCGCCGCTTCGGGCTGCAACTGCCCTACGTGCTGTTCGTGGGCACGGTCAAACCCCGCAAGAACCTGGGCGGGGTGATCGGGGCGGTGGCCGGTCTGGCCGGGCGGGACCTGGACCTGGTGATCGTGGGCCCCGAAGGCTGGAACGAGGACCTCGACGGGCGCCTCGCCGCCCTGGCCGGCACCGGGATCGGGGTCCACCGGCTCGGGTTCCTGCCCCCCGCCGACCTGGCGCCGCTCTACGCCGGGGCCGGGGCGTTCTGCTTCCCGAGCCTGCGGGAGGGTTTCGGCATGCCGGTGCTCGACGCCATGGCCCACGGGGCGCCGGTGGTCACCTCGGCCGGTACCGCCACCGCCGAGGTGACGGGCGACGCCGGCCTGCTGGTGGACCCGCTCGACACAGCTGCCATCACCGCGGCGCTGGCCTCGGTGCTCGACGACCCCGCCCGGGCCGAGCAGCTGCGGATGGCCGGCCGGGAGCGGGCCGCCGGGTTCACCTGGGACCGCACCGCCGAGCTCACCGCCGCCGCCTACGCCGAGGTAGCCCCGTGACCAGTGCGAACGCGGGCCCGGCACCCGGCGGCGCACCGCTGCACGTGGGCGTGAACCTGCTCTGGCTGGTGCCCGGGGTGGTCGGGGGCAGCGAGGAGTACACCACCCGGGCGCTGCGGGCCCTGGCCGACCGCGACGAGCCCGGTCTGCGGGTGACCCTGTTCGCCCTGGGCCAGTTCGCCGAGGCCCACCCGGACCTGGCCGAGCGCTTCACGGTGGTGGCGGCCGACAGCGACGGCCACCACCGGGCCGAGCGGGTGGCCCGGGAGTCCACCTGGCTGCCCCGGGCTCTCGCCGATCGCGGCGTCGACCTGGTCCACCACGCCGGTGGGGTGGTGCCGCCCGGTCCGCTGGTGGCCCGCACGCCGTCGGTGCTCACGATCCACGACCTGCAGCCGTTGGTGATGCCCGAGAACTTCTCCACCGTGAAGCGGCGCTGGCTGGCCTCCATGTTGCCCCGGTCGGCGGCCCGGGCCCGGCTGGTGTTCACCCCCAGCGACCCGGCCTCGGCCTCGGTGGTGGACCTGCTCGGCGTCCCGGCCGACCGCGTGCTCACCGTCCCCCACGGGGTGGAGCCGGGCCCACCCGTGGACCCGGCGCGGCTGGCCGACGTGCGGGCCCGCTACCAGCTCGGCGAGCGCTCGATCCTGTACCCGGCCATCCC
>DAIMFV010000137.1:0-5040 GCA_036724365.1 Acidimicrobiales bacterium | reverse complement strand
GCGAGCACCTCGAGCCGGTAGAGCCCGTAGGTGCGGCCCCGCTCCCGGCTCGGCGAGCGCCCGATCCTGTCCCCGCCCACCCCGTCCCGCCACAAGGACCACGCCACCCTGGTGGGCGCCTTCGCCCGGCTGGCCCCGTCCCGACCAGACCTCACCCTGGTCCTCACCGGTGGCCCCGGTCCGCTGGAGGCCGAGCTGGCCGCCGCCATCCGGGCCTCGGGCACCGGGCTCCAGGTGCGCCGCACCGGGCGGGTGCCGTGGTCGGACCTGGAGGCGCTCTACGCCCTGGCCACCGTGGTGGCCGTGCCCAGCCGGTTCGAGGGGTTCGGGGCGCCGGCCCTGGAGGCCATGGCCGCCGGCCGCCCCCTGGTGGCCGCCGACGCCACCGCCCTGCCGTGGGTGGTCGGCGACGGGGGCGTGCTGGTGGCCCCCGGCGACGTGGAGGCGTGGGCCGGCGCCCTGGCCGCGGTGGTCGACGACCCCGCCGAACAGGCCCGTCTGGCCGCGGCCGGCCGCCGTCGGGCCGCCACCTTCACCTGGGCCCGAACGGCCGAGGCCCTCGCCGCCGGGTACCACCGGGCCGCGGCCATGGGGGAGGATGGGGCACCGTGAACCTGCTCGTGCTGTGCCCCCACTTCGCGCCCGACCTGGCCCCCACCGGCGAGGTCATGACCCAGATCACCGAGCAGCTCGTGGCCCGCGGCCACCGCGTCCACGTGGTCACCTCGCTGCCCTGGTACATCCACCACGCCATCGAGCCGGGTTGGGAGGGGAGCCTGGTCCAACACGAGGACACCGAGTGGGGGCGCATCACCCGGGTCCACCCGTTCCCCACCGACAAGCGCAACATCCCGGCCCGGGCCCTCGGCTTCGCCGGCTTCACCGGCCTCGGAGGGCTGGCCGCCATCCTCAGCCGGAGCCGGCCCGACGCCGTGCTCGCCATGTCGCCGCCGCTCACCCTCGGTGCCGCCGGCTGGGCCGCGGCGCGGGCCCACCGGGTGCCGTTCGTGTTCAACATCCAGGACGTGTTCCCCGACGTGGCCGTGGAGCTGGGCGCCATCACCGACCCCCGGGTGATCGCGGTGGCCTCGTGGCTGGAGCGGGAGACCTACCTGCGGGCCGACGCCGTCACCGTGCTGTCCGACGACCTGCGAGACAACGTGGCCGCCAAGATCGCCGGCCGCCGCGGGCGGGCGGGCGATCCGGCCAAGGTCCGGGTGATCCCCAACTTCATCGACACCGACTGGATCCGCCCGGCCGAACGGGAGAACGACTACCGGCGTGAGCACGGCCTCACCGGCAAGACCGTGGTCATGTACGCCGGCAACGTGGGCTTCTCCCAGTCGCTCGACCTCGTCCTGGCCGCCGCCGCCCACCACGCTCACGACCCCGACGTGGTGTTCGTGATCAACGGCGGCGGCTCGGCCCGCCCGGGCCTGGAGCGCGCCGCGGCCGGGCTCGCCAACGTGCGGTTCGTGGACATGGCGCCCAAGGCCCGCCTGCCCGAGGTGGCGGCCGCGGCCGACGTGCACGTGGTGCCACTGAAGGCCGGCCTGGCCCGGTCCAGCGTGCCGTCCAAGCTGTACACGATCTTGGCCGCCGGCCGCCCGGTGGTGGCGTCGGTGGACCCCGGCACCGAGGTGGCCAACACCGTCGAGACGGCCGGGGCCGGCCTCACCGTGGCGCCCGACGACCCGGAGGCGTTCACCAAGGCGATCAGCCGGCTGGTGCAGGCGCCCGACGAGGCCCGGGCCATGGGGGAGCGGGGCCGGGCGTTCGTGGAGCAGTGGGCCTCGCCCGCGGCGGTGGCCGAGGCCTACGAGGCGCTGTTCAACGAGCTCCGCGACTGATCGTCGGGCTCCCGCCCCTGCTCACGGTGGGTCACGGTGGGCGGGACCTGACTCGGGGGCCGGGGGGTCGGGCGTCTAGCGTGGCCCGTCATGGCATCGTCATCCTCGGCCAAAAAGGTGGCCCGCGTCGCTGCCCGTAGCAACGCGAACTCCAAGAACAAGGGCGCCAACTGGCTGTTCCCGGTGGTCATCGTGGCCATCATCGCCGCGGGCATCGGGGTGCTGGCCTACGCCCGCTCGCAGAACGCCGGCACCGGAGACAACGACACCCCGCCCCGGGCCCAGCTCTCGGAGGGGTCGGCCTACGACCACTGGCACGCCGCCTTCGCGGTGAACGTGTGCGGCAAGGAGATCGGCCCGTTCTCCGACGTCGGTGCCGACGTGCTCGGCATCCACGCCCACGCCGGCGAGGCCCTGATCCACATCCACCCCTTCTCGATCCGGGCCTCCGGCGAGAACGCCCGCATGCAGGTGTTCTTCGACCAGGTGGGCCTGGAGGTCACCGACACCGGGTTCAAGACCCCCGACGGTGACGTCTACAAAGAGGGCGAGACCACCTGTGGCGGCAAGCCCACCGAACTGGTGATGGCGCACTGGAAGAAGCCGATGGAGGGCGGACAAGACGCCGAGCCCGACGAGATCATCCGGTCGGGCTTCGGCGACGTGCCCTTCACCGCCGACCTGGAGGCGTTCTCGCTGGCCCTGCTGCCCAAGGGCGAGGTGCCGGCCCTGCCTGCGGGCGTCTCCTCGCTCGTGAACCCCAGCGACGTGAACGCCGGCCAGCCCAGCGGCCAGCCCAGCGCCGAGACCGACCTGAGCGTGCCCGACGTCAGCCTCCCCGAGGACACCACCGTCACCACGGCGGCGGGTGACACCACCGCCACCACCGCGGCCACCGAGACCACGGCCGCCACCGAGACCACCGCCGGGTCCGGCGGGTGAGGGCGGTCGTCCTGGTCGGCGGGTTCGGCACCCGGCTCCGGCCGCTCACCTTCACCACGCCCAAGCAGATGCTGCCGATCATCCACAAGCCGATGATCGAGCACGTGCTCGAGCACCTGGCCGACCACGGCATCACCGACGCCGTGCTGTCCATGGGCTACCGGCCCGACGCCTTCGTCGACGCCTACCCCAACGGCTCCTGCGCCGGGGTCGAGGTCCACTACGCGGTGGAGCCCGAGCCCCTCGACACCGCGGGGGCCATCCGGTTCGCGGCGCTCGACGCCGGGATAGACGAGCGGTTCCTGGTGGTCAACGGCGACGTCCTCACCGACCTCGACGTGAACGCGCTGATCGACTTCCACGAGGCCCACGGCGCCGAGGGCACCATCGCCCTGCACCGCGTCGACGATCCGTCGGCGTTCGGCGTGGTCCCCACCGACGCCCAGGGGCGGGTGGAGGCGTTCGTGGAGAAGCCCCCGCGAGACGAGGCCCCCACCGACCTCATCAACGCCGGCACCTACGTGCTGGAGCCCTCGGTGCTGGGTCGCATCGCCGGCGACCGAAAGGTCTCCATCGAGCGAGAGGTCTTCCCGGCCATGGTCGCCGATGGCACGCTCTACGCCATGGATGGCCACACCTACTGGATCGACACCGGCACCCCGGCCAAGTACCTGCAGGCCCAGATCGACCTGTTGCGCGGCGAGCGCGGCGAGAAGGTTCAGGGCGTGCACCCGGGCGCCCGCATCGACGAGGGGGCCATCGTGGCCCGTTCGGTGGTCGGTGTCGGCGCCCACGTGGCCGCCGGAGCCGAGGTGCGGGGTTCGATCCTGCTGCCCGGCTCCTCCATCGGCGCCCACGCCGTGGTGGAGCGGGCCATCGTGGGCCCCGGGGCCACGGTGGGGGAGCGGGCCCGGGTCGATGACCTGGCCGTGCTGGGCGATCGTGCCGTGGTCGATCCCGGCCTGCGCGTATCGGGTGGGTCCGTCGGCGTCGACGAGCACCTCACCCTGGAATCCGGGGGCCGCTGACCGTGCGAGCCCTCGTCACCGGCGGGGCCGGCTTCATCGGGTCCACCCTCGTCGACCGGCTGCTGGCCGAGGGCCACGCCGTCGACGTGGTCGACGACCTGTCCAGCGGGTCGCTGGCCAACCTGGCCGGCGCCCGGTCGAACCCCGACCACGACTTCCAGTTCCACCGCCTCGACATCCGCGACGCCGCGGTGGCCGAGCTGATCGAGCGGCGCCAGCCCGAGGTGGTCTTCCACCTGGCCGCCCAGATCGACGTCCGGGTGTCGGTGGCCGACCCGGTGCTCGACGCCATGATCAACGTGATCGGGAGCCTCAACGTGTTGGAGGGCGCCCGCCGGGCCGGCACCCGCAAGGTGGTGTTCGCCTCCAGCGGCGGCACCATCTACGGCGCCCCGGGCGGGGCCGACCTCCCGATCAAGGAGTCCCAGCCCCAGATCCCCATCTCGCCCTACGGCGTGGCCAAGAAGGCGGTGGGCGACTACCTCGCCGCCTACCGAGAGCTGCACCAGCTCGAGTACACGGCGCTGGCCCTGGCCAACGTGTACGGACCCCGCCAGGACCCCCACGGCGAGGCCGGCGTGGTGGCGATCTTCGCCGGGCGGCTGCTGGCGGACGAGCCCTGCACCGTCTACGGCGACGGCGAACAGACCCGCGACTACGTCTACGTCGACGACGTGGTCGACGCCTTCGTGCGCGCCTCGGAGAAGGGCGGCGGGCTGGTGATCAACATCGGCACCGGCGTCGAGACCTCGGTGAACGACCTCTACGCCACCATGGCCCGGGTGGCCGGCGTCGACCGGGCCGCCGTGTTGGCCCCGGCCCGCGAGGGCGAGGTGCCCCGCAGCGCGCTCGACGCCAGCCGGGCCGCCATGCAGCTGGGCTGGAAGCCCTGGACCGACCTCGCCGCCGGCTCCGCCGCCGTCCTCGACTACTTCCGCACCCGCGGCTAGCGCCGCTCGGCAGCTTCGCTGCCCCTGCATCGGTTAGCCGCCGCGCCCAAGGCCCGTCGCTGCGGTTCCCGTGGTGCGCCTCCGGCGCTCGTCCGCTGAGTTCCGTCCGGGCCGTTCCTCGCTGCGCTGCGGAGCCCGTACGGCAGCTTCGCTGCCCTGCATCGGGTTGATCGCCGCGCCCTCGACCCGTCGCTGCCAGCCCCGTGGTGCGCCTTCGGCGCTCGTCCGCTGAGTTCCGTCCGGGCCGTTCCTCGCTGCGCTGCGGAGCCC
>DAIMFV010000136.1:0-9258 GCA_036724365.1 Acidimicrobiales bacterium | reverse complement strand
CGGGGCAGCAGGGTGGGTGACAACGACTGCCACCAGAACACCAGCCCCACCACCAGGCCGCCGAAGGTGGGACGTCGGCCGATCGCCGCCACCAGCCGCCGCCCTCGTGACCGACCGGTCCCTCGCCCTCGTGTCACGTGCCCTCCACGTCCCGGATCGCCGGTCGGCGACGTCGGAACCCTAGGGCCGGGCCCTCACCGTTCCGCACCGGTCGCCCCGCGCCCGGTCCCGGGCGCGGGGCGCGTCCGGGATGCGAGGATGGCCCCGGATCCCCCACGGGGATCGAACCGACCGACGGACCGCTCGCCGGTCCGTCCCGCGGCCACCTGTTGGCCCACCCGATCGAGAGGACACGTCATGGACAACGCGGTGTGGGGGATGCTCAACGACTCCGAACAGGCGCTGCTCCGCGAAGCGGCACCGAAGGCTCTGGCCGACCTCGATGAGGACGCGCTCGCCACGCTCCACGACCGGGTCCGGCGGGCCCGCAACAAGTACAGCAAGCTCTACCGTCGGCGGGCCGCCGCCGAGGTGAGCGACGCCGGTGCCCGCTCCAAGGGCCACGCCCGCCACGCCCGCACCCTGATCAAGGCCGAGGCGTTCGAGGAGGCCCTGGCCGATGTGTCGCGCGCCCTCGCACGCGCGGCCCGGGCCAGCGCCACGGCGCTGCGCCAGGAGCGGCTCGCCGCCGCCAAGGCGGTGAAGGGCGGCGGCGCCAAGAAGGGCGCGGCCGGGGCCAAGGCACCGAAGGACGCGGTGAAGGAGGGCCGGAAGTCCGCCAAGAAGCGCACGCCGGCATCCGAGAAGCGCTCGGCGTCCACCAAGGCCGCCACCAAGCGCCGGCAGGCTGCACGCGACTCTCGCTGACCGGGCCGACCCCGAACGCGACCGAGGTGGCGGACACCAGGTCCGCCACCTCGGGGGTGCAACGAGTTCGAGGCCGGGCCGGGCGGGCCCGACCGGCTACTCGGTGATGGTGGATTCCTCGTCGGAGACGTCGGTCTTCACGGTCCCGCTGGAGAGGGCCTCGTGCAGACGGGCCGAGGCGTCCTCGGACAGGTTGGTGGTGATCACCTCGGCCAGGCCGCTGTAGCGCTTCATCTCGTCGAGGGCCTTCTCGGGGTTGGCGTGGCTGAACAGCACGGCCAGGTACACCTTGCCGGGCTCGATCGAGGCCCGGAGGTCCTTCACGAACTTGTCGCTGATGCCGCTGTCGGTCATGCGGGCGAGGAGGGCGGCGCTACCGGCGCCGATCGCCATTCCCAGCACGGGTACGGCCATGAGCACGCCGAACAGCAGGCCCCACCAGGCGCCACCGACGGCGGCCTGACCGGTGGACGGGTCGGTGGTCTGCACCACGCGGACCTTGCCGTTCTCGCTGCGGGTCACGAAGACGGCGTCCTGCAGCAGCAGGGTGCCCTCGGTGGACAGGCGGGGGAGGGTGGTGAGCATCTCCTGGGCGGCGAGCTGGTTGTCGAAGCCGAGGACGACGAGGGAGCGGGGATCGGACACGGGAAACTCCAGGTTTCGGTTGGTTGGTTGGGATAGGTGGGCTGACCCGGTGCGCCGGCCGGGCCGGCCGTCTCCCGGTGGTAGCGGTGGCGGCTCAGGCCCCGTCGCGGGCTTCGGCCAGCACCCGCTTGAAGATCACCAGGGGCAGGAGCAGGTTGGCGGCCAGGGCGGCGGCCCACACCACGACGGTGGCCAGCACCCAGGTGGTGAGGCCCGAGATCCGGAGACCGTCGGTGAGCACCGAGGTGAGGATCAGGCTGGCGAGGGTGGCGATCAGGGCGCTGCTGCCGAGGATGGCGGGCACGTTCTTGAGGGCGATCTGGCGGATGAGCGGTTCGCTCACCACCGCCACCACGGTGAAGATGAGCGAGGCGGTCACGAAGCCGGCCACGCTCAGGGACATGTCGTCGAGCAGTTGGGCCGCCACCACCAGGCCCACCGCGTTGGCAAGGAGGCTGATGAGGGCGCGGGCGGCGAGGCGGATCACGGTGCGGTGCTCACGGTGTGGTGCTCACGAGGCGAGGCGTGGTGCTCACGAGGCGAGGACTGCAGCCTTCTGGGCCTCGAACTCGGCCTCGGTGAGGATCCCCTGGTCTCGCAGGGTGCCGAGTTGCTGGAGCTGGGCCAGCTTCTCGTCCATGGCGGTGGCGGCGGGCGGGGCCGGTGCCGCGGCGGGCGGCGGGGCGGGCGCGGCGGGCGGCGCGGGAGCGGTCTGGCCGGCCTCCTGGGCGGCCCACTTCTGCTGTTGGTTGTGGTTGACCCGGCCGGCCACGGCCTGGGCGGTGCCGGCCACCACCGCCGTACGGGCGACGGTGCCGAGGACTGGACGTCGGCGTCTCATCATGGCGTGTACCTCATGTCTCGTGCGGGTGGATCAGGCGTCGGCGACGGGTTCGTCGGCGAGCGATTCGAGCAGATCGTCGAGCGGGATGCGGCCGCTGGCCACCAGCTGGCCTCCGGCCCGGCGCACGGCTCCGGCGAAGGGCGCGGCCCACACGTTCTCCCAGACCAGCAGCGCGGCGCTGGAGTTGGTCTCGAGCACGTCGGCCACGGCGGCGACGTCGGTCTCGGACAACAGCCCGGGGATGTCGCACTGGAGGCCGCTCAGGTGGCCGGCCTCCTCGACGTCGGCATCCTCGAGCTCCACCGCGGACACGGCGCCGTCTTCGTCCTTGTGGATGAACACCAGATCGATGATGCGGATCAGGCCGCTTCGGAGCAGGTCGACCAGGGCGGGGGTGATCTCGCCGTTGAACCGGTTGCCCGGGAACTCGAGCACCACGTAGTCGATGGTGCCGATCTCGTCGTCGGTCTGGATGGTCATGGCAGCTCCCGCGGGCGCGTGGCGATCGGTCTTTTCGAGGCGGACGATACCAACCAACGGGCGGGTTGCGACCGGCGACCACTGGTGGGGGATCAGAAGCCCCAGATGAGCGGGACGAGGCCCACGGACACGGCGAGGTAGAGGACGAGCAGCGGCAGGCCGAGCTTCCAGTAGTCGCCGAACTCGTAGCCGCCCGGCCCCATCACCATCAGGTTGGCCGGGGTGGCCACCGGGGTGAGCAGGGCGGCGGCCGCGGCCACGGTGATCGACATCATCACGGGGCGGGGTGACACGCCCAGCTCGACCGCGGCCGAGATGCCGATGGGGATCACGATCAGGGCGGTGGCCATGTTGGAGATGAGCTGGCCCATCACCGCGGTGAGCACGAACAGCCCGACCAGCAGGGCGTAGGGCCCCCGGTCGCCGATGGCGTCGACCAGCCCGGTGGCGATCCGCTCCGCCGCGCCGGTCTTGGTCATGGCGGTGGACAGCGGCATCATCGCACCCACCAGCACCACCGTGGTCCAGTTGATGCCCCGGTACACCTGGTCGACGGTGAGGACCCGCAGCAGCACCATGGCCGCGGCGGCGCTCAGCCCGGCCACCACCGCGGGTACCGCGCCGGTGGCCAGCAGGGCCACCATCACCGCCACGATCGCCATGGCGGATCGGGAGTTGGGCCCGAGTGGCACCGCCTGTCGCCGGACACGTTGCGGCGCGTCGACCACCAGCACGGCCGGGTCGCTGGGCACGTGCTCGTCGAGTGCCGACCACTGGCCCTGCACCAGCAGGGTGTCGCCCACCGCGAGCTTGACCGGCTCGGGACCCAGGTCCTCGCCGCGCCGTTGGACGGCAAGGATCACGAGGTCTCCGCTGTCGGTGACCATCCCGGGGAACACGCGCTCGCCCACGGCCGGTGACCGGGGAGGGATGACGACCTCGCTGACCCCGATGTCTCGGTCGAGCAGGGCCCCGGACGGGTCGACCTGGAACGGCTCGTCCTCCAGGACCAGGCCGGCGGCGGCGGCGAACCCGGCCACGGGGTCCTCTTCGCCCCGGACGATCAGGACGTCGCCCCGGCCGATGGTGCCGGGGTGCAGGACCTGACCGGCCCCGGCCACCTGCACGCCCACCAGTTCCACGCCGGGGTGGTCGGTGAGGTCGATGTCGGCCTCGGTGCGGCCCGCACACGCGGACAGTTCCTCGACCTGGAGGCGGTACACGCGGTGGTCCTGCAGGTACTGGCGGGTGAGCGTGCGGGCGTGGTCGCTGAGATCGGCGGGCAACGACTCGGGGGTGCGCTCGGGCAGCAGGCGTTGCCCGAACAGCACGACCACGGCGATGGTGCCGGCCACGAGCGGGATGCCCACGAGCGTGAACTCGAAGAAGCCGAACGTTCCGGCCCCCGCTCCGGCCGCGGCATCGGACACCAGCACGTTCACCGGGGTGCCGGTGAGGGCGAGCATGGAACCGGCGTGGGCGCCGAAGGCGAGCGGCATGAGGAGCTGCGAGGTGGGGCGACCGGTGCGTACCGCCAGGACGACGACCATGGGCACCAGCGCGGCCACCGCGCCGTTCACGCTGATGAGGGCGGTGAGGAACGCCACCAGGAGCAGCACCAGCACCATGAGCCGGGTCCGGCTCTCGCCGACCCGGGCGATCAGCTCCTGGCCCGCCCAGGCGGTGACACCGGTGGCGTCGAGGCCCTCGCTGACCACGAACAACGACGCGATCAGCACCACGGCGGGGTCGCCGAAGCCGGTGAGGGCCTCTTCCACTTCCAGTACTCCGGTGGCGTACAGCGACAGTGCCGCACCCACGGCCACCAGCTCCACGGGCAGCCGGTTCCAGATGAACAGCACCACCACGGCACCGAGGATCAAGAAGGTGATGGTCATCGGTTCGATGGGCGCGGAGCCTAGCGATGGCGCCTCCGGACCCGGCCGTGAGCAGGGCCGCGACGCGGGCCATCGACCCTGGTGGACGGGGTCGGACCCGGTGTTACCCTCCGCCCAGCGGCGCCTTCGGAGTCTCGGCGCCGTCCGACCACCGGCCCGAGGGGTGCATCCACATGAAGCAGGCCATCACGGTGGCGCCGGGGTTCGACCCGGTGCCTTCCATCCCGCGCAGCGCTGCGCTCTCCGTCGCGGTGGCTGCGGCCGCTCCCGACCGGGCCGCCACCGCGGTGCTGGTGGCGATCGACGCCGAGGCGCCCGCGTCCCTGGGGGTCGGCACCGCGGCCTTGCGGGCGGCCGGCTTCACCGGCGCGGTGGGCCAGGCCCTCGTCGTCCCCGGCTCGCCCGGACCCGCCGTGGCCGTCGGCATCGGCGCCGCGGCCACCGTCACCACCTCGGTGCTGCACGACGCCGCCGCGGCCTTCGCCAAGGCCACCGCCACCGCCACCGAGCTGGCCGTGGTCCTCGACGGCCCCGTGGGGCCGGTGTCGGCCGCGGACGCCGCCACCGCGCTGGTGGAGGGCATCGTGCTCAGCCGGTACCGCTGGGGAGCCCTCAAGCGCGAGGTGCCCGGCATCGACCTGGCCGCCATCACCTTGGTGGCCTCCGATCCCACCGTGGCCGCCGGCGCCGAGCGCGGTCGGGCGCTGGCCGCCGCCGGTTCGGTGGCGCGCGACCTGGCCAACACGCCGCCCGCCCACCTCACCGCCACCCGCATCGCCGACCTGTGCGTGGAGCGGGCGGGGGAGTGGGGACTCGAGGTCGAGGTGTTCGACGAGGTCGCCCTGGCCGAGCTGGGCTGTGGCGGTCTGCTCGGTGTGAACGGCGGCAGCGCCGAACCGCCCCGGATGGTCAAGGCCACCTACCGCCCCGACGGCGCGGGGCCCGACACCCCCCACCTCTCCATCGTGGGCAAGGGGATCATGTACGACTCCGGCGGCATCAGCCTCAAGCCCGGCGACGCCGTGCACGCCACCATGAAGAACGACATGTCCGGCGCCGCGGCCGTGGTCGGGGCGCTGTCGGCGCTCCGGGCGGTCGGCTGTCCCACGGCCGTCACCGCCTACCTCATGTGCACCGACAACATGCCCTCGGGCACGGCCATGGCGCTGGGCGACGTGCTCACCGTGCGCGGTGGCACCACGGTCGAGGTGATCAACACCGACGCCGAAGGCCGCCTGGTGATGGCCGACGCCCTGGTGCTCGCCACCGAGGAGCCCACCGACGCCATCGTCGACATCGCCACCCTCACCGGGGCCTGCATGCGCGCCCTGGGCACCCAGGTGGGCGGCGTGATGGGCAACCACCAGGGTCTGATCGACCAGATCCGGGCCTGCGCCGACCGCACCGACGAGCCGCTGTGGCAGCTTCCCCTGGAACAGCGCTACCGGTACGAGCTGGACTCCGACGTGGCGGATCTCAAGAACCTGGGCGGTCCCAACGGCGGCGCCATCCACGCCGCGCTCTTCCTCGCCGAGTTCGTGGGCGAGGTGCCGTGGGCCCACGTCGACATCGCCGGCACCGCCCAGGCCGACGGCCGGGTGGCCTGGCACCCCCAGGGGTGCACGGGCGTCGGGGCCCGTCTGCTGGTGGACCTGGCCGAGCGGTTCACCAAGCCGTGACCGTGCGTCGGTAACCGGGTCATCGGCCAGCCGCGCCCGCATGCCTCCCGCTGACGCCGCCCACGAGCGACGGTCGTTGTGGAACTCGGTGGCCGCCACGGCTGGTCTGGGAGGCCTGGGCGTGGTGTGGGGGGTGGCGTCGGGTTCCCAGATGATCCTGCTCGACGGGGCCTACGGCCTCATCGGCGTGCTGGTGTCGGTGCTGTTGATCCGGGCCTCGACCGTGTCGTCGGCCCCGCCCACGGCCCGCTATCCCTACGGGCGGGAAGCGGCCACGCCCTTGGCCATCGGCGTCCAGGGCTTCGTCCTCCTCGGCACCCTGGTGTACGCCGCGCTGGAGGCCGTGTGGGTCCTGCGTGCCGGGGGCAGCGACGTCACCGCCGGCACGGCCGTGATCTACGGGATCGTGGCCACCGTGGGCGCGGTGGTCTGCTGGCGGTGGCTGGCCGCCCGATCCGCGGGCTCCGACCTCCTGGTGGCCGAGTCGTTGGCGTGGCGGGTGGCGGCGCTGCGGGGCGTCGGCATGGTGGTGGGCTTCACGGTGCTCGGGTTCCTGGAGCGGTCCGATCGGTGGGCCGACGCCGCGCCGTACGTGGACCCGGTCATGGTGTTGGTGACCTGCCTGGCCTTCCTGCCCGACCCGATCGGCATGGTGCGACGCACCGTGGTGGAGCTGCTCGAGGGCGCCCCCGACGGCGACGTCCAGCAGGCGGTGCAGGACGCGGTCGACCAGGTGCAGCGGCAGTTCGACCTCGCCACCCCGGTCGTGCGCAGCACCAAGGTGGGCCCGAAGCTCTACGTGGAGGTGGAGGGCGTGGTCGAGCCCACCGTCACCGTCACCCAGGAGCACGAGGTGCGCGTGGCGCTGGAGGCCGGTCTCGCCCACCTGCCCTTCGACGTGTGGCTCAACCTCGAGCTGTTGCCCCGGGAGGCGACGCCTCCGGGCTGAGCGGTTCCGGCGGCGGGTTCCCTCGGTCATCTCGGTCGCCGCTGCCGTCGCGGCGGTCGTCGAAGAACCCACCCTCGTTCAAGGCGGCGGTGGCCGCCACGGCCGCAGCCGCGATCGGCACGGCCACGAACACCCCGAGGAGACCGGCCACCGCGCCGCCGGCCACCGAGGCCAGCGCCACCACCAGGGGGTGGAGCGACGTGGCCTTGCCCATGATCACCGGCTGCAGCAGGTTGGTCTCCAGCTGCTGCACCACCAGCACCACCGCGACCATGGCCAGGCCTCGGCCCAGACCCCCGTCGGCCACGGCGAGCACGGACGCGAACGCCCCGGCGGCGAAGGCGCCCACGTAGGGGATGAACCCCATCACGAAGGTGAGCACGAAGATGGCGGCCGGGAACGGCACGCTGAGCGCCCAGGCCCCGAGGGCGATGAAGGTGGCATCCACCAGCGACACGATGGCGGCACCCCGCACGTAGCCGGCAAGGGCGTCGAAGCTGCGCCGGCCGGTGGTGTCGAGCAGCACCGACCCCCGCCCGAACCGGTCGACCAACCATCGCCACATCATCTCGCCGTCCTTCAGCAGGAAGAACGTGATGAACAGGCTGAGCAGCAGGGTGGTGACCAGGTCGATCACCACCGACACCACGACGGTGGCCCCGGTGAGGAGGTGAGGGCTCAGGTCGCTCGCAGCGCGGCTCGCCGTCTCTTCGTCGGCCGTGGCCGTGCCCTCGGGCAGGAGGTCGGCCCCGGCTGCGGCGTCGGTGACCCGGGCCACGCCCTGGTCGAGCGCCCGGCCGATGGTGGCCGACTCCGTCACCAGGGCCGACAGCGTCACGGCGGCCACCGCCACCAGGGCCGCGAGCAGCAGGAGGAGGCAGATGGCGGCCGCCAGCCCGGGGTGGGGCACGTGTCGCCGGAGCCGGCGGTCCAGCGGAAGGAAGGCGCTGGCGAAGAGCAGGGCCAGGAACATCGGCAGCAGGAGCACGTCGAAGGTGACCAGCACCGAGATGATCACCGCGCCAGCGGCCGCCACGGCGAGGAACCGCCACGACACCGCCGCCAGCCGGTCCAGCCACGCCGGCGCCGGCGACGAGGATGATCCGCTACCGGGATCGCCGGGACTGGTCGGCCCGCCTGGGTCCGCGGCGGCAGAGGAGTTGGTGGTCACGGTCGGCCGGCACGGTGGGGCACCTCCGGAGCATACGAGGGCCCCGGTCCGGCGGAGCGACCCCTCTGGTTGGGAGGACCGGTTGGGAGGGTGCGCACCGACGTGGTCTGATGCAGCCGTGGACGAACCAGACGGTGCGGGCGAACCGGGCGGCATCGGGGAGCGGGTCCGAGGCGCGGTCGCGGGCGCCCGGACGAGAGCCGAGGAGGCCCAACGCCGACACGTGGGGCTCGACCTGGCCGTGAGCTTCCTGCAGCGGTTCAAGGCGTCGGACGGCACGGTCCTGGCCGGCTACCTGGCCTACCGCCTGTTCCTCATGATCATCCCGTTGGTGGCCATCCTGGTGGCGGTGGCCGGACTCGCCCGCTCGGAGTCGGTCCAGGCGGCCGAGCACCTCAACCTCGGTTCCGCCGTGGCCGATTCGCTGCGCACCGCTGGTGACGACGTGGAACGCAGCAGCCTGCCGCTCCTCCTCTCGGGCCTGTTCGGGTTCGTGGTGGCGGCCCTGGGGGCTGCTCGGTGGCGTCCAGGTCACCGCGGCCCGGGTGTGGCAGATCCCCACCGCGCGCTTCCCGTCCAAAGGGCGGGCGTTCGTGCGCCTGTGCGGCAGCCTGCTGTTGTTCGCCCTGGTGTTCTACGTGTCGGCGGTGGTGCGGCGCCTCGGGGTGGTGGCCGGTCTGGCCGGCTCGCTGGCGGGTTTCACCAGCTTCGCCGTGGCCTTCTTC
>DAIMFV010000135.1:4427-9265 GCA_036724365.1 Acidimicrobiales bacterium | reverse complement strand
TCCGTTGCATGGAATACCCCTTTGTGTTCCGAGTGTGTCGGTCCGGAAACGCTAGGCGGTCCAGCCGGTGCACGCCGCGCAAACCGCAGGTGAGCGCCCGAGCGCCTCGAGCCGGCCGGGCCGTACGATGCGGCCATGGCCGACTCCCGCCTCTACTTCCGCCAGGTCCTCGCCGGCATGGACATCGCCGAGCACGATCCGATCGCCCAGCAGATGGTCAACTTCATCTACCTGATCGGCGACCGCGAGACCGGCGAGGCCGTGATCGTGGACCCGGCCTACGACCCGGCGGGCATCATCGCCGTGGCCGAGGCCGACGGCATGAAGGTGGTGGGCGCGCTGGGCACCCACTACCACGCCGACCACGTGGGCGGGAGCCTCGGCGGCATGGCCGAGATCGTCGGCATCGCCGAACTGCTCGAGCAGGTGCAGGTGCCGATCCACGTGCAGGCCGACGAGATCCCGTGGATCACCCGCACCACCAGTGTCACCGCCGACCACCTGGTGGGCCACGCCAGCGGTGACACCGTGATGGTGGGCGAGATCCCGATCACGTTGATCCACACCCCCGGGCACACCCCGGGCAGCCAGTGCTTCCTGGTCGACGGTCGGCTGGTGGCCGGCGACACGCTCTTCCTCGACGGCTGCGGCCGCACCGACCTGCCCGGCAGCGATCCCGAGCAGATGTACCTCAGCCTCACCCAGCGGCTGGCCCAGGTACCCGACGACGCCGTGCTGTTCCCGGGCCACCTCTACTCCGAGAAGCCCTCGGCCACCATGGCCGAGACCCGGAGTCGCAACGTGGTGTTCCGCCCCCAGAGCCTCGACCAGTGGCTCATGATGTTCGCCCGCTGATCGCGGTGGCCGACGCCGTCGGGCTCGACATCGGGTCCACCAACGTCAAGGCGGTGCTGCTCGACGAGCAGTTCGTCCAGGTGGCGGACGCGTCCCGGCCCTTGTCATGGACCCGGTCCGGCACGGTCGCCGAACAGGATCCCCGGGCGCTGTGGCAGGCGGTGGTCGACGCGCTGGCCGACCTCGGTCGGGCCGCCGCGGGGTGCGGCGACCGGGCGGGCCTCGAACGGGTGGCCACCGTCGGCCTGTGCGGCCAGTACTCCTCGATCGTGCCGGTCGACGCCCAGGTGCGACCGGTGGGGCCCATGCGCCTGTACCTCGACACCCGCGGCACCGGTCACTGCCTGGCCATCCTCGGCCGGGACCCGGATGCGTTCGCCACCTGGCTCGAGCGCCACCCGGTGCCGCCCGTGGGCGGGGGCCTGGCGCTGGGCCACCTGCTCGCCTTCCAGCTCGACGAGCCGGCGGTCCACGCCGTCACCGCGGCCTACCTCGAACCGGTCGACTTCGTGACGGCCTCGCTCACCGGCACGATCACCGCCACCCAGGGATCGGTGTTCGCCGGGCAACTGGTCGACAACCGCACCCTCGGCGCCACCACCTACGACGCAGACCTGGTGCGCCTGGCCGGCGTCGACGCCACCCGGTTGCCGCCCCTCGTGGCCCCCGACGCCGCGGTCGGTACGGTCCTCGCCGAGGTGGCGGCCATAACCGGCCTGCCCACCACCGCCGTGGTCCGGGCCGGGACCACCGACACCCAGGCGGCAGCCCTGGCCACCGGCGTGGCCGGCGGGGCGAGCGGCTTCCGGGCTCCACCTGGTCGGCTCGGCGTGGCCATCGGCACCACCGCGGTGGTCCTGGCCTCAACCGACCGTCTGGCGGTCGACCTCGAGCACGAGGTGCTCTCCATGCCGGGCGTGAGCCGGGAGCGCTGGCTGGTGTGGGCCGAGAACGGCCTCGCCGGCCGGGCGGTGGAGGCGGTGTTGGACCGCCTCGTCCACCCCGACGACGCGTTGGGCCGGCACCGGCCGGTGGGCGACGCCGACCTGTTCCACGGCTTCGACGAGGCGCTGGCGTCGTCGTCGCCCGGCGCCGGTGGGGTGCTGTTCCTCCCGTGGCTGTCCGGCTCGCTCGCGCCGCAGGCCGACCCGGCGATGCGGGGCGGGTTCGTGGGGCTGTCGCTCGACAGCCGGCGGGTGGACCTGGTGCGCGCTGCCGCCGAGGGCGTGGCCCACAACCTGCGGTGGCTGCTGACCCCGGTGGAGGCGTTCGTGGGGGAGACCTGCGACGAGGTGGTGCTGGTGGGCGGGGCGTCGCAGTCGCCGGCGTGGTGCCAGGTGGTGGCCGACGTGCTCGCCCGCCCGGTTCGCACGGTGGCCGGTGCCGGCCACGCCGGGGCCCGGGCGGTGGCGGCCTGGGCGGCCGATCCGGCCGGGGACGCGGGATCAGGTGGCTCGGCCGACGGGCCCTCCGACGGCAACCGCTGGGGCGACCGCTACGAGCCCGACCACCGCACCGACCCGGTCCACGCCGCGGCCCACCTGCAGTTCGTGGCCGCCTTCGAGGCCCTCCGCCCGCTCGGGCTCGGTCACCGCCCCGACTGATCCCAGCCCCGCCTGATCCCGGGGCGTCACGTCCGGGGGTGGGCGGCGCGCTGCCAGGTGGCGAGCGTGGTGCGGAAGGCCCGGTCGAACCGGTCGTAGGCGTGGCGCAGGGCCGGACCGGGCCAGTCGGCGTCGAGCAGGCCGGCGGGCAGGAGCGGGTCGGCCTGGAAGTGGCGCAGGGTGGCGGCCGAGACCACGAACCCGTCGCGGAGGGCGCCGGGCTCGGCGGCGTCGAGCTGCGGCTGCAGCCGCCCGATCTCGCGGGAGAGGACCTGGGCCCGGGTGGTCCACCCGGCAAGGTCCCACAGGCTGCGGGCCAGTGCGATCGGGTCGTGGGGCTCGGACCGCAGGCGGGTGCACCCCGGCGCCGCCGGCGGGTCGTCGGCGAGGTTGGCGGGCCGCAGCCACACGCCCTCGCGGAGCTCACCGAACCGGGCCGCGGCCAGGGTGGTGCGCAGCTCGACCCGTTCGGCGGCCGGTCGGGTGTCGGCGGTGACCACGAGGGTGTGCCACGTGCCGTCCCAGGGACCGCTGGCGCCGCGCCGGGAGCGGGCCTGGCGCTCCTGTCGGGCCAGCAGCGCCGGGCCGACCAGCCGGTAGCCGTCTCCGGTGGCCACCAGCTCCCCCGCCGCCACCATGCGGGACATCGCCACGCGCGCGGTGCCGGGCGCGATGCCGAACAGCTCGGCGGTGCCTACCAGCGACCGGGTGGGCAGCTCGGGCGGGTCCGCGCCCAGCAGCGTGGACGCCACCACCGACCGGGCGGTGAGCCGGCGGGTGCCGAGACGTCGGTCGAGCTCGCTCGTCACCGCCGGACCCGTCCCCGTCGGCTGCTGTTACGGATGGACATCATGCGATCCAAGAACGTAACATGTGGTCCATGGCCGCCCCCACCGCCGACATCGCCACGCCCAGCCCGTGGGTCACCGGTGGCATGGTGCCGGCGGCCGAACTGCTGCCCCAGGTGCTCCCCACCGACCGCATCACGGTCTCGGCCAAGGCCGTCCCCGCCCTGCGCGAGGACCTCCGTCGGATCGCCAGCTGGCGCAACGCCTGGACCGTCACCTGGCTGTGGGGGGCCATCGCTGCCCTGTTCGCGGCGGCCACCTGGCTCCACCACCCGCTCGGCTACGCCGCCCTGTGGCTGCTCATGGGGCCGATGTTCGCCCGGCTGGCCATCCTCGGCCACGAGGCCGCCCACCGTCTGCTGTTCCGCAACCGGCGGGCCAACGACCTGGTGGGACGGTGGCTGCTCGACTACCCGGCGTTCGTGCCGTTCGACGTGTACCGCCGGGTGCACTTCGCCCACCACAAGGACGAGTTCGGTCCCGGCGAGCCCGACATCCCCCTGTACGCCGGCTACCCGATCCCGGCGGCGTCGTGGCGGCGCAAGCTCGTGCGCGACGCCGTGGGCAGTTCGGGGTGGAAGAACCTCAAGCCGCTCGTCGGTTCGCTGCGGTCCAAGGCCGCCCGCCCGATCGGGCTGCGGATCCTGGGCACCCAGGCGGTGCTGTGGGCGCTCATCTGGGCCGCCACCGGTCACTGGTGGCTGTACCTCGTGGGCTGGCTGGCCCCGTGGATGACCGTGTGGCGGGTGCTCAACCGGCTCCGGGCCGTGGCCGAGCACGGCGGGATGCACCGCTCCGACGACCGGCGCGAGACCACCCACCACGTGCGCCAGAGCTGGTCGGCCCGGTTCTGGATCGTGCCCTACCGCACCGGGTGGCACCTGGCCCACCACGCCGACATGGGGGTGCCGTGGCGCAACCTCACCCGCTACCACCGGGAACTGGTCGAGGCCGGGTGGATCACCCCGGGCCTGGAGTACCCGAGCTACCGGGCCTTCTGGAAGGCCTGCTCCTCGGGCTGACCGCCCAGGATCAACGCGCCACCATCAACGCGCCACCATCAACGAGGCGGGTGACGATCCGTCGACCACCACCATCCGTTCGGTGAACTTCCACCGGCCGATCTCCAGTTCGACCCGGTCGAAGTAGCGGCCCCAGTGGTCGAGCCCGATGGCGGTGTGCACCGCGAAGTACGACCTCACCCGGCCCCGCCCGCCCAGCACGTCGGTGATCAACACGCTGGACACGTGGTGGTGCACGGGCCCGGCCGAGTTGCCCGGCCCGGCGGCCGCGGTGCGGGCCACCACGGCCTGGAGGCCGTTCTCGATGGCGGCGCGGCCCTCCCACCGGCCGCCGTGGGGGCCCACGTCGAGCACCCCGTGCACCGCGAACAGGTCGGCCAGCTGGGCCTGGCAATCGCGTAACCGCCGCCGCCCCATCGGCCGCGCCTTGGCCGGATCGAGCGCCTCCATCACCTGGTGCGAGACCAGGCGCGCGAGGCAGTACTCGGACAGGTGCAGCGCGCCGTCGG
>DAIMFV010000135.1:4164-4417 GCA_036724365.1 Acidimicrobiales bacterium | reverse complement strand
CAGCTCGCTGAGGCGGCCGCGGTCGCCCGCCCAGGTGTAGGCCGCCAGCAGGTGGCGGATCTGTTCGCGGGCCACCAGCTCCGAGAGGTCCATGCCGGCAACCTACCGCCGACCTCGGACGGGCGTTCCGGACGGCGTCCCGGAGGGGCGGTCAGGCCGGCGGGTGGTGGTCGTCGGTGGGGGGGGCGGGCGGGGGGTCGTGGCGGGGGGGGGGGGAGGGGGGGGTGGCGTTGGGGGCCCGGGGGCGGGCGGG
>DAIMFV010000135.1:3425-4154 GCA_036724365.1 Acidimicrobiales bacterium | reverse complement strand
GTGGCGGTGGCCGGGGACCGGGTGGTTGCCGTGGTCGCCCGGGAGTCGCCGGGGACCGGCGGCGGCGTCGGCGGCGTCCTGGTCGTCGTGGTGGTCGGCGTCGTGGGGGAGCACGGGCTCGGCGGGCTGCTCCACGTGCCAGCGGGCCTCGGCCTCGGCCAGGATCGACCGCAACGGGCGGCCGGTGGTGCGGGCCACGCGGGCGGCGTCGTCTAACTCGGCCTTCACCCGACCGGGGTCGACCTTCACCCGCACCGGGTGGTCGCCCACCTCGACCTCGTCGATGCGGCGGGGCTCGGGCCAGCGCTCGAGGGCCACGCCGCGCACGCCGAGCGTGCCCGACTCCCGCACCAGGGTCTGGCGAACCGGGCCGAGCAGGGCCACGTCGCACAGCGCGCTGATCACGTGGGCGGGGCGACCCTTCTTGCCCACCACGGGGGTGATCCAGGCATCGGCGGCCCCGGCCCGGAGCAGTTCGGCGACGGTGTGGGCCAGCACCTCGCCGGTGGCGTCGTCGACGTTGGCCTCCACCAGCAGCTGGGGCTGGCCCGACGTGGGCGCGGCCCGGGTGGGATCGCCCAGCACCACCTGGGTGAGGTTGGGGCGGTCGTCCAGCTCCCGGTGGCCGGCCCCGAACCCGGTGGCGGTCACGGTGACGGCGGGCAGGGCGCCGAAGCCGCTCGCGAGGCCGGCCACGAGCGCGGCGCCGGTGGGGGTGGTGAGCTCCAC
>DAIMFV010000135.1:0-3415 GCA_036724365.1 Acidimicrobiales bacterium | reverse complement strand
CCACCGCCAGGTCGACGCCGTGGGTGGGTACGCCTCGCAGGAGCTCCACCACCGCCGGGGCCGGGTTGGGGATGATCCCGTGGGCGGACCGCACCATGCCCAGCCCCACGGCCACCGGCGAGCACCGCACCTCGTGTACGCCCAGGACCTCGAGGGCGGCGCAGGTGCCCACCACGTCGACGATGGCGTCGATGCCGCCGACCTCGTGGAAGTGGACCTGGTCGGGCGGCCGGCGGTGCAGCCGGCCCTCGGCCTCGGCCAGGGCGCCGAAGACGGCCAGCGCCCGGGCCTGCACCCGGTCGGGGAGACGGGCTTCCAACACCAGGCCCTGGATGTGGGCGGCGGTGCGCACCACGGTGGAGTCCTCGGCCCGGACGTGGACCTGGGTGCCGGCGATGCCCCCGCGGAGCACCGGTTCGGCGTCGAGGGCCCAGCCCGACAGCGGCAGCCGGTCCAACAGCCCGGTGACCTCGTCGAGGGGGGCGCCGGCGTCGAGCAGGGCACCGAGCGCCATGTCGCCGGCGATCCCCGAGAAGCAGTGGAACCAGGCGGTGCTCACGGCGCGGCGCGCTCCTGGCTCCGGGCCGGGTTCAGGAACTGGCGGGCCACCGCGCTGGCGGCACCGAACCCGTTGTCGATGCCGACCACGGTGATGCCGGCCGCGCACGACGCGAGCATGCCGAGCAGGGCCGTGACCCCGTCGAGGGCCGCCCCGTAGCCGGCGCTGGTGGGCACGGCCACCACCGGGGCGCCGGTGAGACCACCCACCACCGAGGCCAGGGCCCCCTCCATGCCGGCGATCACGATCACGGCGTCGGCGGCCGCCAGGGCCGGCAGGTGGTCGAGCAGGCGGTGGATCCCGGCCACCCCCACGTCGGTGAGCCGGTCGGCCACCAGCCCGTGGGCGGTGAGCGTGGCGTCGCACTCGTCGGCCACGGGCAGGTCGGCGGTGCCGGCGGTGATCACCAGGATCCGCTCCGGGCGGGCCGGGGCCGGACGCCACACCACCGTGGACGCACCCGACGGGCCGGTGGCCCGGCCGCCGGGGTTGGCCTGCAGCGCGGCGCTGACCGTCGGCCCGTCGGCCCGGGTGAGCACCACCGGCGCGGTGGCGGAGCGCGCCAGCAGCTCGGCCACGATCTGGGCCGCCTGGTCGGGCGTCTTGCCGGGCCCGTAGACGGCCTCGGCCATGCCCTGGCGGATGTGGCGGTGGTGGTCGACCCGGGCGAAGCCCACGTCGGTGTAGGGCAGGTGGCGCAGGGTGGCGACGGCGTCGTCGGGCGACCGGGTACCGGCCCGGACGTCGTCGATGAGCTGTCTGAGGGCGACCTCGTCCACGGACCTATCCTGCACGGTCGTGACCACCGAGGCCCCTTCCACCGTTCCGGCCACCCCTCCCGGGGCATCGGGGGGCCTGCGGGTCGGGTTCCTCGGGCCGTGGGGCACCTTCACCGAGCAGGCGCTGCGCACCCAGCCCGACCTGGCCGCGGCCGAGCTGGTGCCGCTGGCCACCATGGCCGACGTGCTGGTGGCCGCCGAGTCGGGGGCCGTCGATCTGGGCTTCGTGGCCATCGAGAACTCCATCGAGGGCGGCGTGAACATCACGTCCGACACCTTGGCCTTCGACGTCGACGTGCTCATCCAGCGCGAGGTGGTCATCGGCGTGCAGCAGCACCTCATGGGCGTCCCCGGGGCCACGGTGGCCGGGTTGGTCGAGGTGGTGTCGATCCCCCACGCCACCGCCCAGGCCCGCACGTTCCTGCGGCGGGCCCTCCCGTCGGTGCGCACCCGGGCCGTGAACTCCACCTCCGAGGGGGCCCGGCTGGTGGCCGAGCTGGCTGATCCCACGGTGGGCGCCATCGGCAACGAGCTGGCCGCCGAGATCTACGGCCTGGAGGTGCTGGCCCGCGACATCGAGGACCACCCCGAGAACCAGACCCGGTTCGTGGCCGTCCGGCCCAACGTGGTGCCGCCGCCCACCGGGCACGACAAGACGTCGGTGGTGGTGGCCCAGCGGGCCGACCGTCCGGGCAGCCTGCTCGCCATCCTCCAGGAGTTCGCGGCCCGCTCGATCAACCTCACCAAGCTGGAGTCCCGACCCACCAAGAAGGCCCTGGGCGAGTACTGCTTCCTCCTCGACATGGAGGGCCACGTGGCCGACGACGTGGTGGCCGACTGCCTGAAGGCCCTGCGGATGAAGCACGGCTCGGTGAAGTTCCTCGGGTCCTACCCCTCGGCCGACACTCACGGCCCGGCGGTGCGCCGCGACGTCGACGAAGCCGGCCGGGAGGCCGACGACTGGCTGGGCGCCATCCGGGCGCTGATCGGTCCCGACCCGGCCTGAGCTGGCCCGACCCGCCTCCGGACCGCCGCGTTCGGGGCGCGAAACCCCAGGTCAGCGAGCTGCGTTCCCGGGTTCCCGGTGATCTCCCGGGTTTGGTCGTTGCCCCGGGCGCTCCCGCGCGGTTGGCTGCCCTCCAACGCACGGTTGAGCGCAGCAGGAGGATCGGCGTGGCAGAGGTGCTGGTGATCGACGACGGCGAGGTCGGCCGGCTGGGTCGTTCGGCGGCGCTGGAGGCGGCGGGCCACCGGCCCACGGCGATGGGGTGGGAGGAGGCCGGGCGGCTGGCCGGCGGGCGAGGGTCGACCCGGTTCGACCTGGTGCTGGCCGGGCTGCGTCCGGATCCCTCGTCGTGGGACCGGTACCCGATGCTGGCCACCGTCTCCCGGCTGCGCGAGTCGTTGGACGGCCGGCCCGAGGTGGTGGCGATCCTGTGGGGCTCGGCGGTGGGCAACCCCCTGCTCGGCCTCCGCCTGGCCCGGGCCGGCGTGACCCGGGTGGTGCCGGCCGAGGTGGCCGCCTGCGCGGCATCCCTCCACCGGGTGGTGACCGACCCCCACGTGGGCCGCCCGCCCACCCCCACGTCGCACCAGCTCGCCTGCGTGGGCGTGGGAGCCGACTCCGATCCCGACGCGGTGGTGGCCTGGGTGATGGAACGGGCCGCCCACCCCGAGTCGGGGTCGGGCTACCGCAACGCCTTCGACCCCGCCCATGCCCAGAACACGTGCGGGCTCTCCCGGCGCCAGGCCCACACCCTGCGGGTGCGCCTGGCCCAGGCGGGTCGGATCCTGCCGTCGGCGTCGCGCGGTGGGGGCGGCCCCGTGCGCGACACCTCGGTGCCCCGGTGGGCCGAGGTGGTGGCGGTGGTCAACCTGTGTCGGGGTTTCGAGGTGGCCGACCGGCCCGACCAGCCCCCGGGGGGCGCGGGGGACCCCCGCCGGTTCGTGGCCTGATCGGTCCGGTCGGTCGGTCGGTCGGTCGGTCCGGTCGGTCGGTCGGTCGGTCCGGTCAGTGGGCTGCCGCAGCGAGGGCCAGCACGGGCGGGTCGCCGTCGGTGGGGCGCTTGAAGTCGGC
>DAIMFV010000134.1:0-9276 GCA_036724365.1 Acidimicrobiales bacterium | reverse complement strand
GGGCGGCGGTGTGGGAGCCGCCCTGGCCGTCCACCGAGCCACCCAGGTCGTTCACCACGATGAGCGCGCCGCGCGTGGCCAGCTCGAGGGCGTGGGAGCGCCCGAGGCCTCCGCCTGCGCCGGTGATGACCGCGACCTTGCCGTCGTAACCGAGATCTGCCATGGGTAACTCCTCAGGAGGTTGATTGGTGGGCGTGTTGACGGTAGCCGCGGCTTGTGTAGCGACCGAAGGCCGAGGGGGCCTTTGGTCACGTCAACGAAGCCACCAGCGCGTCGTCCGTTAGGTGTAGGGCGGCAGGTAGGTCTGGTCTTTCGGCCAGCACGGCCGCGGTACGCAGGGCTGCCTCACCTCGTGTGGCCTCGGGTGGGTCGTGGCTGGGCCAGGCATCGCTGGCCCCTCGAAATGCCATGAGCGCCACCCGCCATCCGGTTAGAGGTGGGCTCAGATCGCTCAGGTCGTGGCCGGCGTTGATCAGGAAGGACACCTCGTAGTCGGGAGCCAGGTCATCGATCCTGGTCACCGTCAGCCGAGAGCCAAACGCGACTTCTGGTGTCGAGGTGATGTCGAGGAGGTCCATGGCCTCGGCCACCACCCCGGTGGGTGTGGGCGCAACGACGACCTGGGCGGTGGCCGGGTCCAAGGCGGTCAGGACCGACGGAAGCGCCCGCCAGCCCCGCTGTTCCAGGCGCCGGCCGAATTGGGTCCACATGTGGCGGGCTCGGCCGTGCAGCAACGCAACCTCTCCGTCTCGATGGAGGAGCAGCGAGTCGAGCCACACCACCTCGGGATCGGTGGCTAGCCAGGCCAAGGACGCGAGGTACCAGCAGAACTGGTGGATCAGCGCGTCACGGTCCGTCGAGCGGGCATAGACCCGCCCCCCTCGGCCGTAGAGGGCGTGTACCCCCCGCTCTCGTTCGGACATGGCCACCGCCAACTCGAGGGGGGTGGTGTCGTCTATGGCGTCTCGCGTCGTGGGGTGGAACCCGGTCAGGCCGGTGAGGACCTGTGAGAGCCGCTCGTCGGTGCTCGACACGGTGAGGAGTCGATTCTCGAGGTGCAGGTCGGTGATGGTCGAGGCGTCAAGCCTCCACCAGTCGCGGTCGCACACGGTCACGGGACGACCGAGGGCGGTCACGTTCGGGCGAGGGTGGTGGGTGCCGTCGTCCAGTAGGCCGACCCGAGCGAACATGACCGCGAGGTGTTGAAGTTCGATGAGCGCTTCCGAGCGGTCTCGGGCTTCTATGTCGGCGAGGGCGTCGGCCAGCGGGGGAAGGGGGGAGCCGTCGAATGCGTCGAGCACGGCCAGGGCCCGCCGGTCCAGCACCACGGGTGCCGCCCACGGGGCCCAGGCCAGGAACTGGTCCGCGCACGGCCACCGCCAAACGGCGTCTCGGACCTGAGGACGGTCGAGGAAGGACGTGAGCAGGTTCAGGTCAGACGCAGGTGATGCGCCAGTTCATGTTCCCGAAACCATTGGGGTAGGCGGCGGTGCCGATGAAGATGGTGCCGCCGAGCTGGTTGCCGGTGCTGTCGATGTGCCCGGTGTCGTAGACGACGGTGGTGCCGTTGAGCAGCTCCATCTTGCACTGGTAGCCGACCGGCTCCTTGTAGCAGTCGGTCCGGCCGCCCAAGAAATCGTAGCGAACCGACTCAGTGTTGAGCGCGGTGCAACCCTGGAAGGCGAAGTTCCACCATCCGCTGTTGGCGGGGATGGTCGGGTGGGTGAGGTTGACGGCGAATTGGTCCGGCCCGAAGCACCCCAGGGTCTTGGTGGCCGTGCCGGTCATGACGATGGGGGCGGTGCGGGCCGCGGCAGGGAGGGTCGGCACGATCGCCATCCCGTTGATCGAGGGCGCGGCCCAAGCCGCGCCAGCCACTGCGCCGATGCCCGCCGCTTTGCGCATGGCGTCACGCCTGGTGATGCTGGCGTCGTCGGCCTGGTTGTTCTCTCGATCGCTCATCTAGCCCTCCTCAAATCAGGTCGGGGACATATTAGAGGATCACGGGATGGGGAGTGCAGCGGATTGGTGGCTCGGGCGCGACCTCGCTGTCGGGGACGGGGTCGCCGTCATGGCCAGACGAGCTCGGAGATCGCGAACACGAGCAGGTTCACCGCCACGAAGGCGGCGGCTGCGATGGCCACGAGGATGAGACGGTGCCTCATAGGTCCAGTCTGCCTTGGTCGCCAGATCCGAAGGGAGGTGACTTCTCTGGGCGGTCGACTTGGGTAGGGCATCGGGGGATCTACCATCGCTCTATCCGGCTCCGTTGCTGATCTACGAGGCGAACCGCGATGAACCGAACTCGCCTGATCGGGAGTCGAGCGCTGGAGGTGACCGACCCGACCCGCTCTGATCCGACCAGCACCGTTCCGTGACCAGAATCCACTCCGACACCACAGACGCACAGTCGGCGACGCCTACCGCACCGCCCGGTCCGGTGGGGATCGGGCCGGCGGGTGGGATCGTTCACCTGGAGTCGGGAGGGCTTTCCCCGGCGAGGGCCACCTACCGACGGTTGGTGATCCTCGACCACGGGAGCGGTGTTGTGCCCGCCGCTCTGGCCCCGCTGGGTCTGCCCCGTGAGGGATGTGTCGCCATCGCCCGACGGTCGATGGGAGACGACGTCACCGTGGTCGATGGCGACCCGTTGGTCGTCCATCTGGAGCCTCAACCGGTGGCGACGGTGCGGGTACGTCCCGAGTGGGGTGGGGAGCGGGTGGTGGCGGTCGAGAGCGTGGCGGTCACCGTGCTGAGCCTGGTGAGCCGGCGGTTCTTGGACATGGGGCCGAGTGGAACCCTTCACGGCGGAGCGGTGGCCGATCCTCTGGGGCGGGCCGTGCTCGTCCTGGCTGCCTCTGGCACCGGGAAGTCGACGTTGGTATCGCACCTGGTCGGCCAGGGGTTCGATCTGGTGAACGACGAACAGGTGGTTCTCGACGGGGTGTCCGGCATGGTGCATTCGTTCACCCGTCCGGTGGTGGCCAAGGTCGGGGGCCTGGGCGCGCTGCCGGCCGGCGCGGCGACGGGACGAGTCGAGTCCCCTGGTCCGCTCCTGTTGTGCGCATCGGACCTCGGCGGTGGTCAACGGCTGGTGGCCGAGCCCGCGGTGGTGGTGATCCTGGACCGGCGGTTGGGCAACGAGGTGAGGTGGGAACAGCTCGGTTTCGGCGCCGCCATGGAAGCGCTGTGCATGAACAACCTCGACCTCAGCCGTGATCCGGTGTCGGTGCTCGACGCCTTCGCCCGGCTGGTGGCGAAGGTTCCCGTTGTGCGACTGTCCTACGAGCATGCGGCGGAGGCGATGGAGGTGATCGAGAGGCTCATGGCCGACCCGCCTTCGCCTTCGGGTGGCCGATGGGTCCTGGAGGTCGAGAAGACCGCGGTCGAGGTGCAACCTGCTCCGACTACCGCGACGCTGGCGGAGCCGTCCCCCGACGGGCCCTGGTCGTGGGGATCGACGGTGAGGGTGTGGTCCTGCGGTGAGCTGGTGGCATATCAACCTGAGGCCGGTACGGTCGTGAGCGTGAACGCGGCAGGTGCGGCGCTGCTGTGGGACCTGACCGTCGGCGCCGTCGAGATGACGGGTCCCGGTGGAGAGCTGGTTTCCGAACTGGCGGCCCTGGGCTTCATCCACCAGCGACCCGCAACCATTGGTGACGGTGCAAGATGACGCTGGGCCCCGATCACGTCCGGTTGACGCGTCGGACAGACCTGTTCACCCGTCGATGCGGCGCGTCGATCCTGCTGCTGGGTCGGGGTGAGGAACAGTTGCACCGGTTGCAAGGCGTCACGGCCGGAGTGTGGGTGGAGCTGGACACACCCCACACGCTCTCCGAGTTGATCGCCGTGGCCCAGGGGGCGGCGGTGGGGGTAGGCGGCGACGTGGTTGACCAAGCGGTCAGGGACGCGGTCGAGGCTATGTCGGCGGCGGGCCTTGTCGAGGTGGGACCTCACCAGCATGCGGAGGATGACGATGCTGGTCGACAGTGATCAGTCGGTGGACCACGGGTTCGGGTCCCAGCTCGAACATCTGGTGGCCACGACTGCGCCCATGGTCCAAGGGGGCCAATCTGGGGGCCAGCCGGTCGACTGGAGCCACTTGGGGGTTGCGCTGGTGGAGTCGGTTCGGGTTGAACGGTTGACCGGTGCGCTCATGGCGGCGTCGGAGTCGGGCGCCGTTCTGTTGGGGGAAGCCCAGGTAGATCTGCTGGAGCGCCACCACCTCGACGCCCTGGCGTGGTGCATGAAGTTGGAGGATCGCCTGTGCGACGTGTCCGAGCGTCTCGCTGTCTCTGGGATCACGGACCTGCGGGTGGTCAAAGGGCCGGCGGTGGCGCATCTGGACGAGCTCGAGCCCGGTCTGCGTACCTTCGGGGACCTGGATCTGGTGGTGCGAGGTAGCGACATCGATCGAACCGTTGAGGTGCTGGTGGCGATGGGGGCCGATCGTCCCTATCCCCAGCGGCGGCCCGGCTTCGATGGCCGCTTCGCCAAGTCGGTGACGCTCACGTTCTCGGACCACGTCGAGATAGACCTCCATAGAACCATCTGTGACGGTGTCCATGCCGTGCGGGTCCCCGTTGAGCGGTTGTTCGACGATCCCGTCCACTTCGACCTTGCCGGTGTGACCATGTCGGCGCCGACGCGGGTCGTGCGAGTCCTTCACGCCGCCTATCACGCAATGCTGGGCTCGCCGATCCCACGGTTGATGAGCCGTCGGGACCTGCTGGGCTACCTGCTCTCCTCGGAGGTCGAGGTCGACGGTGTGGTCAGCGAAGCCGAAGCCTGGAACGGCACCGCCGTGCTCCACGAGGCGGCGGCATCGATCCTCTCGCTGCCGGGAGTGAGCCTCCCACGGTGGAAGGCCTGGTTCGATGAGGTAGATCCCAGCCCGAGCGAGCGTCGCATCATCATGGCCCAGCGACGAGATGGATCCTCCTACGGCCGTTCCCGGTTGAGGGTGGTGTCCGAGTTGCCCAACTGGGGGGACCGATGGGCGTATGCGGCCGGTGTCTTGTTCCCGTCCCGGGAACACCTGAGTGCACGGGACATGAACCGGTCCAAGCTGTTGCAGCGAGGAGCCCGACGTCAGCGCCGTGATCACGGTGGCTGAGCCTGGATCCGCCGAACGGCAGAGCCTTCCGGCGGTGTTCTGTCGCCGGCCTCCGACTGGATGGGGAAGGAGCGGGCGACGCCCCGCGGTCGAGGTGATGGGTATCCTCCGGTCGTGAGCGACGTCGGCCCGGCCCGGGACCTGGTGATTGTGGGGGCTGGGGGCCATGGTCGCGAGGTGTTCGAACTGGTCGTGGCCGTGAACGCAGCCGGTCCCGGCCCGGCCTGGAACCTCCTGGGTTTCCTCGACGATGCCGTACCGGATGGGGAGTCCGAGGCCAGGCTGTCCCGGTTGGGTGCCCGCGTCTTGGGCGGTGTGGACACGGTGGGAGATTGCGGATCGGATCAACTCGTGGCCGTGGTGGCGGTGGGTGATGCGATGCTGCGCAGCCGGCTATCGGCTCAGGTGCGTGCGGCCGGTGTGGCCTTGGCGCCTGCGCTGGTCCATCCCACGGCCTCGGTGGGTCGAGACGTGCGCCTAGGTGACGGTTCGGTCGTCGCCGCGGGGAGCATCATCACCACCAACGTCGAGGTGGGGGAGGGCGTGCAGGTGAACGTGGGTTGCAGCCTGTCCCACGACGTGATCTTGAGGGATCACGTCACCTTGAGCCCGGGCTGTCGTCTCACCGGTGGCGTCGAGGTCGGTGAGCGCAGCTTCTTCGGCGTGGGCGCTGTGGTCGGTCCCCGGGTTCGCGTCGGCCCAGACGCCAGGGTCGGGGCGGGAGCGGTGGTGCTCCACGATGTTGCCGCCGCCACCACCGTCCACGGGGTTCCGGCCCGACCGAGCTCTCTCGGCAACGGCTGAGATCGACACCGTGTCTCGATCTGGGGCGGTTCGGTCACCGGGGGCCGGTGGTCGCCGGAAGCTGATCCACGTGACCACGGTGGACATGAGCCTGGACCTGTTGCTCAAGCCGCAGCTCCAGGCCTTTGCACGGGCCGGGTATGAGGTCGTGGGGGCGTCAGCCCCCGGACCCCACGTGGGAGCGCTCGAAGCGGCCGGGATCCGTCACGTGGCGCTGGCCAATGCCACCCGGGCCATGGACCCGAGACGGGACCTGGCCCTGATCGGGGAGCTGTACCGCCTGTTCCGCCATGAACGCCCCGACATCGTGCACCTGCACAACCCGAAGCCGGGTTGGTTCGGTCGTCCGGCGGCCCGGGCTGCCCGGGTGCCGGTGGTGGTTAACACCGTCCACGGCCTGTACGCCACCCCCGAAGACTCCTGGCCGCGCCGAGCGGTGGTCTATGGGCTGGAACGCCTGGCGGCAGCGTGCTCCCATGCTGAATTGCTCCAGAGCGTGGAGGACGTGGCCGTGCTCCGACGGCTGCGGGTCCCAGCGAATCGGATCCATGTGTTGGGCAACGGTGTGGATCTGTCGCGGTTTTCGGTCCCCACCACCGAAGCCAGGGCCGCGGCTCGCGCCCGGTTCGGTGTGACCGAAGACCAGGTGGCGGTCGGCGTTGTGGCCCGACTGGTGTGGGAGAAGGGTCTGGCCGAGGTGATCGAGGCGGCCTCGGCCTTGCGTGAGACCGATCCCCAGGTGCGATGGCTGGTGGTCGGTCCTCTCGATTCCGACAAGTCCGATGGTCTGGTGGAGGCCGACCTGGCTCGGGTGTCGGGCGAGTCCGGGATCACGTTCCTGGGTCAGCGTTCCGATGTGGAGGACTTCTACCGGGCGTTGGACGTGTACGTGTTGGCCTCGCACCGTGAGGGCTTTCCCCGGTCGGCCATGGAGGCCGCCGCCACCGGGGTGCCGTTGGTGGTCACCGACATCAGGGGATGTCGTCAGGTGGTCGACGACGGGGGGAACGGTCTGTTGGTCCGAGCGCGTGATGCTGGGTCGCTGAGCGAGGCCGTGTCTGTGCTGGCCAACGATGGGCGGCGGCGAGCCCACATGGGGGAGGCGTCGCGGGTCAAGGCGGTCGAGGAGTTCGACCAGCGACGGGTGATCGACATCACCTTGGCCACCTACCGACGCCTTCTCGGCGAGCGGGGTCTGTCGGCTCCCTGACCGCGGTGCCCGCCGCGGTGCCGCCCAGATCAGGTTTCAGCGACAGGTTTCAGCGACAGTCTTCCGAGATCAGGTCTCGAGGACCTCGCCGATGATGGCGGCCATCTCCTCGAGGTCCTCGGTGGTGATTCGGGAGTGGAACGGGAGCGACACCACCTGTTCGGCCACCGACTCGGTGACGGGCAGCTTGTGGTCGGCGAGCCCCACGAAGGCGGGTTCGAGGTGGGCGGGCGGGAAGTAGCGGCGGGTCTCGATGCCGACCTGATCGAGGGCGTCCATGACCAGGTCACGGAGTCGGGGCGGAACCTTGATGGTGTAGATGGTGTGGGGGTGGGTTCGGTCGGGGAGCTCGGTTGGCGCCTCGACGTCGGCGAGGTCGGCCAACAGGGCGGCCATGGTCTGCGCGTTGGCAGCCTTGACGGCCAGGATCTCGTCGAGGCGGTCGAGCTGCTTGACGCCCAGAGCCGACTGCATCTCCGACAGCCGCCAGTTGTAGCCGACGATCTCGTGGTGGTAGGGCCGGTCCATGCCGTGGTTGCGCAGCAGACGCATCCGGTGGGCAAGGTCGGTGTCGGCGGTGGTGACGACGGCCCCTTCGCCGGTGGTGATGGCCTTGACCGGGGTGAAGCTGAACATGGCGGCCCGACCCAAGGACCCTGCTGGCCGCCCGCGGTAGCTGGCCCCGTGGGCTTGGGCCGCGTCTTCGAACACGCTGAGCCCGTGGGCAGTGGCCAACTCCAACAGGCGGTCCATGTCTGCGGGCTGACCGCCGTAGTGGACCGGCACGATGGCCTTGGTCCGTGGGGTGATGCACCGGGCCACCGCAGCGGGATCGATGTTGAAGGTGATGGGATCGATGTCGGCGAACACCGGGGTGGCTCCGACGTGGACGACCGATGTGGCGGTGGCGATGAAGGTGAACGACGGAACGATCACCTCGTCTCCCGGGCCGATCCCGGCTGCCAGGTACATGGCGGCCAGGGCGACGGTGCCGTTGGCGAAGGCCAGGGCGTGGTCGGTGCCATGGCGGAAGGCCATGGCGGCCTCGAAACGTCTGGTCCAGGGGCCGTTGGTCAGGACCCCGGACTCGATCACACTGGTGACGGCCTCGGTCTCCTCGGTGCCCATCACCGGGGAGGCGAGGCGGAGGCGATAGTCCTTGGCCGGTGGCGTGTCGGCGCCGTACAGCGACGCCAACGGGTCATATCCAGACCCGGCCCGTACCGGCGGCGGGGTCACGGGCATGGTGAGCCGCCGACGTTGTCTGGCCCAGGGTCGACCACCCCGGTCGGGCTGGTATCGGCGCTAGGGCTGGTATCGGGCATCGTTTTGGACATGGCGGCGGATCCCATGAACTCGGGCATGGTGGCGTGACCCTCCGCAGAGATCCCCTCACGCTTCACCACGGATCGTAGGGTACGCGCCAGTATCCGTGCGTCCAACGCGACGGTCCAGGTGTCCACATAGGCCACATCGAGGCGGAACCGGTCGTCCCAGTCCACGGCGTTACGTCCGCTCACCTGGGCGAGACCGGTGATGCCCGGCTTGACGTCGTGGCGGCGGGCTTGTTCGGGCGAGTAGCGGTCCAGGTAGGCGGGGAGCAGCGGGCGGGGACCGACGAGAGCCATCTCGCCTCGTATGACGTTCAACAGCTCGGGTAGTTCGTCGAGACTGGTACGGCGCAGGAACGCCCCGAGGCGGGTCAGTCGGTCGGCGTCGCTGCCCGCCCCGGTGCGCATGGTCCGGAACTTGAGCACGTCGAACAACTCGCCGTGCAGGCCGGGGCGACGCTGGCGGAACAGCACGGGGCTACCCATGGTGAGGCGAATCGCTACTGCTATGCCGGTCATGGGGACGGCGGCCACGACCAGGCCGGCCAGGGCCAGCGCGAGGTCCATGAGGCGTTTGAGGACGGGGGAACGCACCGGAACGGTCTCAGAGCTCAGTGCAGGGCGGTGCTCATGGTTCGATGCCGAGTTCGGCCATGGCGTAGCGGCGCATGGCTTTGTAGTCGACCTTGCCGTTGGGGGCTCGCCCGATGGTGTCGATGGCCACCACCGACTTGGGGGCCTTGTAGCTGGCCAGCTTCTCCTTGACCGAAGCCACCAGCCCTGCCTCGTCGAGTTCGACGCCGGCCTCCAGTTGG
>DAIMFV010000133.1:7941-9294 GCA_036724365.1 Acidimicrobiales bacterium | reverse complement strand
GGTGCGCTCACGGTCGCTCAGCGCGTCGATCTGGTACTCGATGGTGGGGCGGTCGGTGGGGACGGCGTGGGGTCGGGTGACGAGCAGCCGCTCCAGGTAGGGGGTCTGCGGGCTCCGTCGGCCCACCTCGCACACCGCGGCGAGCACGTCGGCCCCCGCCTCGGCCAGGGCGAAGACGTAGCCGTGGGGTTCGGCGATGGCCAGCACGTCGCGGGCCTCGGCCTCCCCCGACTCCTGTGCCGACAGGGCACAGGCGAGCCGACCCAGCGCGAGCGAGAGGCGCGTCGCCGGCGGCAGGCCCTCGTCCCCGACGGCGTCGAGGAGACGACGAGCCTCCTCGTGCCCACCGCCGGCGAGCAGGAGTTGCGCCAACAGGGAACGGCGGTCCGGCCCCTCCGGCAGGCGTTCGACGAGCGCGGCGGCCCGCTCCCGGTCGCCGGTGGCGAGCAGCACCCGGGCCGCCCGCGCATCGATCTGGTCCAGGACGCCGGCACGAGCGGGCGAGTTGCGGCAGAGGGCACGCGCGTCGTCGAGCACCAGCAGCGCCGGTTCGAAGCGTCCCTCCGACTGCCACACGCGGCTCAGCCCCATCGTGCCCAACGCCGCCATGGGCCGTCGCGTCTCCCCGTTGGCGCCGGTGATCCAGTCGAACTCGACGGCGGCGGCCGCCACCTCGCCCTGCTCCAACAGGGCGGTGCCCACCACGGCGAGCGGCAGGATCTCGATGGTGGCCTCGTGCTCCGGGTTCTCGGCCGCGAACGCGAGGCTGGCGCGGGTCAGGTCGACCGCCTCGGCCAGACGGCCCTGCGCGAGGCGCAACTGGGCGATCGACCCGGCGTGCTCGAGACGCTCCATGGGCCGCGCGCCGCCGGCCGGGAGCCGAGATGCCAAGGCCTCCGCCTCGTCCAGCCGCCCGGTCCAGCTCCCGGCCCGCACGAGCATGGTCAGGGCCACCGTGAACCAGTCGTCCAGGGCGTCGTGGTCGGTGGCGAGGTCGAGCAGCACCTGACCTTCGTCGAGGCACCCCGTCGGGTCACCCAACGCGACGAGAGCCACGCACCGGGTGGCGGCCAACCGAACGCGGTCCCACCGATGGAGTCGGGCGAGGTGCAACGACCGGATCCGGTCGGTGAGCAGGAGCGCGTCTTCCGCCAACCCCTCCAGGATCAGACCCAGCGCAAGGCCCACCGCGGCGCCCGGGTGCTTGCGCTCCAGCCGCGCCCGGGCCTCCTCGTCGGCGTAGCCCTCACCCCGCTCTTGCGCGGACGTGGCTACAAAGTCGCCACGCCGACGGTGTTCCGGGGGGATTGACGAAGTCGGAAGTCGGAAGTCGGAAGTCGGAAGTGGCTCGCT
>DAIMFV010000133.1:0-7931 GCA_036724365.1 Acidimicrobiales bacterium | reverse complement strand
GCCTGTCGTTGGTGCTCCACTCGAACTTGCGCCCCTCGACGGCGAGGGCGCCGACGACCTGGTGCACGGCGTGCACCCGGCCGGAGAAGTAGGCGTCGATCACCGAGTCGTCGACGATCTCCATGGCCTCGGCCCGCCGGCCGGCCAGCCAGGCGTGCCGGAACGACGCGACCACGTCGCCCTGGGCTTCGAACCAGGCCGCGGCGCGTCGGTGCAGCTCGGCCTCGTGGTCCGGGTCGAGGTCGTGCAGGCGGTAGCGCAGCAGCTCGGCGAAGAGGTGGTGGTACCGGAACGTGTGGCCGTCGGGGTCCAGCCGGGTCAGCAGCAGGTTCGCCGCCTCCAGGTCGACCAGGGTCACCGGGGAGCCGGGGGCGAGGGCGGCGGCCAGGCCGGGCGTGAGCTCGTCGGCCACGCAGGTGTCGAGCAGGAAGCTGCGCACCGCCGGCTCCTGGGCATCGACGACCTCGGTGGACAGGTACTCGGTGACCACCTGCGTCGACCCGGCCAACCGCTCCAGGAACGCGCCGAATTCGCCCGTGCCCTGCATGGCGACCGCGGCGAGCTTCAACCCGGCGATCCAACCCTCGGTGCGGCGTTGCAGGATGTCGACCTCGGTTGCGGTCAGGTCGAGGTCCATCGCCCGGGTGAACGCCACGGCCTCGGTGTCGTCGAAGCGCAGGTCGGCCTCGCGGATCTCGCACAGCCGGCCCTCCATCCGCAGCTTCCCCAGCCGCAGGAGCGGCTCGACCCGGGTGCCGATGGTGAGCCGCAACCCCACGCAGTCGCGCGACGCCAGGAAGGCGACGTGGTCGGCCACCTCGGGGCTCACCAGGTGGAAGTCGTCGATCACGACCGTGACCGGTTCGTCGAGCGCGTCGGCGTCGATCAGGAGGGACTCGAGCGTGTCCTGGTCGACGCGTCGGTCCAGGGTGAGGAGGTCGAACGCCTCGGCACCGAAGCCGGGGGCGCACCGCTCCACGGCCGTGATCGCCCCCTGCCAGAAGCGGACCGGGTCCCGGTCGGCGGCGTCGGCGTTCAGCCAGGCCACCGAGCCGGCCGGCAGCGCTCCCACCCATTCCGCGAGCAGGGACGACTTGCCCGATCCGGGCGAGCCCACCACCAGACGGAGCGAATCAGGGCCAGCCTCATCCAACCGCAGGAGCAGCATGGGGCGGGGGACCTGGGCGGCGGTCGCGGCGGGCGGCGCGAACTTGGTGGCCCCGAACCGCGCCGGGCGGCGGCGCTGGTTCACACCCTCGCCGGGTCGGTCCTCCATCGGTCGCGAACGCTACCTGAGCCCGGGACGAACCCCGGTAGGCCGTTATCACCTGCACGGGGTGAGTCGCGCCACCGAGGTGGCGATGAGAGTGCAAGGCAGGAGGTGCCGTGTTGATCACCAGCGACTACACGATCGTGCTCGAAGGGGCGATGGGCCCCGTCCTCCGCGACGCGTTCGACCCGGCGGAGATCTGCACCCGGTCGGGCACCACCACCCTGGTCCTGCGCGGGGTGGACCAGGCGGCGCTCCACGCCGTGCTCGCCCGGACCCGGGACCTCGGGCTGACCCTGCTCGAGGTGCAGCACCGGCCGCCGGCCCGATGACGATCGCTCCCACGCCGTCGGCACCGGCCCCGTACGCTCACCCCTCGTGGGTGATGCCGGGTGGGTCGGCCCGGCCAAGCATCGTCGGGGGCGCCGGCGCGGAGAACGCGTCGCCGGCCGACCTCCCAGCCGGCACGAACCCCGATCGCACCCGACCAGCCCCACGTCCCCCGAGGTGACCACATGAGCGACAAGAAGCAACCCAACATCCTGGTGATCTGGGGCGACGACATCGGCCAGTCGAACCTCAGCTGCTACTCGGACGGGCTGATGGGCTACCGAACGCCGAACATCGACCGGATCGGTGAGGAGGGCGTCCGCTTCACCGACTACTACGGCGAGCAGAGCTGCACGGCCGGACGGGCCGCCTTCATCACCGGGCAGAACCCCTACCGGACGGGCCTCACCAAGGTGGGCATGCCGGGCGCCGACATCGGGCTCCGCCCCGAGGACCCCACCATAGCCACCGCCCTCAAGCACGTCGGCTACACCACCGGACAGTTCGGCAAGAACCACCTGGGCGACCGCGACGAGTTCCTGCCCACCAACCACGGCTTCGACGAGTTCTTCGGCAACCTGTACCACCTCAACGCCGAGGAGGAGCCGGAGCTGCCCGACTACCCCACCGAGGAGGACTTCCCGAACTTCCGCAAGCAGTTCGGGCCGCGTGGGGTGATCCACAGCTGGGCCGACGGTCGCATCGAGGACACCGGCCCGCTCACCAAGGAGCGGATGCGGACCATCGACGACGAGATCCTCGAGCACGCCCAGCGGTTCATCGCCGATGCGGCAACGGGCGATGCGCCGTTCTTCGTCTGGTTCAACACCACCCACATGCACTTCCGGACCCACGCCAAGGCCGAGAGCATCGGCCAGGCCGGCCGGTGGCAGTCCGAGTACCACGACACGATGATCGACCACGACAACGTGGTCGGTGCCCTCCTTGACCAGCTCGACGCCCTGGGCATCGACGAGGACACCATCGTCATCTACAGCACCGACAACGGGCCGCACCTCAACACCTGGCCCGACTCGGGGATGACCCCCTTCCGCAACGAGAAGAACTCCAACTGGGAGGGCGCGTACCGGGTGCCCTGCGTGATGCGCTGGCCCGGCCGGGTCGAGCCCGGGCAGGTCCTCAACGGCATCGTGTCCCACAACGACTGGTTCGTGACCCTCCTCTCCGCCGCCGGCGCGCCCGGGATCGCCGACGACCTCAAGGCGGGAGCCGAGCTCGGGGGCACCACCTACAAGGTGCACCTCGACGGCCACGACCACGTGCCCTACCTGACCGGCGAGGTCGATGCCAGCCCCCGCAAGCACTTCTTCTACTGCTCCGACGATGGCGACCTCACGGCGATCCGCTACGACAACTGGAAGATCGTGTTCATGGAGCAGCGGGCCGAGGGCACCCTGCGGGTGTGGGCCGAGCCCTACACGGAGCTGCGGGTGCCCAAGATCTTCAACCTGCGCACCGACCCCTACGAGCGGGCCGACATCACGTCGAACACCTACTACGACTGGATGATCGACCACGCCTGGGTGCTGGTCCCGGCCCAGACCTTCGTGGCCGTGATGGTGTCGTCGCTCATCGAGTTCCCGCCCCGGCAGGAGTCGGCCAGCTTCACGCTCAACCACATGCTCGACAAGCTGCTGGCCGGCGTCTCCAGCGGATGACCGAGTCGTCGGTCTCGGGGATGGGGTCGGGAGCGGACGCGCCCGCTCCCGACTCCGGGGCCGACGCCGAGCCCGCGACCGCACCCGGTCCGGACCTGGTCTGGATCCCGGAGGGCACGTTCCTCATGGGGTCCGACGCCTTCGAGCCCGAGGAGGCGCCCGCCCACCCGGTGCGGGTCGACGGGTTCTGGATGGACGTGTGCGCCGTCACCAACGCCGACTACGCCCGGTTCGTGGCCGCCACCGGCTACCGCACGGTGGCCGAGCGGCCCCTCGATCCCGCCGACTTCCCGGGCGCGCCGCCCGAGAACCTGGTGCCCGGTTCGCTCGTGTTCACGCCCACCCCGGGCCCGGTGGACCTCCGCCACCTGAGCCAGTGGTGGCGGTGGACGCCCGGGGCCTGCTGGAGGCATCCGGAGGGCCCGGGCAGCTCGGTCGAGGACCGGGCCGACCACCCGGTGGTCCACGTGGCCTTCGAGGACGCCGAGGCCTACGCCCGATGGGCCCACAAGGACCTCCCCACCGAGGCGGAGTGGGAGCGCGCCGCCCGCGGCGGCGTCGACGGGCTGGCCTACGCCTGGGGCGACGAGGCCACCCCCGGCGGAGCACGCCTCGCCAAGTTCTTCGAGGGCGACTTCCCGTGGCGCAACCAGGCCCGCGACGGCTTCGAACGCACCGCGCCCGTGCGGTCCTTCCCCCCCAACCCCTACGGCCTCCACCAGATCACCGGCAACGTCTGGGAGTGGACCACCGACTGGTACACCGAGCGCCACCCGGCCCCGGCCGACAAGCCGTGCTGCGTGCCGGACAACCCCCGGGGTGGCGACCTCGACGGGAGCCTGGACCGCCACCAGCCCCAGTTCGCCATCCCCCGCAGGGTGATCAAGGGCGGCTCGCACCTGTGCGCCGACAGCTACTGCCGCCGCTACCGCCCGGCGGCCCGCCGCCCCCAGATGGTGGACACCGGCATGAGCCACATCGGCTTCCGGTGCGTGGTGCGACCCGCGACGCAACCCACCGACCGCTGATCCCGACCGCTGATCACCCGGCCCCCGGTCTGCCCAGGTCGGTCAGAGCAGGCCGGTCAGAGCAGGCCCGACCGCTCCATGCGCCGGAAGGCCACGCCGCCCCACACCGGTGGCAGGTAGTACGTGCAGATCCGGTAGCAGACGGTGGCCGCCAGCGCCGTCGGCTCGTCGAGGCCGGCCGCGGTGAGCCCGACCATCAGGGCCCCTTCCGCCACCCCGATCCCGCCCGGGACCGGCATCAGCCCGGCGAACAGGCTCACGCTCACGTTGATCACCAGCAGCGTGCCGAGCGGGAGCGACGTGCCGAGGGCGGCCAGGACCATGCCCATGGTGGAGGCGAAGAGCAGCTCGGAGGCCAGGTTCCCGCCGATGACCCGCGCGACCTTGCCCGGCGACCGCAGGGTGGCGACCGTCTCCACCGCCTCGTGGGCCCACGGTCGGATGCGGTCGAGCACCCTGGCACGGAGCCGGGGCACCAGCGCCACCACCAGCGCCGCCACCACCAGGAGCAGCGCCGCCACACCCAGAAGGGCGAGGAGCCCGCCACCGCCCGACGACTCCGGCCGGTCCAGGTCCAGCTCGAGGTCGCCGAACCCGAACAGCACGACCGATGCCAGGACCAGTAGCTGAGCGGCGAAGCCTCCCAGGCTGTCGATCACCCCGATGGACACGGCCGATGCCGGCGGGATGCCCTGCTTCTGGAAGAACCGCACGTTCACCGCCACCCGGGCCGCGGTGGCCGGCACCACCAGGTTGATGAAGGTGATGGCGTACTGCAGCAGCAGGACCGGTCCGTAGGCCAGCGGCCGCGGGCACGCACCCCGCGTGGCCTCGGCCTGGGGGATGCGTGGCGTCTGGGCCAGCACCAGGGCCACCAGCAGCAGCCCCGGAGACGCGCCCCGCACCGCATCGGCCACCAGGGTGAGATCGACCCCGGCCAGCGAACTGATCAGGAAGTACGCCGCCGCGACCAGCAACCCCGCCTGGAGCAACGTCCCCACCGAGACCCGCCGGATCTTGGCCAACGTCGGTTCATCGACGCCGGCCCGGGCCGCCGACCGTTGGCGGAGGTCGGCCAGGTCCAGCTCCGCCGCCGCCATCGCCTGCCGCAGCCGGGCCCCGAGCGCCGCCGGTTGCAGGTACGGGAGCACGCCCGCCAGCCCGTCCGCCCCGAGTCGGCGCTCGGCCGTCGCCACGGCCGTGTCGGGCCCGAACAGGAGCGCCGAGGTGACCAGGAGCTGGGCCAGGTCGATGCGCACCTGATCGCCGCTCGGCGCCACCGCGGCCCCCGCCAGCCCGTCGACGACCACGTCGAGGCCGTCGACCCGGAACCGGTCGGGGGCCAGGTCACCGTGGGCGAACCCGGCGTCGCCGAGCGCGGTGACCGTGGCCCACAGCCCGTCGAGGACCGCGGGGGCGACCGTGGCGTCGCCGGCTCCTGCGGCTCCTCCGACCGCGAGCGGCTCCCCACGGACGCGCAGCACGAGCAGGGCGTCGCGGCCGGCGGTGCGACCAGCCCGCACCACGTCGTGGACGGGCACGCCGTTCCGCCCGGCCAGCAGCGTCACCAGCCCCTCGTGCTCGACCTGTTGCAGACGGGTGAGCGTGAGCGCCTCCACGTCCCGGTACCACAGCGACCGCCACGCCTTCACCAGCACCTGCGTGTCCCAGGCGTCGCGCCCGTAGACCTTCACCATCAACGGCCGACCGCCGTCCCCCACGGCATCGAGCACGAACACGCCGGCCTCCTGGCGGACCGCCTCGGACAGGTCGGTCACCTCCACCCCGAGCTCGTCGAGCGCCCAACGGACCTCGGCCAGGCTCGGCCGCCCCGCGTTCGACCCGAACAGGAGGTGGACGATCGAGGCCGCCGACAGCCCGGCGAGCAGCCCGAGGAGCGCACCGGACGGGGTGGTCGCCTCGAGGACCACCAGCGAGACGGTGCCCACGCCCACCACCCACCGTCCGACCGTCCGGAACGGTCGGGTGAGGTGCGGGGAGGCGACCACCGTGACGGCCGCCACCAGGGCCAACCGCAACGACACCGGATCCGGTGGAGGGCCCACAGCGGTCAGCCCGTCCCAGAGACCCCGACCGCCGGCACCCACCACCTCGCCGATCAGGCCCAGGACGAGGCCGGCACCGACCAGGGCCAGGACCTGGTCGCGCACGATCGCCAGGCGCCACCGGACGATGCCGGCCACGATCAGCACGAGGCCCCACGCCGCCAGCGAGCCGACCCCGACCCGCCACACCACGTCCAGGAACGTGGGCACGGCCCGGGCCAGCCCGGTCAGGGCATCCTCGAAGCCCGACGGCGGATCGCCGGCCGGCGCGAGCACGCCGAACCCCGCGAGGCAGAGCAACAGCAGCACCACATCGGTGGCGCGACGGGCCCGGTGCCGGTCGCCCGCCAGGTAGAGCCGTGTCCCCCTCGGGTTCGACCAGAGCCGCTGGCGGCGAGGGCCACGAGCGGGCCGGGGCCCGGCCGAGGGCGCGCCGTCGATCACGTCGCCATCCTGGCCGACGGAGCACGGACCTGGGAGGGTCCGCTCACGACCAGGGCGGTCGGGATCGTTCAGGCGAGGACCTTGGCCTTCTGGGCCAGGAACTCCTCTTCGGTGAGGATGCCGGCGTCGCGGAGCCCGGCGAGCTCCTTGAGCTGGGTCACCACGTCGACCGCCGGCACAGCGGCAGGCGCCGCGACAGGCGCCGCGTAGGCCACCGGCGCAGGAGGAGCCTGGGCCTGGACCTGCTGGGCGTAGGCGTCCTGGCGCTGGGCGTAGATGGCCGCGTCGCGGTCGGCGAACCGCTCGGCCTGGCGCCGCTGCACGCGGCCGCTCACCGCACTCGCGGTCCCGGCGACGACGGCCGTGCGGGCCACTCCTCTGAGCAAACCTGGCATGGGGTCGACCTTTCAGCTGGCGGCGTCGAGGGCGTCGAGGACCTCGAGCACCGCGTCGGACGGGATGCGGGCACTGGCCACCAGCTGGCCCCCGCTCTCGCGGGCGGCCCGGATGAAGGGAACCGCCCAGGCGTTCTCGAAGACGATGAGGGCGGCCACGGTGCCCGGCTCGAGGGCGCCGGCCGCCTCGGTCACGTCGTCATCGCCGAGCAGCCCCGAGCTGGCCCCGGCGAAGGCGGTGAAGCTGCCCAGGTGATCGGCACCCAGGTCCTGGATGTCGATGCCCCTGATCGACCCGTCCTCGCCCTTGGCGATCACGAGGACGTCCCAGATGCGGATGATGCCGGCATCGACCAGGTCGAGCAGGGCTGCGCCCGCCCGGCCGGTGAGGCGATCACCGGGGAACTCGATCAGTACGAAGTCGATCGGGCCGAACACGTCGTCTTCATCGGTCACGGTGTCGTCTCTTCCTTCTCGAGGACGGATCCCGTCGCTGGTCACGACCAGCGACGGGCCCACGGTACGAACACCTGCCGAGCGCTACATCACCCTCCCAGGGTGAAGGCTCCGGTCCATCCCGGACCGGCCCGGACCGGGAGCCGTCAACCCGGGGCCGGGAACTGGGCCAGGTCGGGGCTGCCGGCCATGCACTCGATGCGCACGCCGTCGGGATCGGTGAGGTACACCACCGTCACCCCCGTGTCCGCCAGGGTGGTGGC
>DAIMFV010000132.1:0-9323 GCA_036724365.1 Acidimicrobiales bacterium | reverse complement strand
CACGGTGCCGGCCTGCACGGCGTCGACCCGACAGACGATTCCGGGCACCGGACGGACCGTGCCGTCGAGCCCCAGCTCACCGACGAAGGCCAGGTCGTGCACCCGCGGCGTCTCCAGCTGACCCGAGGCCACCAGCACCCCCACCGCCATGGCGAGGTCCAGCCCGCTGCCGGCCTTGCGGGTGTCGGACGGGGCCAGGTTGATGGTGATCCTCGCCGCGGGCCAGGTGGCCTCGGCCGCCAGCACGGCGGCCCGCACGCGGTCGCGCGCCTCGCGGCAGGCGGCGTCGGGGAGCCCCACGATGCTGAGCCCGGGGAGGCCCTTGCCCACGTGGACCTCGACGGTGACGGGGTGGCCGTCGACACCGACGACGATGGCGGATGGGATGCTGGCGAACACGGCGGGCCTCCTCGCTCCCGAAGGGGCGGTCGGGGTGAGCGACCGGAGGCCGTGACGCCGGCGACGAACGGGGAGGTTCCCGGGGAGGCGCCCGCCGGCACCTCGATGACCGACCCTACCCGGACCCCCTGACAGGGAAACCGGGCGGCGACCGAACCGCCATACTGGCCCCATGGGCTTCAACCCGCACCGCCAGCACACGCGCACCGCCGCCGACTACGCCATGGTGGTGGCCGCGTTCGTGGTGTGTGCAGCCCTGCTCGCCTGGGCCTTCCTGGGCTGAACGGTCCCCACCCCGGTCCCGATCGTGCGGTCCGGCCGAGCGGTGTGGCCTAGAAGGCGGCTTCGATCACGTCGAGCTCGCCGGCCAGCACAGCGGCCACGTCGAAGCGCACCGACCGGGGCCGCAGCCCACCCGCCCCGTCCTCCAGCCACCGACCGGCCAGGACCCGCAGGCGCTGCTGCTTGGCCGGCGTGACCGCCTCGGCGGGATGGCCGAAGGCGTCGGACGACCGGGTCTTCACCTCGCAGATCACCACCACCCGGTCCCGCAGGCACACCAGGTCGATCTCGCCCTCCCGGCACCGCCAGTTGCGGGCCAGGATCCGGTACCCGTTGGATTCGTACCAGGCGGCGGCGAGGTCCTCCCCCGCCGCCCCCAGCCGGAGGCGGGCCCGGGTCACAGCTCGATGTCGGGCTTGGGGAGCTCCTCGATGTTCACGTCTTTGAACGTGACGACTCGGACCGACGGCACGAAGCGCATGCGGGTCTCGCGGTACATGTCCCACACCCAGGCGTCGTGGAGCTCCAGCTCCACGCGGGTGCGACCGCCCGCCTCGTGCACCGTCTGCTCCACGCCGTTGGCGAGGTAGAAGCGCCGTTCGGTCTCCACCACGTAGCGGTACGTGGGGGCGACGTCGCGGTACTCCTGGAAGAGCTGGTGCTCGATCTCCGCTTCGTACTGCTCGAGGTCGTCGGCGCTCACGAGGGCATCGTACGCGGCGGCAGTGACGACGGGGCCCCGGTGACGGGACCGGGCGCGATCAGTTGTCGCGCTTCTCCTTGACCTTGGCGGCCTTACCGATGCGGTCGCGGAGGTAGTACAGCTTGGCCCGGCGGACATCGCCGCGGGTGTGGACCTCGATCTTGTCGATGATCGGGGTGTGCACCGGGAAGGTGCGCTCCACGCCGACGCCGTAGGAGAGCTTGCGCACGGTGAAGGTCTCGTGGACCCCACCGCCCTGGCGCTTGATCACCACGCCCTGGAAGACCTGGACCCGCTCCTTGTTGCCCTCGATCACGCGCACGTGCACCTTGAGGGTGTCGCCGGGGGCGAAGTCGGGGACGTCGGTGCGGAGGCTGGCCTGATCGACGAGATCGGTGGAGTTCATCGGGGTGTCCTGAAAGGGAGCGACGTGGTCGACGGGCTACGACGGCCCGTACAGCGAGGGGAAACGCTAGACGGCGATCACGACCCCGACCAACTCCACGGGGGCCTGGGAGCAGCGGGCCGAGGCACCCGGGGTGGGGTCAGGGACCGACTGGACCGACTGGACCGGCCGGGTCGGCCGGGTCGGCCGGGTCGACCGGGTCGGCCGCGAACTCCGCGAGGAGCCGCTGGTCCTCATCGGTGAGGCCGCCCCGGGCCGCCACCAGGTCGGGACGGCGCTCCAGGGTTCGGTGGAGGGCCTGGGCCCGGCGCCAGCGGGCGATCCGTGCGTGGTCGCCCGACCGCAGCACCTCGGGGACGGCCCAGCCCCGGAACTCGGCGGGCCGGGTGTACTGCGGGTACTCGAGGAGCCCGTCGGAGAACGACTCGTCGTCACCCGACGTCTGGTTCCCCATCACGCCCGGCACGAGGCGACCCACGGCTTCCAGCACGACCATGGCCGCCACCTCCCCGCCGTTGAGCACGTAGTCGCCCACCGAGAGCTCGTCGTCGACCAGGTGGCGGGCCACCCGGGCGTCGACCCCTTCGTACCGACCACAGAGCAGGCTGAAGCCCTCGCCGGCCGCGAGGTCCCGGGCCAGGGCCTGGTCGAGCCGACGGCCACCCGGGCCGAGGAGGAACAGGGGCCGGGGCGGGTCCACGGCCTCGACGCAGGCGAACACGGGCTCGGCCATGAGGACCATGCCCGCTCCGCCCCCGAACGGCGCGTCGTCCACCGACCGGTGCGGGTCCCGGGTCTCCGAGCGGAGGTCGTGGGCCCGCACGTCGAGCAGGCCGTTCCGTCGCGCCTTGCCGAGCAGGCTGGCCTCCGCGAAGCCGTCGATCAGGTCGGGGAAGATGGTGAAGACGTCGATGCGCACGGGCGGCGAGCCTTCAGTCATCGTCGCCGAGGAGGCCCGGCGGCGGGTCGACCACCACCACCCGGGGCAGGCCGCTGGCATCGGTGACGAACCCGGCCGGGATGAGCGTGCCGTCGTCCAGTTCCAACAGGTCGTCGGCCGGGTTGTCGAGCACGGCCACCACCTCGCCCCACGATCGCCCGTCGGGCGTGGTGACCGTGGCGCCCACCAGCTCGTGCACCCAGAGCGCGTCGGGGTCGTCTATGGCCTGGGCCCGGATCACCTGACCGGTGAGGGCCTCGGCGGCTTCACGGGTGGTCACGCCGTCGAGGCTGGCGATCCATCGCTGCTGGAAGGGTCGGATGGCGGTGACCGAGACCGGACCGCTGTCGAGCAGCCACTGCGCACCGACGCGGGTCCGCTCCGGTCGGTCAGAGGTCATGGCGACGGTGACCTCCCCCTTCAGCCCGTGGGCCTTGCCGATCCGGCCGATCTCCAGCAGGTGCGGGTGGGGGTCCGGGGGCGGAGGAGCGGCGACCATGGGCCCAGTCTCGCCCACCGACCGCCGCCGCGGCCCAGCCGGCCCCTTCTGCCCGGAACCGGCCGGGGCTTTACAAATCTTGAAAGCCATTCAATAATTGCCCACAGAGCACGACGCCTCCGATGGCGCCGTGCAGATCCATGGGAGGATCGACACATGGGGATCGAACAGATCGCGGCCATCGCGGGGGCGTTCACCTTCGGGGCCTTCCTGTGGACCTTCGCGGAGTACCTGCTCCACCGCTTCGCCATGCACCACCTCCACGGCCGGGGGATCATGAGCCGGGAGCACCTCGAGCACCACGTCACCTCGCAGTGGCACTTCGACGTGAACCACATCCTGAGCTGGACGGGCATGCTGCTGGTGGGCTTCGCCGGGTTCGCCCCGGTGGCCGCCTGGCTCGCCTCCTGGACGATCGGCATCGCCATCGCCGTGGGCTGGGCGTGCGGGTACTTCCACTACGAGGCCCGCCATGCGCTCGCCCACCTCCGCAACCCCACCACCCGCTACACCCGCTGGGTGGCCCGCCACCACTTCCACCACCACTTCGGCCACCCCATGGCCAACCACGGCGTGAGCGTGCCCTGGTGGGACCACGTGTTCGGCACCTACGAACGCCCCGTCCACGTGCGGGTGCCCCGGCGCCTCGTGCTCCCCTGGATGCTCGACGACGACGGGCAGCTCAAGGCCGAGCACGCCGACGACTACGTCCTGGTGGGCTCAGCCGACCCCACCGATCGGACCCGCCAACTCGACCGGGCCCGGGCCTTCGCCTCCACCGCCCCCATCGACTGAGGAGCCGAGCGGCCCGCTCCGTGCGGGTCACCAGACGCGACGGAGCCGGACCCTCGGGTCCGGCTCCGTGCGTTCTGGTCCTCCACCCCCGACCGGGTCGGCGGGAGGGTCGTCAGTCGACGAACTCGATGTCGACCGTGGTGCCGTCCTTGGTGGCGGCAGCCCGGGTGACGGTGCGGATTGACTGGGCGATGCGGCCCCGCTTGCCGATCACGCGGCCCATGTCTCCGTCGGCCACGCGCACGTCGAGCTGGACCTCGGAGCGGCGACCGGGACCCGCGGTGACCGACACCTCGTCGGGGTTGTCGACCACCTGCTGGACGAGGTAGTCGAGCACCTTGGTGGCGTTGTCGACCGAACCGGTCTCGTCGCCGCCGGTCTCCTCGACGTCGGTCACGACTCGGCCGCAGCGACTGCGGGGGCCTTGCCGGTGAACTCGTCCCAGGCGCCCGAGACCTTCAGGAGCTTCTCCACCGTCTCGGTGGGCTTGGCCCCGTTGCGGAGCCACTTGAGGGCCTTCTCGTTGTCGATGATGATGCCCGAGGGCTCGAGGCGGGGCTGGTAGGTGCCCACGATCTCGATGAAACGGCCGTCGCGGGGCGACCGCGAGTCTGCGGCGACGACGCGGTAGGTGGGCTGCTTCTTCTTGCCCATCCGCATGAGGCGGAGCTTGACGGCCATGTGGGTCCTTCTGTCTCAGGTGTCTCAGTGATCGATCGGAGGCGTGGCGCGCGGGCCACAACCGGCCTTCCATGGTGGGCCACCGGGACCCCGCGACGCAAACGTGGACCGGAGGGAGCCCGTCGGCGGCGCACCACGGCCGGTGCTGCGGCCACGGCCCGATGAGCCGGGCGGCGAACCCCCCGCGGCGCGCCCGGCGGTGGTGGTCGACATCCGGCCCGCCCCTAGTCGCACCGTTCACCCGAGCCGGACTCGAACGGCCCCAGCTCGATCAGGAGCCCATCGACCGATGAGATGACCGCCACCGGCGTCTGCGAGGCGATGCCGCGGGGCACCGTCTCGAGGCCGGGGACGGTGACCCACGCCAGCCACGAGCCCGCCAGGATGAGCTGCTCGTCCCGGTCCAGCCGGACGGTCTCCATCGCGTCGACCACCCGACAGTTCGGGGCCGCCTCCGGTGCGGGGCGGACGTCGAGCGCCAACAGGTCGGTCGCCGCCGCTTCGGCCCACGGCGCCAGCTCGTCGTCTGGAACCCGGCCCGCTCGACGGGCGTCCAGGAGCCAGCCCGGGGTGATCAGTCGATAGCCGGGGAGATCCGGGAACAGGAACCGGTCCGGCGACGAACGGTCGAGCAGGGGCGAGTTGGCCACGGCCAACACCAACTCCGGCGGCACGTACCGGTTGCGGCGCACCTCGACGGACCCGAGGTTGGCCGGCACCGCCGCCAGCAACAGCACGAGCACGGGCACCAGGAGGACGCGCCAGCGGCGCACCACGCCGTCCAACCCCACCGCCACCAGCGGCAGCGCCAGCGCCAGCGCCACGTGGGAGTACCGGGGTCGCTCCGCGAAGTCGATCCCCATGATCTCGGCCCGTGAGTACCCGATGAGCACCCAGTTCAGGCCACACGCCACCACCAGTCCGAGCGGTGCGGCAGCGCGGTGGCCGAAGGCCCGTGGCCCTTCGGAGCGGACCTGGACGGCCAGCCCCAGGGTGGCCACGTCGCCAGCGGTGGCGCGGTCGGCCGTGACCCGCAACCCGTACCACGCGAAGCGGAGGACGGCACCGGGGGTGGAACCCTCGGCGCCGTCGCGTCGAAGCAGGTACCAGACCCCGAACGGGACCAGCAGGGGCATCGTGTGGAAGGCGGCCACCCGGATGCCCCGCCGGAGCAGCGCGGCCAGCCCCACCGCGCACACCATCACCAGACCCGGCCCCGCGCTGGTCACCGCCACCGCACCGGCAGCCAGACCGAGCAGGTCCCGCCGGTCGACGGGACCTTCTCGCGCCGCGACCAGCAGGTGGACGTACCCCGCCGCAATTGCGCCGGTGAACGTCATCTGGAACGCCCACACGATGTCCTCGGACCCCCGACCGAACGTCAAGAACACCAGCGCGGCGGCGGCCGCGACCCAGGCCGACACACCGGACCGGACCATGACCACCCGCATGAGGGAGGCCAGGACGACGTGGGCCACCACCACCACGGCCTGGTAGGGCAGGTAGTTGCGCAGACCGAACAGCTGCCACCACACGGCGTACACGGCACGGGTGGGCACGATCAGGTGTTCGTTGTGAGGCCGGAACAGGTCCGCCGGCGTCCGGGCCGGGGCCGTCAACACCGCGAACTCGTCCTGGAAGAACCACTGCGCCCGAGCGGTCCAGAGGTAGAAGATCACCGCCGCCACGCTGACGGCAGCGAACAACAGCTCAGGCAGGCGATCAGAGCGACCCGTGCGCAACTCGGTCGGTTCGCCAGCGACGGTCAACGGCCCAACCTCTCGAACTCCGGCGGAGAGCTCAGACGCCGGGAAGGCGGAACCCGCCGGCCCCGCCGGCTGGCGCGCCACCGCCGGGCGGGAGCGTGAGGGTGGGCTTGCCGCCGCCCTTCGGGGTGGTGCGACCGCCGCCGCCCTTGCCCTTCTTCTTGGCCTTCTTGGCGGCGCTCCGCCCGAGCAGGCCGCCACCCAGACCCTTCATCATCTTCTGCATCTCGGTGAACTGCTTCAGGAGGGCGTTCACCTCCGAGGTGCCGACGCCGCTGCCGTTGGCGATGCGCAGGCGACGGGAGCCGTCGATGAGCTTGGGGTCGCGGCGCTCGGCCGTGGTCATCGAGTGGATGATGCCCTCGATCTTGGCCAGCTCCCGGTCGTCGATCTCGGTGTTGCGGAGCTCCTTGGGCATGCCCGGCATGAGCTTCATGAGGTTGCCGAGGTTCCCCATCTTCTTGACCTGGGCCATCTGCTCGAGGAAGTCCTCGAGGGTGAACTGGCCCTCCAGCAGCCGGTTGGCGGCCTCTTCGGCCTGCTGCTCGTCGAAGACGTCCTTGGCCTTCTCGATGAGGGTGAGGACGTCGCCCATGCCGAGGATGCGCCCGGCGAGGCGGTCGGGGTGGAACAGGTCGAACTCGGCCAGCTTCTCGCCCGTCGAGGCGAAGGCGATGGGCTTGCCCACCACCTCCTTCACCGACAGGGCGGCGCCGCCGCGGGCGTCGCCGTCGAGCTTGGTGAGGATCACGCCGTCGAGGGCCAACGTGGCGTGGAAGTTCTCGGCGACGGTCACGGCGTCCTGGCCGGTCATGGCATCGACCACGAGGAACGTGTAGTGCGGGTTGGTGGCCTCGGAGATCTGGCGCACCTGCTCCATGAGCTCGGCGTCGATGGCGAGGCGGCCGGCGGTGTCGACGATGACCACGTCACGACCGAGCCGCTTGGCCTCCTGCAGGCACCCGAGGGCCACGTCGACGGGGTTGCCGGCACCGGAGGCCACCACGTCGTCGGGGGCCGAGTAGACCGGCACGTCGACCTGGCGGGCCAGGGTGCGGAGCTGCTCCACCGCGGCCGGACGCTGGAGGTCGGCACCCACCAGCATCGGATTGCGGCCCTGGGCCTTGAACCAGCGGGCGAGCTTGGCCGACGTGGTGGTCTTGCCCGAGCCCTGGAGGCCGGCCATGAGGATCACCGTGGGCGGCTTGGCCGCGAAGGTGATCCGGATCGTCTCACCGCCGAGGGTGGCGATGAGCTCCTGGTGGACGATGTCGATGACCTGCTGGGCCGGGTTGAGGGCCTCGTGCAGATCGGCGCCGATGGCCCGCTCGCGGATGCGGGCCACGAGGCCCTTGACCACGGTGAAGTTGACGTCGGCCTCGAGGAGCGCGAGACGGATCTCGCGCAGGACCTCGTCGACATCGGCCTCGCTCAGGCGGCCCTTGCCGCGGAGCTTCTTGAAGATTCCGTCGAAACGATCTGACAGTGACTCGAACATGGCTCGGCGATGCTACCGGACCGGCCCCGCCCGCTCCCCCGCCCGCCCGGGCGCCACACCGGCGCACCCTGGCGGACCCCAGGGGTCAGGGCGCGAAGCCGGCGCCCTCGGGCACGGAGGACGGAGCCTGGAGCCGGGCCTTGAGCTTGGCCCGCAGCCGTGCGCCCGACGTGGGGGCGATCAACAGCCCGATGGCCACGCCCACCGCCAGCAGGAGCGCGCCACGCACGCCGGCCAGCTTGACGAAGGTGCGGGTGGCCTTGAAGGGGAACAACAGGATCTTGAGCACGGCGTCTCCTCGACGGTGGGTGGACCGGGTCCCGGGGTGGCCCGACCGTACGCGACGGCGGGGCGCGCCGTCGTCAGCGACCTCAGACCGCCAGCAGGCCCTCGACGAACTCGTCGGGATCGAAGTCGACGAGGTCGTCGGCCGTCTCACCCAGGCCCACCAACTTGACGGGGATGCCGAGCTCCTGGTGGATGGCGAAGACGATGCCGCCCTTGGCCGAGCCGTCGAGCTTGGTGAGCACGACACCGGTGACCTCGGTGGCCTCGGTGAACTGACGGGCCTGCACCAGGCCGTTCTGGCCGGTGGTGGCGTCGATCACGAGCAGGACCTCGGTGACGTGGCCCGGGTCCTTGTCGGCCACCCGGCGCACCTTGCGCAGCTCCTCCATGAGGTTGGTCTTGGTGTGGAGCCGGCCCGCGGTGTCGGCCAGCACGAGGTCGGCGCCCTTGGCGGCGGCCGACTCGACGGCGTCGAAGATGATGGCGCTGGGGTCGCCGCCCTCGGCGCCGCGCACGATGTCGGCGCCGGCCCGGCCGGCCCAGGTCTCGAGCTGCTCGGCGGCCGCAGCGCGGAAGGTGTCGCCCGCGGCCATGACCACGCGGTGACCGGCGTCGGTCTGGCGCTTGCCGAGCTTGCCGATGGTGGTGGTCTTGCCCACCCCGTTGACGCCGACGAACAGCCACACGTTGGTGCGGCCCTCCTCGAGGTGGAGCGACCGGTCCTCGACCTGGAGGCGGAGCTTCATCTCGGCCTTGAGGGCCTCCACCAGCTGATCGCCGGTCTCGAGCTCGCGGGCCTTCACCTGCGCTCGCAGCTCGTCGAGCAGGGCGGTGGCGGGGCCGACGCCGAGGTCGGCGCGGATCAGCGCCTCCTCGAGGTCGTCCCAGGTGTCCTCGTCGATCTTGGAGCGTCCGAGGAAGCCGGCGAAGGTGGCCCGTGCCTTGGCCAGGCGATCGCGGAACGACGGCTTGACCGGAGGCGCCACCACCACGGGCGGCTCCTCGACCTCCACCGCCGCCGGTGGCGCTTCGACCTCGGCTTCGGCCGCAGGGGGCGCCTCGGTCG
>DAIMFV010000131.1:8005-9461 GCA_036724365.1 Acidimicrobiales bacterium | reverse complement strand
GGTCCGAACGGCCGCGCCGGCATCACTCCAGACACCGCACCAGAACCGCACCAGACACGCACCAGGGGGCAATGCCATGCAGGGGCTCATGCAGGACTTTCCGCTCACCATCCCGCACCTGTTCTCGCGGGCCGAGAAGCTCTTCGGGGCCAAGGAGATCGTCACGGCGTTGCCCACGGGCGTGGAGCGCACCACCTATGCCGAGTGGGCCGAGCGCACCCGCCGCCTGGGCGGCGTACTCGACACGCTCGGCATCTCCGCCGACGGTCGGGTGGCCACCTTCTCGTGGAACACCCAGAAGCACCTGGAGCTGTACTTCGCCGCCCCCTGCACCGGCCGGGTGTTGCACACGCTGAACCTCCGGCTCTTCCCCGAGCAGGTCACCTACATCGTGAACCACGCCGAGGACGAGGTGATCTTCGTGGACAAGACGGTGGCCGGCCTGCTGTGGCCGCTCCTGCCCACGTTCACCACCGTGCGCCACGTGGTCGTGATCGACGACGGCGGCCCGTTCGACACGTCCAAGGTGCCCGAGGGTGTACAGCTCCACGACTACGAGACGCTGCTGGCGGCCGCCTCGCCCGTGTCGTGGCCGGTGATCGACGACGAGGACCGCGCCGCGTCCATGTGCTACACGAGCGGCACCACCGGCCACCCCAAGGGCGTGGTCTACAGCCACCGCAGCACGGTGCTGCACACCATGGCGGCCATGTTCGCCGACGGGGTGGGCATCCGGGAGTCCGACCGCATCCTGCCCGTCGTCCCCATGTTCCACGCCAACGCCTGGGGCCTGGCCCACGCCGCGGTGGCCGCCGGTGCAGACCTGGTGATGCCCGGACCCGATCTCAGCCCGGCGTCGCTGGCCAAGCTCATCGAGGGTGAGCGGGTCACGGTGGCGGCCGGGGTGCCCACCATCTGGATGGGGGTGCTGCCCGAGCTGCAGGGCCGTGACACCTCGGCGCTGCGCATCATCCCGTGCGGCGGATCGGCCGTGCCCAAGGCGCTGTCGGAGGGGTTCCGCGAGCAGGTGGGCCTGCCCATCTTCCAGGCCTGGGGGATGACCGAGACCAGTCCGGTCGCCACTGTCGGCATGATCAAGAGCACCCTGGCCGGGCTGCCCGAGGACCAACTGGCCGACCTGCGGGCCGCCCAGGGCCTGCCGCTCCTCGGGGTCGAGCTCCGGGTGGTCGACCAGGCCTCCGGCGAGGCGGTGCCCTGGGACGGCGTGGCTCGCGGTGAGCTGCAGGCCGCCGGTCCGTGGATCGCCCGCACCTACTACAACGACGATCGCTCGGCGGAGTCGTTCACCGACGACGGGTGGCTACGCACCGGCGACGTGGCCACCGTCGACGCCGAGGGCTACATCCGCCTGGTCGACCGCACCAAGGACGTGGTCAAGAGCGGCGGCGAGTGGATCTCCTCGGTGGAGCTGGAGAACGAGATCATGGCCCACCCC
>DAIMFV010000131.1:0-7959 GCA_036724365.1 Acidimicrobiales bacterium | reverse complement strand
GGCCGCTCGCCTGCGTGGTGGTGAAGCCGGGCGAGGAGCTCACCAAGGACGAGCTGCTCGAGTTCCTCGGGCCGCGGGTGGCCAAGTGGTGGCTGCCCGACGACGTGGTCTTCATCGACGAGGTCCCCAAGACCAGCGTGGGCAAGTTCTCCAAGAAGGACCTGCGCGAGCGGTTCAAGGACCACCTCCTGCCCACGGTCTGACCCCGGCCCGCGCTCGCGCGGCCCCCACCCGATGGTTCGTGCACGCGGGCTGCTGGTGGCGGCCCTGGTGCACACACGACTGGGCTCGGCCGACCCTCTCCGGGTCGTTCGTGCACGCGGGCTGCTGGTGGCGGACCTGGTGCACAGACGATGAACGGCCGGGTGGTTTGTCCGGCGGGGGAGGGGCGGCCGTAGCCTCGGCCCGTGTCCAGGTACCGGTTCGCGCTCCGTCCCCGGTGGATCCTGTCGCACCTGTTCGTGCTGGCCCTGGTGGCGGCCATGGTCACCGCCGGGTTCTGGCAGATCAGTCGCCTGCAGGACAAGCGGGACCGCAACGACCGGGTGGCGGCCCGCACCGCGCTGGCGCCGGTCGACGTGCAGGGCCTGGCCGAGCCGGGGTCCTTCGACACCGTGAGCGACCTGGAGTTCCGCCGGATCACCGCCACGGGCCGCTACCTGCCCGACGACGAGGTGCTGGTGCGCTCGCGCAGCCTCGAGGGGGCGCCCGGGTCGTGGGTGCTCACGCCGCTCCTCCTCGCCGACGGCACCGCCGTGGTGGTGAACCGGGGCTGGATCTCCAACCCCGGCGAACTGCACGCGGTGCCCGAGGCCAGCGCCGCCCCCACCGGACCGGTGGAGGTGGCCGGCCTGGTGCGCCTGACCGAGACCCGGGGCCGGTTCGGGCCCCAGGATCCAGCCGAGGGTACGCTCACCGACCTGGCCCGGGCCGACGTGGCCCGCCTCGACCAGCAGGTCGCCCAGGACCTGCTGCCGTTCTTCGTGCAACTGCTGGAGCAGTCGCCCGAGATCGACCTGACCCGCGACCCCGAGCCGGTGCCGGCCCCCACCCTCGACGAGGGGCCGCACCTGTCCTACGCCGTCCAGTGGTTCATCTTCACCACCGTGGCGGTGGTGGGCTACCCGCTCATCCTGCGTCGCCGGGCGCGGGAGCTGGAGGTGGAGGGCGAGCCGGACCGCGAACCGGACGACGATCTGGCGAACGACCCCGGGGAGACCGTCGCGTCGTAGTGTCGCCGCCGATGGTCGACGACGTGCGCACCCGGATCCTGGCGGCCACGGTGGTCTGCCTGGGGCGCTACGGCATCGCCAAGACCACGGTGGACGACGCGGCCCGCGAGGCCGGCGTGGCCCGGGCCACGGTGTACCGCCACTTCGCCGACGGCAAGGATCAGGTGATCGCCGAGGCCATCACCTGGGCGGTGGCGCAGTTCTTCAACGACCTGGCCCTCGCGGTGGCCGACGCCCCGGACTTCCCCACCATGCTGGAACAGGCGCTGGCCCACGCCCACCGGGCGGTCGACGAGCACGAGGTCCTGCAGAAGGTGCTCGAGACCGAGCCCGAGCGCCTCCTGCCCCAGCTCACGCAGTCGGCCCCGCTCATCCAGGCGGCCATCCGGGCCGACTTCGCCGAGCGCCTGGCGACCGAGGAGCTGTGCCCGGGCATCGACGCCGATCGGGCCGCCGACTGGCTGAGTCGCATGGGCCTGTCGTTCATCTTGTCGGAGGGGCGGTGGGACCTGCGCGATCCGGAGGCGGTGCGGCGACTGGTGCGCCAGGAGTTCCTGGTGGGGATCCTCGTCGACCCCGGGACCGCGACCCCCGCTCCCTGACGGGCCACGTCGGGAGGGATGGCGGACGGCTCGGCCATCGGTAGAACAGATCACACCCATCGTGGCGACGAATGTCACAGGTCAGGTCGTTGACGATGAGACAGATCTCTTCTTAGTGTCTCACCCATGGTCGACCTCGCCACCACCCTCGTGCCGGCCGCCCCGGGCGGCCGGGGCGGCCCCGTGGTGGTCGACCAGGCGCCCAGCCCGGTCTCGGCCCTCGACGAGCGCATCCTCGACGCCGCCACCGCTCTGGTGGCCCGCTGGGGCGTGACCAAGACGTCGCTGGCCGACGTCGCCAAGGAAGCCGGCTGCTCCCGGGCCACCCTGTACCGCTCGTTCCCCGGTGGCAAGCAGCAGCTCTTCGCCGCCGTGGGCCATCGGGAGCTGGCCGGCTACGTCGACGCCATCGTCGAGGTGGTCGACGAAGCCGACGATCTCGCCGACGCCCTCACCCGCGGCCTGGTGGTGGCGGCCCGCCTGCTGCGCGACCACGACGCCGCCCAGTTCGTGCTGGCCCACGAGCCCGAACTGCTGTTGCCCTTCCTCGGCTTCAAGCAGGTCGACCGGCTCTACTCCCACGTGTCCGCGGTGATCGGGCCGCACTTCGAGCGCTTCGTGCCCGCCGAGCGGGCCGCGTGGCTCACCGAGTGGGCCGCCCGCCTCTTCATCACCTACCTGTTCAACCCCGATCCCGAGGTGGACCTGGTGGTCATCGACGACACCCGTCGCCTGGTGACCTCCTTCGTCCTTCCCGCGTTCTCGCCCTCCACCTGACCGTCCACCCCGTCACCCCACCCGCCAGGCCCCATCGCATGTCCACCACCGAAGACCTCATCGGCCGAGCCGACCTCAACGACCTCGAGGCCATCTTGTCGGTGTCGGCCCCCGACCGGGAGGAGTCGATCCGCGCCGTCCGGGACAACGCGGACGCCATCTTCACCTGGGACTACGAGAAGGGCGCCCGCCCGGCGCTGAACAAGCTGTACGAGAAGGCCAAGGTCTCCATGTGGAACGGCGAGACCGACCTGCCCTGGGACACCGTGGTGGACCAGGAGGAGGTGGCCCGCAACAACCAGGCCCTGGCCGGTGGCTTCGAGAACCTCGACCTGTCCCACACCCCCTTCGCCAAGTGGGGCGACAAGGAGTGGACGAACCTGGGCATGGAGTTCCAGAACTGGAGCCTCAGCCAGTTCATGCACGGCGAGCAGGGTGCGCTGATCTGCACGGCCAAGATCGTGGAGACGGTGCCGTGGATCGACGCCAAGTACTACGCGTCCACCCAGGTGATGGACGAGGCCCGCCACGTGGAGGTGTTCGCCCGCTACCTCGACTCCAAGCTCAACGGCCATTACCCGTTGAACGCCCACCTGGGCCTGCTCCTCGAGGACATCATCGAGGACTCCCGCTGGGACATGACCTACCTGGGCATGCAGATCATGGTGGAGGGCCTGGCCCTGGCTGCGTTCGGCTTCATGCACCAGATGACCACCGAGCCCCTGCTCAAGCAGCTGCTCCGCTACGTGATGAGCGACGAGGCCCGTCACGTGGCCTTCGGCGTGCTCAGCCTGCAGGAGTACTACGCCGAGCTCACCGCCGCCGAGCTGATGGAGCGCCAGGAGTTCGCCTTCGAGGCCGCCGTGCGCATGCGCGACCGCTTCATGCAGCAGGAGGTGTGGGAGCGCATGGGGCTCAACCCCCGCGATGTGCTGCCGCTGCTCATCGACAACCCCAACCGGCTCCTGTTCCAGCAGATGCTGTTCACCAAGATCGTGCCCAACTGCAAGAAGCTGGGTCTGCTCGACGCCAACGACGGCTGGCTGCGCACGCGCTTCCAGGAGCTGGGTGTGATCGATTTCGAGCACCCCTCCAACACCAGCGACCAGTCCTAGGCGTAGGCCCTGAGCGATGCCGAGCTCAAGACCGAGGTCGGCTGACACCGGTCCCGCACCCGAGCGACCCGGACGGACCCGCACCCGGTGCGGGTCCGTCCGCCGTTTTGGGACTGGGAGCAAGCCGGGCCGGTCACCGAGGTCGGCTGCGCGGCGCGGTCCGGTCCACGCCCGTTCCATGACGGGAAGGCCGCGAAGGGCGGGGGAGTAGGGTCGACGCCATGATCGTGGTCCCTCCGTCCGTGCCCACGGGCGCGCTCCTCCTTCCGTCCGGGCGGCGGTGATGGCCCGCTTCGGTTCCGTCATCACCGCCATGGTCACGCCCTTCGCGTCCGATGGCTCGCTCGACACCGCGGCGGCCGCCGACCTGGCCCGGTGGCTGGTGGACCACGGCAACGACGCTCTGGTCCTGGCCGGTACCACCGGCGAGAGCGCCGTGCTCACCGACCCCGAGCGCATCGAGCTCTTCCGGGTGGTGCGCGCCGCCGTCGACGTGCCGCTCATCGCCGGGTCCACCACCAACGACACCGCCCACAGCGTCGACATGACGCGGGCTGCCGCCGAGGTGGGCATGGACGCCGTCCTCGCCGTGGTGCCGTACTACAACAAGCCGCCCCAGAGCGGCCTCGAAGCCCACTTCCGGGCGGTGGCGGCCGCGTCGGACCTGCCGGTCATGCTCTACGACGTGCCGGGTCGCACCGGTCGCGCCCTCGCCACCGAGACCATCCTGCGCCTCGCCCACGAGGTGCCCACCGTGGTCGCCCTCAAGGACGCCGGTGGCGATCCCGCCCGGGCCGCCCGCCTCTTGGCCGAGGCGCCCGAGGGGTTCGAGGTCTACAGCGGTGACGAGCCCCTGAGCCTGGCCTTCGCCGCCTACGGCGCGGTGGGTGTGGTGGGCGTGTCCAGCCACTGGACCGGTCGCCAGCAACGAGACCTGTGGGATGCGGTCGCCAAGGGCGACTTCTCGGCCGCCCGGGCCGTCAACGCCGGGCTGCTCGCCTCCTTCGAGTACATGAACAACGACACCTGCGTGTTCTCCCAGGCCGTCAAGGTCGCCCTGGGCGAGCTGGGCCTGACCGTGGGGGAGTGTCGGTTGCCCCTCGGCCCGCCACCTCCCGACACCGCCGCCCGGGCCCGCCCGGTGCTGACCGACCTGGGGTTTGAACTCTCATGACCGCGCCCGTATCTGTCACCTTCCTCGGCGGCCTCGGTGAGATCGGCCGCAACTGCGCCGCCATCGAGATCGACGGGCGGATCATGCTCCTCGACTGCGGGCTCATGTTCCCCGACGCAGACATGTTGGGCGTCGACCTCGTGCTACCCGACTTCCGTTGGCTCCTCGATCGGGCCGACGACATCGAAGGGTGCATCGTCACCCACGGCCACGAGGACCACCACGGGGCGCTGGCCTACCTGCTGCGCGACCTCTCGTTCCCGATCATCGGGTCGGCCCTCAGCCTGGGCTTCGCCTCCAACCGCATCGACGAGGCCGGCCTCATGGGTCGAACCCGCATGATCGTGGTGAAGGACAACGAGCGCCGGCGGTTCGGCCCGTTCGACTGCGAGTTCATCCCCGTCACGCACTCCGTGCCCCAGGGCTTCGCCACGGCGTTCCACACCCCGCAGGGCACCATCCTCCACACCGGCGACTGGAAGCTCGACCTCACGCCGGTCGATGGCCGACTCACCGACCTCGGGGTCATGGGGGCCATCGCCCAGAACGAGGGCGTGCGCCTCCTCCTGTCGGATTCCACCAACGCCGACCAGTGCGGCCACTCCCGGTCCGAGCGGTCGGTGGGCAAGGTGCTCCACGACCTGTTCGCCGCCAACGCCGGCCGCCGCATCGTCACCGCCTGCTTCGCCAGCCACGTCCACCGCGTCCAGCAGATCGCCGACGCCGCCATCGCCCACGACCGGGTGATCGCCACCCTCGGCCTGTCCATGAAGAAGTACGTGAAGCTGGCCCGCGAGATGGGTCTGCTCACCATCCCCGAGCGCAACCTGCTCGACATCGAAGACGTGCGCGAGCTCGATCCCGGCCGGGTGTGCGTGATCTCCACGGGCTCCCAGGGCGAGCCCATGTCGGCGCTGGCCCTCATGGCCTCGGCCGAGAGCAAGTGGCTCAAGCTCGACCAGCACGACACCGTGATCCTCTCGTCGCACCCCATCCCCGGCAACGAGATGAACGTCTCCAAGGTGATCGACGGGCTGGTGCGCCTCGGCGTACGGGTGGTGCACTCGGGCATCGAAGACGTGCACGCCACCGGCCACGCCAAGCAGGAGGAGCTCAAGACCCTCCTCTCGGTGGTCCGTCCGGAGTGGTTCGTGCCCGTGCACGGCGAGTACCGCCACCTGGTGGCCCACGCCGAGCTGGCCCGCACCATGGGCGTGCCCGACGACCGGGTGCTCATCTGCGAGGACGGCGACCGGGTGCAGCTGGGCGACAAGGGCCTCAAGCGCGCTGGTCGTGTCCCGGCGCCCTACCTGTACGTCGACGGCATCGTGGGCGACGTCGGCCACGGCGTGCTGCGCGACCGCAAGGTGCTGGCCGAGGAGGGCGTGGTGGTGGTGATCGTCACCATCGACCACGATGCCGGCGAGATCGTCACCGGCCCCGAGGTCATCACCCGCGGCTGGGTCCACGCGCCCGAGGCCGAGGACCTGCTCGACGAGGCCCGCAAGACGGTCCACGAGGCGGTGCTGGCTGCGCTCGGCAAGGGCGAGCACGACATCGAGTCCATGCAGCGGGTGGTCCGGCGGGCCGCCGGCAAGTTCGTGGCCGACCGCACCAAGCGTCGGCCCATGATCGTCCCCGTGGTGATGACCATCTGACCGGTGCCGAACCGTCCCCTGGGACCGGTCGCAACCCGTACAGTGCGGCGACGGGCATCCAGCACCCGAGAGGCGGGCCAGTGGGCACCATGCGCAGAACGATCCTGATCGCGGCCGTGGCCACGCTGGCCACCGTCGTGTCGGGGTGTATCCCCCTCGACCTTCGCCACCTGGCGTCGGACCAGTTCGCGGGGCGCAACAACAACAGCGCCGGTGGCCTCGCCGCCCGGGCCTACATCGTGGAACGACTCCGGGGTACCACCACCGGCCCCGTGGTCGGCGGCACGGGTGACGCCGCGTACACCCAGATCTTCGCCCAGGGCGCCAACGTGATCGGTGTCATCCAGGGCACGGTGCGCCCCGACGAGTACGTCCTGGTCGGCGCCCACTACGACCACCACGCCACGTGCGGCTCCGTCGCCGGCGACACGATCTGCAACGGCGCCACCGACAACGCCGCGGGCACGGCCATGGTGCTGGAGCTGGCCGATCGCTTCGCGGCCGATCCACCCGAGCGATCGGTGGCGTTCGTGCTCTGGGACGCCGAGGAGGACGGGCTGCTCGGCTCGCGCCACTACGTCGACAACCCGGTCATCCCGTTGGCTCAGACGGTGGCGTACCTCAACCTCGACATCCAGGGGTCGAACCTGTTGCCCACGCTGCAGACCCGCACCTTCGCCATCGGCGCCGAGAGCGGTGGCGCCGTCCTGCAGGACGTGGTCGCCGACGCCTACGGGGGCACCTCGCTCCAGGGCACCCAGCTCAGCGGGATCTTCGGCCTGTACCGCAGCGATTACGCCCCGTTCCTGGGCAAGCAGGTGCCCACCGTGTTCTTCACCGACTCCACCGGGCCCTGCTACCACACCCCGAAGGACGACGAGCTCGCCGTCGACTGGGCGAAGCTCGGCCAACAGGTCGACGTGTTGTACGCCACGGCCGAGACCCTGGCCCGACCCGGACCGGGCGGCGGCTACGCCACCCCGGTGTGGGCCACCCAGCCGCTCACCCGCCACGGCGACGCGGTTGCGCTCCAGCAGGTGATCACCCAGAGCCTGCCCGACTGGGGCCGGTTCCCCCAGTCCCTGATCGACGACATCACGCCGCACATCACGAACCTCGACCGCATCGTGGCCGAGGGACCGGCAGCGTACGACGACACCGACCAGAGCCAGCTCCTGGGGGCGGCCTCGTCACTGGTGAACATGATGACCTACGGCGACTGCGACCCCTTCCTGCCCTGACGACCGCGGCCCGGGCCCACCGCACGTCCGGCTCGGCCCGGCTGCGTCCGAAGGTTCACCCAGGGTCCACCCGACCGCCGCCTCCCACACGGCCGGCGTGCACCCGTGCTCCGTACGTTCCTCCTCGCCCACCGAGCAGGAACGAGGAGCACCCATGCCC
>DAIMFV010000130.1:0-9481 GCA_036724365.1 Acidimicrobiales bacterium | reverse complement strand
CCTCGCGGTAGGGCCGGTCGCGGTCGTCGTACATGCGCCCGAGCACCTCGACCGGCTCGTCGGTGAGGGGCGGGCGGTGCGGCTTGCGCTGGGTCCGTGAGGCCAGGAACGGCGCGTCGGCGTGCAAGTACACGACCGCCACGTCGTCGGCCCGCAGCCGGTCGCGGTTGGCCGGGGTCACCACCACCCCACCGCCGGCACCCACCACCACGGGCCCGTAGGTGGCGGTCTCGGCCAGCGCGGCCTCCAGGAGGTCGGCCTCGGCCCGGCGGAAGGCGTCTTCCCCGGCGTCGGCGAACCACTCGGCCACCGACCGACCCGAACGGGCCTCCAACTCCACGTCGCCGTCGAGGAAGCGCCAGCCGAGGAGCCTGGCCACCTTCTTGCCCACGGTGGTCTTGCCCGAGCCCATCAGGCCCACCAGCACCACGGCTGTGGTGGGCGGGCGGTCAGGCACCGACAGGACCGGCCGCCAGGGCAGCCACCGAGGCGAGGTGGTTCCGCACCAGTTCGGCCAGGGAGTCGCCCCCGAACTTGCGGGTGGCCTCCTGGGCGAGCACCAGCGCCACCATGGTCTCCACCACCACGCCCAGGGCGGGCACGGCGGTGACGTCGGTGCGCTCCTTGAACGACACGCCCGGTTCCTTGGTGGCGGTGTCGACGGTGGCGAGGGTGGGACGGTTGAGGGTGGCGAGCGGCTTCATGGCCGCCCGCACCACCAGGGGCTCACCGGTGGAGATGCCGCCCTCCACGCCGCCGGCCAGGGTGGAGCCACGCTCGTAGCCACCGTCGGCCGACCACGTGATCGGATCGTGGGCCTCGCTCCCCCGGCGGCCGGCGACCTCGAAGCCGTCGCCGATCTCCACCCCCTTGACGGCCTGGATGCTCATGACGGCCTGCGCCAGGGCGGCGTCGAGCTTGCGATCCCAGTGCACGTGGCTACCGAGCCCCACCGGCACCCCGTAGGCGATGGCCTCGACCACGCCACCGAGCGAGTCGCCGTCCTTGGCCGCCTCCTTGATCTCGTTCACCATCGCCTGGGCGGCGTCGGGGTCCAGGCAGCGGACCTCGTTGGCGTCGACGGCGTCGAGGTCGCCGGGACCGGGTCGCACCGTGCCACTGGCGCGAGCCGCGCCCATCTGGATCACGTGCGACACGATCTCCACACCCAACGATGCGAGCAGCTTCTTGGCCACGGCACCCGCCGCCACGCGCGCTGCGGTCTCCCGCGCCGACGCCCGCTCCAGCACGTCACGCGCGTCGGTGAGGCCGTACTTCTGCATGCCGGCCAGATCGGCGTGACCCGGGCGGACCTGGGTGAGCGGCGCCCGGGTGGGACCGTCCTCGGCCCGGGGCGACATCTCCTGCTGCCACTTCTCGGGGCTGCGCTCCCACTCCGAGTTGGCGATCTCGATGGCCACCGGTGAGCCCAGGGTGCGGCCGTGGCGCACACCGCCCACCAGCGTGACGACGTCCTGCTCGAAGCGCATGCGGGGGCCGCGCCCGTATCCGAGGCGGCGGCGGGCCAGTTCGTGGCCGATCTCCTCGACCGAGATCTCGAGGCCGGCCGGGAGGCCCTCGATCACCACGACGAGCGCTGGTCCGTGGGATTCGCCGGCGGTGAGGTAGCGGAGCACGGCGCAAACCTACCGGGGCGTCGCGGACCGGACGAAGCTCACCAGGAGGCACCCATGCGGTTCAGCGACGACAGGATGGCTTCGCTGCGGAGGATGGCGATGATCGCTCCGAGGGCGAGCCACGGCCCGAACGGGAACGCCCTGCTCGCTCGCCGGACGATCAGCACGCCGACCCCCACGACCACCCCGATGACACAGGCGAAGATCAGGGCGTAGGCCACGAGCAACAGGTGGATCCAACCGACCCAGATCCCCAGCAGGATGGCGAGCTTCACGTCGCCCATGCCCATGCCCTCCTTGCGCACCACGACCTCGTAGAAGAGGAGCATCACCAGGAGGAACCCGGCGTAGCCCAGGCCCCCGAGGTAGGCCGACCGGATCGACAGACCCGGGTCGTGGCGCAAGGCGACGGACAGGACCGGGACGGCCACGATCGAGGCCACGATCGACGGGTAGGTGATCCGGTTCGGGAGCAGGTACAGCTCGAGGTCGATGACCGACAGCGCGAGCAACACCGAGAACAGGGTGAGGTAGATCGGGAGCTCCCAGGCCACCCCGAAGCGGGCCAGGGCCAGCATCCAGAGCACCAGGTTGGCCACCTCCACCAGCGGGTAGCCGACGGGCACGGGTTCGCCGCAGTGCCGGCACCGGCCCCGGGACCAGATCCACGACACCACCGGCACCAGATCGGCGAACCCGAGCTTGGCGTCGCAATCGACGCAGTGGGGCCCGGGCCGCAGGATCCCCTCCTCGGTGGGGGCCCGGACGATGAGTGTGTTCAGGAACGACCCCACCGCGAGGGCGGGAGCCACCAACAGCAGTCCGAGGACCGTGGGGGTCAGGGCTTCACCGAGGAGAGGAAGTCGAGCAGTGCCCCACGGTCGGGATCATCGCCGTCGTCCGAGCCGTCGCCGGCGTCGGTCGAGGGCGTCGAGGCCAAAGGGTCGGCATCGGCCTCCCCGGTGGACGCCTCGTCGGGGTCGGTGGACCCGAAGAAGTCGTCGGCGGCACCGAACGGTTCGGCCTCGGCCGGCTCGGGCACCCCGTCGAAGCGGGTGACCGGCGGATCGGGCTCGCCGAACTCGATGCCGTGGGCGGCCTCGGCTTCGGCGTCGAAGGTCGCCGGCTCGCCGGTGTCAGCAGCGTCGTCGATGTCGTCGATGTCGTCGAACTCGTCGCTCCGCCCATCGACGGCCGCCAGGTCGTTCAGGCCGCCCTCGAAGGAGGTGCTCTCGTTCGGCAGGGGCTCCGGCAGCAGGGCGTCCTCGCTGGTCTCGATGACGACCGGTCCGTCGTCGGCCCGCAGCACCGAGAGGTCGTCGCGCTCGACCGGGGCTTCGGCCACGGGCGCAGCGCTGGCCACGACCCGGTCGGGTCGCTCGGGCGGCGCATCGCCGAGGCTGACCAGGCCGGCTTCGACCAGGCCCTTCACCTGGCGGGAGGCACCGAGGTCGGTCTGCTCGAACTGCTGGCCCAGCTCACGCACGGTGAGGCCCGCACCCAGCGAAGCCAGCACCCGCCACTGATCGGCGGACACCGTGGTCTGATCACCCTCGATCTCGCGGGCGAACGTGACCCACGAGTCCATCGAGGGCACGACGACCTCGACCTCGGCCCACTCCTGCAGGAGGCCCTCGGCCTGCGTGATGGCGGCGTCGACGTCGGTGGGTTCGGAGGCATCGGGGGCCTGCTCGTCGTCGTGGAAGGCGAACGACCCGCCGTCGAACCGCAGCAGTTCGAAGACGACGTCGACCACCTCGGTGGCGTGCGGGGCGCTGCTCACCCCACCGCCCACGATCTGGCCACCGTCGAGCCACAGGTCGCCGGTGCGGTCGTCGCCCGCCACGGCCAGCCGGCCGGACTTGGCGGTACCGGCCAGGAGGCGCAGCACGTCGTTGAGTGCGAAAGATTGAAGGTCACCCTGCAGGGCCACGGGGTCCTCCTCGGACGGTGGAGCGGTTTTGCCACTGGTTCGATCGGCACGGAACGACCCGAATCAAGGGATCGGCCCCGGTAAGTCCAGGTCTCCCCGGAACGGCGAGGCCGGTGGTGCAGCCCGGCTCACCCGCCTCGAGCGGCCAGCTGCATCGCCGCCAGGTCCGGTGGAGCGCCCGTCCACCGTTCGAGCGAGAGGGCCGCCTGGTGCACGAGCATGCCGATCCCGTCCACGGGACGGGCACCCCGAGCGCCCGCCGCAGCCAGCAACGGGGTGACCACCGGCTGGTACACGAGGTCGACCACCACCTGGCCGGGTTGCAGCAGGTCGATCGGGAACGGCACGGGACCGGGTGCACCAGGGGCCGCGCCCATGCCCACGGAGGTGGCGTTCACCACCAGGTCGGCGTTCGCCACGTCGGCCGGGGACCCCACCCGACCCACCGGCCCGACCAGGAGGGCCGCCGACGCGGCGCGTTCGGCGGTCCGGTTCACCACCACCACCTCGGCGGCTCCGGCCCCAGCCAGTGCGTGCACCACCGACCGGGCCGCTCCCCCGGCACCCACGACCACACAGCGCCGCCCGGCCACCTCCAACCCGGTGTCGTGGCGCAACGAGCTCACCAGGCCCTCGCCGTCGGTGTTGTGGCCGACGAGGGCGCCATCGACCCAGGAGATGGAGTTGACCGCGTGGAGCGCACGAGCCGTCGGGGTGAGCGAGTCGAGGGCCGGGATCACCGCCGCCTTGTGGGGCATGGTGACCATCAGCCCGCCGATTCCGAGCGCCCGGACGCCGTGGATCGCCGCCTCGGCCGCTCCCTCGGCGACGTCGAAGGCCACCATCGTCCAGTCCAGGCCGGCGGCACGGAACGCGGCGTTGGCGAGCGCCGGCGACCGGGAGTGGCCGACGGGGTGGCCGATGACGGCGACCAGGCGGGTGGAACCCGACGGCGACCAGGGCGCGGTCGGTTCAACCACAGCCGAGGTCCCGCTCGCGGCAGATGCGCTTGGCTTCCAGGAACTCGGCGTTGGTGACCACGAACACGTGGGACCGCTCCTCCTGGAGGACGTAGTAGAGCCAGTCGCCGTCAGCCGGGACCAGCGCGGCCTCCAGGGCGAACTCACCGGGGGCGGCGATCGGCGTGGGAGGCAGGCCCGGGCGGCGCCGGGTGTTGTACGGGAGGTCGCCGTCGGTGAAGTCGACCTCGGTGCCCGCCAGCTCTGCGCCGTAGCGGTCCACCGCATCGATCCCGAGCGGCATCCCCTGGGCGAGGCGGTTGTAGATGACCGTGGCGATCTGCGGCGCCTCCTCGACGTTGCCGGCCTCGGCCTGCACCATCGACGCCACCTTCAAGAAGTCGTAGTCGGTGAGCTCCAGGCCCCACTGCTCGGCCAGACGGGCTCGGGCAGCATCGACGTCGAGGCGCTCCAGGCGATCCTCCATCTCGATGGCCATGTCCTGGAGGAGCGTGAGGCCGGTGACGCCCTCTCCCACCTCGTAGGTGGCGGGGAACAACAGGCCCTCGTAGCTCGGCTGGTCGGCCGGACGGAGCGACGACTCGATCTCGCCGGCGTCGAGCGCGGCCTGGAGCTCGGTGCGATCGGTGTCGGCGACGCCCTCGACCAACCGGTCGAGGATGCGGCCCACCGTGAGCCCCTCGGGGATCGAGACCGTGTCGGCGGGCTCGGCGAGCACCGGCTCGGAGGGCCCGGCCGCGAGGGTGTCGAGGACCAGATCGAAGTCGGAGTTCTGGCGCAGCTCGTACACCCCGGCCTGGAACGGGCCCGCGCCCCGCCGGCCGGCGTAGAAGTTGAACACGCTCGCGTTGGAGATGACCCCGCGGTCCTCGAGGATGGCGCCGATGCCCCGGACCGACACCCCGGTGGGCACCTCCACCGCCACCCGCTCGCCCGGGCCTCCGGGCGGATTCACCTGGCGGCCGTACCAGACCCACGTGACCCCGGCGAGCAGGCAGAGCACCAGGGCGACCGCGCCGAGGGCGACGAACAGCCGGCGACGGCCCGCCGGGTGCCAACCGTGGTCGTCGTCGTGGTCGTCGTCCCAGGCCTCGTCGTCCCAGATGTCGTGGTCGTCGTGGTCGTCGTGGTCGTCGTGCTCGTCGTGCTCGTCGTGGTCGTCGTGCTCGTGGTCGGCCCCGCCCGCCCCGGAGAGGGGACGACGGGGCGGCGCCGCGGGGCCCGCGGGGTCGAGGGGATCGGTCACGTGGCCTCGCCTGCTTCCGGTGATGGTCCCGCCAACCCCCGACGACGGTCGAGCCAGTCCTGCAGGATCACCGACGCCGCCACCATGTCGACCACCTTGCGGCGGTCGCGCCCGTCCAGATCGCCCCGCTCCCGGAGGCTGCGGTCGGCGATCCGCGTGGTGAGGCGCTCGTCGTGGGTGGTCACCGGCACCGGTAGGGCCGCGGCCAGTTCGTCGCACTCCGCCAGCACCGCGGTGGCCGCCGGGCCGATCTCGCCGGCGAGGTCGATGGGAAGCCCCACCACCACCTGCTCGGCCTCCCACTCGGCCACCAGCTCCGCGATCTCGCGGTGGAGCCGGGGGCGATCCCGGTGGCGGGCGAGCACCGTGACCGGCGTGGCCACCCGCTCGTCGGAGTCGGACACGGCCACGCCGATGCGGCGGGAACCCAGGTCGAGGGCCATCACCCGCACCCTCAGCCCAGCCCGGCAGCAGCGCGGGCCTGCTCCAGGGCCTCGTCGATGCGGGACGCGTCCCGCCCGCCGGCCACCGCCAGGTCGCGGCCCTTGCCACCGCCACCGCCCACCGTGCGGGCGGCGTCGGCGATCAGGGCGGCCGCGTCCAGGTCGGCATCGGCGGTGGCCGCCACCAGGGCCACGCCCCCTCCCTCGGGGGCGGGGATGGGGACGGCGGGGCGGGTGCCGGGCTGGGCCCGCACCGCCACGCCGAGGCTCCGGAGATCGTCGCGGGCGAGCCCGTCGACCCGCGCCACCACCACACCCTCGACGGCGGACGCAGCCAGGTCGGCGGCGCCGCCGGTGGCCAGCTTGGCCCGCAGGGCCTTCACCTCGGCCCGGAGGTCGCGCAGCTCCGCCAGGCGCTTGTCGATCCCCTCGAGGAGCTCGGGCCGGGGGACGCCGATCCGCTCGGCGGCGGTGGCCAGCTCGGCCTCCTCGCGCCGGATCCGCTCGATGGGACCAGTGCCCGTGACGGCCTCGATGCGCCGCAGGTTGGAGCCGATGGACGTCTCGGAGATGATCTTCACCGGGCCGATGTCGCCCGTGCGCGAGACGTGGGTGCCTCCGCACAGCTCGATCGAGTGCGGGCCGGCCTCCAGCACCCGCACCACGTCTCCGTACTTCTCGCCGAAGAAGGCGATGGCGCCCCTGCTGGTGGCGTCGTCCTTGGAGGTCTCGAAGTGGTTCACCACGTCGTTGGCGAGCACATCACGGTTCACGAGGTCCTCGATGGCCACGACCTGCTCGGGGGTGACCGCCTCGAAGTGGCTGAAGTCGAAGCGGAGCCGGTCGGGCCCGACCCAGGAGCCCTGCTGCTTCACGTGGGAGCCGAGCACCTCGCGCAGCGCCCAGTGGAGCAGGTGGGTGCCGGTGTGGTTTCGACGGATGGCGTTGCGCCGGTCTACGTCGATGGCCGCGTGCACCCGGTCGCCCACGGCCACCTCGCCCCCGGTCACCTCCACCACGTGTCGGTGCAGCCCGGGGAGGGCGTTGACCGTGTCGACCACGGTGGCGGTGAACCCGCTGTCGACACCGGCGAGGGTGCCGGTGTCGCCCACCTGGCCGCCCGACTCGGCGTAGAAAGGGGTGCGGTCGAGGAACACACCCACCGTGCCGTCGGCGGCGGGCACGACTCCGACGACGGTGGCCTCGGTGCGGTCGACCTCGCGACCCACGAACTCGGTGGTGCCGTGGGCGTCGAGCACCGCCTGCACCGCGTCGGCGTGGGCGCCCACGTCCAGCCCGCCCTTCTTGCCGGCTTCCCTGGCCCGGCGGCGCTGGTCGGCCATGGCCGCTTCGAACCCGGCCCGGTCCAGCCCGAAGCCCCGGTCGGCCACGATCTCGCTGGTGACGTCGAGCGGGAACCCGTAGGTGTCGTGGAGCTGGAAGGCCACCGAACCGGCCAGCTCACCGCCGGCCGGCAGGTCGTCCAGCGCCGAGTCGAGGATGCCCAGGCCGCTGCGCAGCGTGCGACGGAACTGCTCTTCTTCCCGGCCCAGCACCCCCACCACGGTGTCGGCGTTCTCCAGCAGCACCGGGTAGGCGCCGCCCATCAGCTCCACCGTGCGCTCGGCCAGCGCCGGGGTGACGGCCTGCTCCACGCCGAGCAGGTAGGCGAAGCGGATGGCCCGGCGGATGATGCGACGGAGCACGAAGCCCCGGTCCTCGTTGGACGGCACCACCCCGTCGGCCACGAGGAAGGTCATGGTGCGGGCGTGGTCGGCGAGGAGCTTGAGGGCCACGTCGGACTGGGGGTCGGCGCCGAGCCTGGTGCCGGTGAGCTGCTCGCCCATCGAGACCAGGGCCCGCAACTCGTCGGTGTCGTAGACGCTGGGCGAGCCGATCGTGGCGCAGAGCATCCGTTCGAGCCCGGCACCGGTGTCGATGTTCTTGGTCTCGAGCGGCCGGAGGCTGCCGTCGGGCTGGCGGAAGGACTCCTGGAACACCAGGTTCCAGAACTCCACGTAGCGGTGCTCGGCGGCCGGATCGGCGGGGCCTCCGGCGGGGCCGTGCTCGGGACCGAAGTCCCAGAAGAGCTCGGAGCTGGGACCGCACGGGCCGGTGTCGCCCATCTCCCAGAAGTTGTCCTTGTCGAGGCGCTGGATGCGCTCGGCCGGGAACCCGACCTCGCTCACCCACAGCTCGGCCGCCTCGTCGTCGTCGACGTGGCAGGTGACCCAGATGCGGTCGCCGTCGAGGCCCAGGACCTCGGTGGAGAACTCCCACGCCCAACGGATCGACTCGGCCTTGAAGTAGTCGCCGAAGGCGAAGTTGCCGAGCATCTCGAAGAAGCTGAGGTGACGGGGTGAACGACCGATGGCGTCGAGGTCGTTGTGCTTGCCGCCGGCCCGCACGCAGCGCTGGATGGACGAGGCCCGGGGCGGACGGAACGGCACCTGCTCCTCACCCACGAAGTAGGGCACGAACGGCATCATCCCCGAGTTGGTGAACATGGGCGCGGACGGATGGTGCGGGATCAGCCCGGCCGAGGGCACGTCGGTGTGGTCCCGGGCGACCCAGAACTCGGTCCACGCGCGTCGCAGCTCGTGGGCGTTCATGGTTCCAGGGCCTCCAGGATGGCGGGGGTGGTGCCGGCGCGGCCGCGCTGACGGGTCCGTCCACCCTACCGGCGCGGGCCGAGCCCTCCGGAAGCGGATCGCACCCCGAGGCGGCGGGTCCCGCGCCGCGCCCGGCCCGTTGCGGCTCCCCCGGTCAGCGGCGGGACCGTCGGCGACCGGTGGGTGCCTGGCCCCCGGTGCTCGCCGTGCGACTCTGGCGCCGGGGACCGGGTGGCCCGCCCGTGCCGCCCGCTGCCGCGGCGGGTCCCAGGGCGGCGGTGCCGGCCTGGACGGGGCGGTCGCCCACGTAGGTGCGGGCCTCCACCCGGGCCCGCAGTTCGGACTCGGTGGCCCGCATCACGTCCCGGCCCTCCTGGGCGGCGGCCCGCACGACGTGGCCCACCCCGCGCGCCGATGCCGCGGCCCGGTCGGCCACCTGCTCGGGCAGGTAGCGGTCGATCGTCGCCTCGACCTTGCGCTTGGCGCGGAACGCTCCGGTGGCGCCCACGGCCATCCCGATGCCCATCCAGGTGATTCGCTTGAACACGACAGCTCCCTCAGCGCTTCCGTTGTGGCTCGCCGCGCAGACGACGGGCGGCTACACGATCCACAACTACCCGGAGCCGTTCG